>NZ_JBHSFP010000021.1:0-157511 GCF_042654065.1 Sphaerisporangium dianthi | reverse complement strand
CCCCCCTCTGACCACAAACCTGCCCCACCCCGCCCGCACTCCCTCCCCCGCACCCACGTCCGCCTCCTCGACAGGCGCCGCGGCGGCGAGAAGGGGATACGGCGACCCGGCGCCCAAGTGCGGCCGACACCCGGCACACTCGAGACCGACCACCCCAACCCCACGACCCACCACCCCCGCGACCCCCCGCACGCCCCACCCCGCCCGCACTCCCTCCCCCGCACCCACGTCCGCCTCCTCGACAGGCGCCGCGGCGGCGAGAAGGGAGTACGGCGAACCCGGCGCCCATGCGCGGCGAACACCCGGCGCGCTCACGCGAGAATTGGAAGATGAGCTCTCCCGCGAACGCCCCGCAGCATCCCGGCCTCCGCGAACGCAAGAAGGCCAAGACCCGGCGGACGATCCAGGAACACGCCATGCGGCTGTTCGTCGAGCAGGGCTACGACACCACCACGATCGAGCAGATCGCCGAGGCCGCCGAGGTGTCGCCGAGCACTTTCTTCCGCTACTTCCCCACCAAGGAAGACGTGGTGATCCAGGACGACTACGACCCCATGATCGCCGCCGCGTTCATCGCGCAGCCCGCCACGCTCACGCCGCTGGCCGCGATGCGCGCGGCGATCCGCCAGGTCTTCGCCGAGGTGTTCCCCCACGAGCAGGAGACGATCCTGCGGCGCATCGAGCTCGTCTGGTCGATCCCCGCTCTGCGCGCCCGCCAGGTGGAGGGGCAGATCGCCACCATGTCCATGCTCAGGGAGGCCATCGCCGAGCGCACCGGTGTCCCTGAGGACGACTTCCGCCTGCGCGTGTTCACCGGCGCCGTCGTGGGCGCGTGGATTGCCGCCATCGAGCAGTGGATCGAGTCCGAGGGCACCGATTCCCTGGCCGACCTGATGGACCGCGTCCTCGGCCTCCTGGAAGAGGGCCTGCCCTTGTGAGCCGGCCCTACCCGGCCGTGGTCACGCCCCGTCGTCCGCTAGACGACCGCATCCCGGGGGAAGTTCCCCTCTTCCCTCCCCGGGGCGATCGTGGTGTCGTCGTGCCCCGAGTGGCCCCAGCGGGCCCAGACGGTCTTCCCTGTGGCGCCGGTCAGCGGAGTGACGCCGTGACCGTGGGCGAGAGCCGCGACGATGGCCAGGCCGCGCCCGTGCGTGGAGTCCAGCCCGAGGACCGGCCGATACGGCAGCCCGGCGCCGTGATCGGTGACCCACACGAACAGGTCGCCGTCCCCGGCCCACATCGAGACCCTGATCGGAGGCTCGCCGTGAGAGAGCGCGTTCGCCAGCAACTCTCCGACGACGAGAACGACGTCGTCCGCGAGCAGGGACAGCCCCCAACCGCCGAGAGTCTCCCTCACCAGGGCGCGGACCCCGCCCACGATCGAGGCGTCGCCCGCGATTTCCCAGCAGGCGGTACGAAGACCTTGCGACGTCTCCGGCATCGGCACTCCTTGCCGTTGTAGTGACGGTGGGACGTAGGGGACGGCGCGCGTATCGTCTGCACGTACAAAACAGGCGTTCTATCGACGGATCGACATATTCGACTGGAATGCATACGGCGCCGTGAAGCCGGAAAGACATCCGGGCCGTTCTCCCGTACGACGGAATTCCACAAGAACCCCTCACCCCTTCCATGTTCCCGACCAGCGTCCTAGGGTCCGACCAAAGGCGCCGGGCGCACCTCGAAAGGGTGACCGGGGCGACAATTCCGTGAACGTCTGTGAGGGGATCGTGAACGGCAACCGCATGACACCGCTCGAATTCTTCGCCAGGGAATTGCGGCAGGCCCGCGAGGCCGCCGGCCTCAGCCAGGCACAGCTCGCCACCGCGATCGTCGGCTACTCGCCGTCCTTCGTCGCCATGGTCGAGACCGCCCGCAGAGTCCCCAAACCGGACTTCGCCGAACGCTGCGACCGCACCCTGGAAACCGGCGGCATCCTCACCCGCCTCGCCCAGGACCTCGTCTGCAAGGCCATGCCCCCCGAGTGGGTCGGCAAGTGGTTGCTGATCGAGGGGAGGGCGACGTCTCTGCTCTGGTACGAGCCACTGCTCGTGCCCGGGCTGCTGCAAATCGAGCCATACGCCCGCGAAGTGATCACAAAGTCGGGGAGGCAGTTCGATGTCGACGACCAGGTGGAGGCGCGACTGGCCCGCCAGCGAATCCTGAACGGAGATGCACCGCCCATGTTCGTCATCGTCTTGGACGAGGGGGTGCTGCGCCGCCCGATCGGCGGGCCTCAGGTGATGCTCGACCAGATCACGCATCTGCTGGAAGTCGCGAAGCGTCCCCGGGTCGTAATACAGATTGTGCCCCTCGATGCCGGTGCTTATCCTGGCCTCGCCGGACCCCTCGTCGTCACGACTTTCGAGGGACGCGAGGTCGTCTACGTGGACAATGCGCTGAGCGGCGACGTCATCGAGCACGCCCCCGACGTAGCGGCTCTGAAATGCCTGTGGGAATCCCTGCGAGCCGAAGCGCTTCCGGCACGACAATCCATCGAGCTGATGACAAAGGTGGCAGAGACATGGAAGTGACCAACCTGCACTGGCGCAAGTCGTCGTACAGCAGCGGCAACGGCGGCGCCTGCGTGGAGGTCGCGTCCCTCACCGGTGGCTTGGCGGTACGAGACAGCAAGAACCCGGCCGGGCCCATGCTGCGCTTCACCTCCGACGAGTGGCACACCTTCGTCCGCAGCCTGAAGGGCGCCGAACTCACCAGCGAGTAGCCCTCCCGGGGACCAGACGCGCACGCATGGCCACGAGTGAACGGGCACGCATCGGCAACGTGCGGCGACGTCGCGGGGCGGCGGTCGGTACGAGAAGCGCCGAGGCCGGAAGCCGTTCGGCCTCCGGCCTCGGGCTCGCAGACCCCGTGATCAGCTCGGTGACAGGCCGACCAGCTCGATGTCCCCCGTGAAGAAGGCCGTGAGGAACCGCTCGCGGCCGACGAGCTGGAAGATCTGGTCCGCGTACACACCGCTCTCGGCGTAGCCCAGCGTGGTCTTCCTGACCGGCGGCACCAGTTGCCCCTCCACTCCCATCATCAGCCGTTTCGTGGACGCCTCGCTCCCGTTGTCGATCATCCAGTTGAACACCTCCCTGGTGACCACCTCGATGAAGCCCTCCTTGATCACCATGGGCCTGCGCACCTTGTCCACCTGCGCGAGGAGATTCGGGTGGATGAGGTTGTGCGCCATCTCGTGGACGATCGTCTCGATGGTCTCCCAGCGTGCCTGCGACTCAGGCCGGTCGGTCCTGAACTCGGTGACCAGGCCGACGCCGCCGCCATCCGTACCCGCGTGGGTGCTGGAGCCGATGTGCTGGAAGAAGTAGATCGCGAGCCTGCGCACCGAGGGCTGTTCGGCGATCCACTGGCCGAGCGTCTTGAACAGGAAGACCCTGTCATCCGAGCGCATGGAGTCGTATCCGGCGAGGGTGAACACCGACTTGCCCGCCGAGGTGTCCTCGCCGGCCACGTAGGCCCGGTTCATCAGATGCTTGACGAGATCCTGCTCGGTCGGCAACGTCCTCGTCTTGTCGTAGATCTTCGAGAAGTAGTCGAACCCTGTGAAGAAGGGGCCGTCCTCGCGCGCCGCCGCGTACGGCTGGAGCGTCTGCCAGGCCACGGTCTGGGCGAGTCGCGCGATCAGGCCGAGATCTTCCCATTGCTGGAATCTGGGTTCCCGCCCCGACGGCCGGCTCCACTGCACGACATGGTTCAGCAGGAGGTTCTGCAGCTTCGGCAGGAGCTCTTTGCGGAGAAGGTCCTTGTCGAGCGGCGGCGTCTGTTCGCTGGAAGCCCCGGGCCCGCTCGGGACATTGGGGTTCGAGGGCGGAGGACCGTAGCAGGCGGCGGCCTGCTGCCGCACCTGATCGGGAAGCCGGGCCACCTTCGCCTTCAGCGCCGTCCGCAGCCATCGCGTGCGGCCGAGCACCTGTAACTCGAACTCGCGGCGGTTCGGGGCGGGCATCACCGGCTCGGCGGGCATGTTGTTCACCAGCCACGTCAGCGCCCCCTTGAAGTCGAACCCGGGGACGGCCTCGCGGTTCACCGCCAGCAGATTCACCGCGTACAGCAGCCAGAGGCGCAGTTGCGTGTCGGTCAACCGCTGGGCGAGAGCGGGGTCGTGACCGGCGATCCGGTAGATGCTCGCGAGCCGGACCGTCACTTCCTGGTCGCTGAGACCGAGCACGTCACCATGCTTGGCGTTGACCTGGAGCGGCGGGAGATCCAGCGTCCGGTCGACCGGCTGATCTCGCTGGACGACCGCCAGGGCGTCTTCCATGGTGGGAATCTTCTGAGTGGTCACACGTCCTCCAGCCGCCGGCCATTGGTACGTTCCATCAAATCCCGTCACCGCCGTAATCGAGCTAACAATTCAGCAGCATCTACGCGGCCTCCGATTGTCGGCCATCCGGAAACAGGCACCGCACGTGATCCTGTCGCGAAGCCCCGGACGTGGAGGTTTCCACACAACAGACCACGAATCGATGGACCATTTACGGGGATTTGCACCATAGGTGACGATCGCCCGATTCTCCCCGGCCGCCACCATGTCGCATCAGGCGCGGGTCACAGAAGGTCCGCAGAACGTCCGTTGAAGTTCCGGCGGGAGAGACGGCCTGGTCACCGCTGGACACCGCCGTGGCGCAGGCCGTTCATGAGGAGAGTGAGCAGGCGGTCGGCTTGGGCCGGACCGTCCGAGGCGTCCTGGGCGGCCCAGGCGATGGCGCCGATCATCTTCAGCACATCCGCTTCGTCCGCGTCCGCGACGACCACACCCGATCGGCGCGCACGCGTCAGCAACGCGGCTCCCACCTCGAACATCTCCGCATGCCAGGTCGACACCAGGCCGTTCTCGCGATTGAGCGCCGAGTTCATCACGGCGGCCGCGAGACCCCGGTAGGTCAGGGAATGCGTGATCGCGGCGCGCAACCAGGCGAACAGCGCGTCGAACGCGTCGTCGGCCGTCAGCAGCCCGCGGCCGAGGTCGACCAGCTCGGCTATCTGCTCGCCGAGCACCGCCTCGATGAGGTCCAGCCGAGTGGGGAAATGCCGGTACAGCGTCCCGCTGGCCACCCCTGCCCGCCGGGCGATCTCGTCCAAGGAGGCGTCCACGCCGAACTCGGCGAACGCGAGTTTCGCCTGCTCGATCAACTGATCGTAGTTGCGCCGCGCGTCCGCGCGCTTCGGACGTCCGGCACGCGGCCGCGATTCGTGGCCTGCCAGCGTGATCACCACACCCTTGCTAACCGGGGACACAGTCCGGTACCGTCCTCATCTAACCGGACCATGCCTCATCTTAATGGCATGACTCGTCTCAGAGCATGGAGGATCACCCCTATGGCGCTGTCGGCACAAGACCGGATCGACATCAACGACCTGATCAATCTGCACGGCCACCTCACGGACGCGGGCAAGCTGGAGGATGCGCTCGAACTGCTCACCCCGGACATCACCTACGACGTGGACGACCTCGGTCTCGGCTCCTTACGAGGGACCGAGGCCATACGCGACGCGGCGCTCGCGCTGGGCGACGCCAACCCGGTCGGCCATCACGTCACCAACATCGTGATCACTCAGGTGGACGACCACTCCGCGCGCGTCCGATCCAAGGGCATCGGCATCATGGCGGACGGAACGGCCGGCAGCGTCGTCTACGACGACGTCCTCACGCGCCGGCCCGACGGCTGGAAGATCAGCTACCGCAAGGTGACCGCCAGGCGAGCGGCGCTCGGCGGGCAGGAAGCCGGCCCGCGCGAGGTTGCGGCGCTCGATGGGCGAGCAGCCGGCCCGCGCGAGGTTCTGGAACGGTGGCGCCAGGCCGCCATCAGCCAGTCCGCCGACGGCATGAGCCGTCTGTACGCGGTCGACGCGGTCCATGAGTTCCCGTTCACCGCCCCCGGCCTGCCGTCCCGGCTTGAGGGCCGAGAGGAGATCGTGAACTGGATGGCCGCGGGCTGGAAGGCCGGCCCGCTGAAGTACGAGCGTTACCGCACTCTCGCCGTCCACGACACCGGCGACCCGAAAACGATCATCGTCGAGCAGGAGGCCCTCGGGACCAGCGCGTCCACCGGCGAGTTCGCGCTTCCCAACATCGTCGTGCTCACCGTGCGCGATGGGCAGATCGTACGTCTGCGCGACTACGTCAACCTCCCGGCGGCCGCAGCCGCCATGGGACGCGACGTGTGACCGCGCCACCCCCACGCAAAGTCTCCGACGGCGGAAACGCGCGCGCAGTCCGGAGACACGCGTAGTCCGGAGACACGCGCGGTCCAGAGGCGCACGCGGGGCAGAGGCGGCGCGAACGCTATCTTCGGGTGGCTGACAGGTGGGACAGGAGCATGTCCAGGGGCCGGGGCACGTGATCGAGGTCGAGTGCCGCGACGAGCGGGCCGGCGAGGCGGATCTTGCGGCCGCTGCCTGATCCCATGAAGCGGCGCAGCTGGTCGTGGGTGGTGCCCGCGCGCCATGCGGGTTGCCTCTGGAGCGTGCGGAACGAGCCGAGCTCGCCCGCGGCGTCGACGACGCGCTCGACCGTGGCGGTGCCGAGGGCGCGGATCAGCTCGTCTTCGAGGTCGGCGACGCAGACGAAGAACCCGAGCGCCTCCAGACCGCCGCGGCTGAGGTCGGATCCGAGGCCGGCGCGCTCGAGACCTCGCCGGAAGTGACGTTCCTCTCCGACGTCGCACAGACCGGCCAGCCGGAGATCGTGACCGAGGGGCCCGAACCGGCCGATGTACGTTCCGACGTTCGTGGCGCCGCCCATCGCCACAAGGGAGATGCCCTCGGCCGCGAGGTTCCGGCCACGGCGCTCGGCCAGCGCTTCGATGGCCGACCTGTCACTGACTCCTTCGACCAGGACCACGGTTCGCGTGTCGCTCACCGGCCCACCCTCGCACCGAACCGGGCGAGGTTCATCCCTTTTACGCGCCGGAAGGTCACCCCCACAGTTGGCTCGCGTGAGCGCGCCTTCGTCCGCCTGCCACGAGATGTGGCCCCACGGGCCATGACCAGGACGCCGGAGGCCCGATGGCGCGGCCGGAGCCGGAGGACTTTCCGCCCTCGCCGAAGACCGACTCGATCAGGAGGAATCACGAGGGGTGACGGCGGCCGGCGTAGGACAGGTCGACGTGTCGCGTTGTCGCCGTGAAGCACCGATCGCGAGGTTCATCGAAGAAGTCGAACCCGGGCGCATTCTCACTGAATCGGCCCTCGACGTGCAGGTTGATCGGCGTGGCGGCCATGGATTTCCCGACCCGAGATGAAGACCGCATATCACACATCGGCCGTAACCCGTGAGCGGTCGTTTTTCGACATGTCACACCGCGAGCTTGGCGGCGAAATCTCGGGGGCCTTCTAGCGTTCGAATATCCGGCCGCGAGGGGAAAAATTTACGAGATCCTATTTTTTGCGACAAATTTGGTATAGGTGTAACCTCGCCGTAACTGCATGATCCATTTCGCATGGCTTCATTGCAGTCAACGGGAGGAGCACTTTGTATTTACACTTCAGGCGTTTCGTGTCCGCTTTAGTGGCAATGGGGCTTATCAGCCTCATAGTGGCGAGCCCGGCGCACGCCGCCTTCGATCCCATCAGCACAGAGCCGACCGCGCCCTACGCGCAGCCGGTGGACGCCAACGTCCCCAAGCGGGGCTGTGCCGTCACGCTGTCGGATCCCAAGAACGCGGCGGCCGGCATCCCGGCGGTGCAGGTGATCTACGCCTGGCATGAGGAGAACGGGAACAACTACGCGGCCTATGTCGACCGGATCGCCAAGATCGTCGACCGGATGGACTGGCTGCTCGACGAGTCCACGAATTACGACCAGCACATCAACCTCGGTTGCAGGACCGGGTACAACACCAGCACCTACAGCGGATACGCGCAGGCGCTCGTGATACCGGAGAAGATCGAGGCCGGCGTGATCGGCGGTGAGACGGCGGCGGACGTCGTCGCGGCCGACCTCGCGGCGGCGGGGTACGACGACGCCAACCGCAAGTACGTGGTGTTCGAGGACTTCGACGGAACCAGTCAGGCCTACTGCGGCGCCGTGTGCGTGGCGGCCGCCGATGAGTGGGACAGCGGCACCGCGATGCACGAGCTGGTCCACCTGAACGACGTGGACCACGCGAAGGTCAGCGAGGTGCCGGACACCCTGGCGGTGAACGACCTCATGACCAGCCAGTACAACGACTGGCAGATGGACCAGGAGTTCAACAACTACTACGACCCGAGCGAGACCTCGGCCACGTTCTACACCTCCAACTATCCCGACACCCGCCTGCGCAACGTCGCCGCCTGGTCGTTCTTCACCACGCCCACATGTTGCGACGTGGGGTACAGCAACGACCTGCTGACCGCTCAGGAACGCACGATCGAGGCCGAGGCTCCGTACGGATACCCGTCGGCCTTCACCCCCTCGGGCGGCGGCTGGATGCAGGTCACGCCGCCGGGGACGGACGCCCAGGTGTCGGCCAGGTACTACGACGGGCGCCGGTCGCTGACCATGAACGTGCAGTCGCACGCCGAGGGGCTCGTCTCGGTCACCCGCAAGCCTTCGGTGACGGCCGGGCAGCGGTACAAGTTCTTCGCCCGCCTGACGACCGGCACCTCCGGCAACGTGAAACTGCGCCTGTCCTGGTACAACTCCTCCAACACGCTGCTCTCCTCGACCGACGGCCCCCTCAACGCCCTCACCTCGAGCTGGCAGGAATACGCCGTCTCGGCACTCGCGCCCACCGGCGCCACCAGCGTCCAGTTGTCGGTGGTGAGCCCCTCGGGGCAGACGTTCGCCTACCTTCTGGACAGTCTCCAGCTGAATCACTGCAACAACGGCAAGACCACCGACGGCTGCCGCCTGGCCGGCTGACCGAGGAGCGCGTCCGGCGCAGGGCCACCCGGCCCTGCGCCGTTCGCGCTTCGCGCGCACGTTATACGCAAGGTGCCGCGTAAGTCGTGTGAGTATAGGCGAGATTCCGGAAAACCGATATTCAGCTCGTTCGGCGATAATGGAGTCAGGGTCCCGGTTTCGCCGGTCAAGCCCTCGCACTCGCCCCGGATTTCAGCCCGGAAAACTCCGCTCCACCTGCGAGTCGTCGTATCGAAGACCCCGCTTTCACCTCACCCTCACGCGACGCGCCGCCGCTTTTCCGGCTTACGCCGACAGGGGAATCACCCGATTTTTGGCGCATTTTCTTGCTATTTAGCCCGTCAGGGTATCTAGTAAGAGATGTACCCCCGAAAAGGAAGGCATTTTATGAGCGTTGTACAGATCCTCGAATACGACACCAAGCGCGCCGGCGAAGTCGAGACACTCATGAACGAGTGGCGTACGCAGACGCAGAGCAAGAGCCCTGTGAAGCACGAGATCGTGGCAAAGCACCACGCCCGGTCCGACCACTACATGGCCATCCTCGAATTCCCCACCTACGAGGACGCTCAGCGCAGCAACAAGCTGCCGGAGACCGACCAGTTCACCGCGCGAATGGCCGAGCTGTGCGAAGGCACGATCGCCTTCGTCGACTACGATGTGATCCGCGACAAGAGCTGATCCTCAGCTTGACCTCGTGAAAATGGACCTGTGCTGTGGCGTGTGAGCATGTCTCGCGTCATGGTGCGGGTCATTTGTCGTCCGCGGACGAAAGCCTCCGCTCCCCCAACCCCCACCTCCACCCCCTCCAGACGGCCACGAACGCCTCGCGGTGGCCGTACCAGACACTGTGCCCGGTCAGCGGACGCGGGCGGCTACGTTGGGGCTCACGCGGACGACGCCGGCGAGGTTTCTGGTGGAGACGGGGGAGATCTTGACGACGTCGCCGGTGCGAGGAGCCTGCAGCATCTTGCCGTCTCCCCAGTAGATGGCCACGTGGGAGATGTAGCCCGGGTTCGTCGGGTCGCTGCGCCAGAACAGCAGGTCGCCCGGCTGCGCCTGCGACAGGGGGATCTGCGGCCCGGTCACCCACTGCTGGTGGGTCACCCGCGGCATCCGCACACCCGCCTGGCCGAACGCCCACTGCACGAGCCCGGAGCAGTCGAAGGTGTCCGGCCCCTCGGCGCCCCAGACGTACGGGCGGCCGAGCTTGCTCACGGCGGCCGTCAGGGCGACGCGGAGCTGTTCGGTGGACATGAAAGAGCTGGCCGGCCAGTTCGTGCGCGTCTGGGAGGGCGGGGTGAGCACGGGGTTGATCAGGGCGACCTGGCTGCCCTTGGGCAGGACCTTGAGCAGACGGAGGCGCAGCCGGGTCGAGTCGGCGCCGGGTGCGCTGACGACCAGCGCGTTGTTCCGCGGGATGCCGAGAGACCTGGCCACGTCGCGGGAGACGACCGCGTTGATCATGCCCATGCCCATGGTGGCGTACGCGCCCACACGGAGGTCGCGGCCACCCCCGCTCACCATGGAGCCCAGGGGCACGCCGCCGTCGTTGCCGAGGACGAAGGACACCGCGACGTCCCCGGCCGCGACGCTGTTCCACAAGACGTCGGAGCGGGCGGTGGCGCGCGGCGTGTAGGCACGGAAAGTCGAGGGGTTCACGCCCATGGTCTGCACGCGCTTGCCGCCCATCATGACGTCGGCGGCATCCACGACCTCGGCGGACTTGACCCCGCTGCTCGCCCGGACCCGATGGACGGCGGCGGCGGTCAGCGGGCGGGGCGTGACGACGAACAGGTGCGGTTTGCGCAGTTCGGCCAGCGGCGCGACCTGCGAGCGCGTGGTCGACTGCGGAGGATCACCGGCCGGAGGCCTCTGGTGGGCGGAGGACCCGCCGGCGGTCGCCGTGCCGCCCGTCGTCGACGTGCCGCCCGTGGCCGCCGGACCCGCGGTGGCGGGACCTCCCTTGGCGTCCGGAGCGGTGGACGACCCCTCCGAGGCGACCGGAGGGGCGGTGACCGGGGCTCCCGCGGCCGCGGGGGCGCGCGTGACCTTCAGGCCGCGGGTGACGGCGAGATCGCGGGTGGCCGCGACGTACCCCGCGCCGCGTTCGGCGGTGTCCCGCCCGCGGGCCGCCGCCGCGCTCTGCGCCTCCCTCTTGCTCAGCTCACCGAAGACCATGAGGTCGACGGCGAGCACGGCGACCAGCCCGGTGGCGATGACCGCGACCGTGCGGCGCTGCACCCGCGCCACGGCGCGGCGCCGGCGCGGGATGCGCGGGTGATAGCTGAGGTCTTCGCGGACCTCGGCCAGCGCGCCGCCCAGGTACCCCTGGACGGCGCCCACGCCGCGGGTGAGGTTCGCTCGGACGGCGGTCGAGCCACGCGGTCGCCGATCGAGCACCTTCTCCCCCTTTTCGCGTCATCTGCGTGGTCGAGCTCAAAGTCTTCGCGGTCGAGCACCAACGAGCGTGCCGTATGTCGGCCGGAACGTCCAGGCGGTTCCGGGTGGATCACACGTCGGTCGTCCCCGTCAGTGCCTGATTGTCCCTGAGCCACCGCCGGATGTCCGGCGATTCGCCGCCAGGCGTCACGGACACCATGGGCGGCCCGGACAGTCGTGATCCGCCGGAGCCGGGCTCCGGCGGATCTGGGTGTGCGGCGAGGCGTCCTCCGGTGGGGACGGCGGGCGGGATCAGTTGCCGATGTAGGGGACGGCTTCGAGGATCTCCACGGTGTTCTGCCGGCCGTTGGGCAGGGTGTACGTGGCCCTCTCTCCGATCTTCTTGCCGTTGATGGCGGCGCCCAGCGGGGAGCGGGGCGAGTAGACATCGATCGGCGCGCCGCTCTCCTCGCGGGAGGCCAGCAGGAAGGTGACCTCGTCGTCGTCACCGTCGAACCGGATGGTCACGGTCATGCCAGGGCCCACGACGCCTTCGGCGCGGGGCGCCTCGCCGACCCTCGCCTGGTCGAGGAGCTGGCGGAGCTGGAGGATGCGGCCCTCCATCTTGCCCTGCTCCTCCTTGGCCGCGTGGTACCCGCCGTTCTCCTTGAGGTCGCCTTCTTCGCGGGCGGCTTCGATCTTCTT
The DNA here is from genome assembly GCF_042654065.1 of Sphaerisporangium dianthi. Classification (NCBI taxonomy): domain Bacteria; kingdom Bacillati; phylum Actinomycetota; class Actinomycetes; order Streptosporangiales; family Streptosporangiaceae; genus Sphaerisporangium; species Sphaerisporangium dianthi. The sequence continues at coordinate 145,552 of NZ_JBHSFP010000021.1, read as the reverse complement.
GGCGATGTCGACGCGCCCGGGCCCCGAGAGATACTCGAACTCCGCCTTCAGGCGGTCGTACGCCTCCTGGGTCAGCCAGGTGACGTTCTCTTCGCGGGAGTCGACCACGGGTTCTCCTTGCGTACTCGTCTGAGTTGCGAGCGTCCGAATTCCGGGAGACTAACAAATTAACCCGGCCGGACGCTTTCCCAAAAGTCTCATTGTACGAGATAGCAGTACTGCACGTGGCCGGATGTGGCTCGCGCGCTGGTGTCGACGCGCTCGGTCAGCCGGACGTCCTCCTCCCCGGGGGGGATCGTGACGTCACGGGTGCCCACCTCGACGTGATCCACGTCGGTGGCCCGGAGCCTGCACACCGCCGCGCGGTCGGCGGGCTTGTGCGCCTGGAAGGTTATCGTGACGGAGCTCGGGCCGTCGACCGTGAAAGCGATCGTGAGGATGTCCGGATTTCCGCGCGCGGTCATCATGACGTAGCCCCAGCCGCCCATCGCGATCGCGATAAAGATCCCGATGACGACGTAGGCAATGGTTCGTCCGGTGCGCCCAGAAGTGGGGCGACGCTCCGGAAAGGAGTCTGGGGTCCCTAGGATCGGCTGGTCGACGTGCGAACCAACGACTCTATCGGCCATGGTGGAATCTCCCAGCGGTCCCTTGTCGTTGCACGAGACAATTGTCCCCTGCGGAGGCTCCGCTCTACGCGCCGCCCCCGGAACAGCCCCTCCGGGGGAGCCCGGCCTGGACACTTGAGGAGAACCGACCCGTGAGTGCACCACTGAGATTGATGGCCGTTCACGCCCACCCCGACGACGAGTCGAGCAAGGGCGCCGCCACGATGGCACGCTATGTGGCAGAAGGCGCCGACGTCCTCGTCTGCACCCTCACCGGTGGCGAGCGTGGTTCGATCTTGAATCCCAAGATGGAGCTGCCGGACATCCTTGAGAACATCACCGAGGTGCGCCGCCAGGAGATGGAGCGGGCGCGCGAGATCCTCGGCGTCCGGCAGAGCTTCCTGGGGTTCATCGACTCCGGCCTGCCGGAGGACGAGACCGAGCCGCTGCCCGAGGGTTGTTTCGCGGTGCAGCCGCTGGAGGTGGCCGCCGCCCCGCTCGTCGCGGCCGTCCGGGCGTTCAGGCCGCATGTGATCTTGACGTACGACGACGACGGCGGCTACCCGCACCCCGACCACATCATGACCAACAAGGTGTCGGTGGAGGCCTTCGACGCGGCGGGCGACCCCGACCGCTACGTCGGTCACGGCGAGCCGTGGCAGCCGCTCAAGCTCTACTACCACATGGGCTTCACCCGGGCGCGCTTCGAGGCGCTGCACCAGGCGATGACCGAGCGCGGCATCGGCTCCCCCTACGGCGACTGGATCGCCCGCTGGGAGGACCGCCCGCAGAAGTGGGAGGTCACCACGCGGGTCCCGTGCGGCGACTACTTCGAGACCCGCGACAGGGCGCTGCTCGCCCACGCCACCCAGGTCGACCCCGACGGTTTCTGGTTCGTGTGCCCGCGCGACCTGCAGGAGGAGATCTGGCCGACCGAGGACTACCACCTCGCGCGGTCGCTGGTCGACGCCGGGCTTCCCGAGGACGACCTGTTCGCGGGCATCCACGCCGACGAGGTGACACACGCCAACCGCTGAGAAGGGGGCGGCCCCCAGGTGGCAGACTTGACCCGTGACTGATTTCGCCGCACACGCAACCGCCGTCCAGGGGGCCGTCGCCGCCCCGGCCACCCCGGTCGGGCCCGGCCTCATCGGCTTCCTCGTGGTGGCCGCCATCGGTGTCGCGTTGTACTTCCTGGTGAAGTCCATGAACAAGCAGATGTCCAAGATCGAGGTTCCGTACGAGGCCGATCTGGACAAGGCCGACCGCGCCGACACCACGGGCACCGAGCCGCGGGCCAACGGGTCCCGCTGACCGTCGCCCTCGCGAGAAGGACGCCCCGCATGAACGAGACGGTCGAGGTGACCGACAACCCTGCCGCCGGACGCTACGAGATCACGGTGGGCGGCAGGCTCGCCGGCTTCGCCGAGTACCACCACAGGGCCGACCGGCTGGTCTTCACCCACACCGAGATCGGCGGCGAGTTCGAGGGGCAGGGCCTCGGCAGCCGCCTGATCCGCGGCGCCCTGGACGGCGCGCGGGCCGCGGGCGCCTCCGTCGTGCCGATCTGCCCGTTCGTGGCCCGCTACATCGAGCACCACCCCGAGTACGGCGACCTGGTCGCGAAGGCGGCGTCCGCCGCGCCCGTGCATCCCGCCGAACCGGCGGAGCCCGGTAACTGAGAGCCCTGCCCGCCCGTCCGTGCGACCAGGCCTCGGCCCTCAGACCAGGCCACGGCTCTGAGTCGTGTCGCGAGACCGGTCCGGCCAGGGATCCGCGCGCCGTAGGGCGCGCTCGTCTCACTCGGGGGCCCACGCCCGTTCCAGGGACTTGGGCAGGCCCCACCAGCCGAGCCGGGTGAGGATGGCCTTGTCGTCCACGATGCCGAGCTGCTGCCACAGCGGCGTGACCGAGGTGAACAGCGTCTCGGTGGTCTCCAGGTCCTCCGGGTCGTCCATGTCGACGTCGATGTCGTCGGACTCGGCGACGAGCCGGGCGATGCGCTCGGGCGAGGCCAGCACTCCCGGGCCGCGCCGGGCGAGGGCGGCCACGGTGGCGAGCCAGTCGGCGTGGTGGATGGTGCAGAGGGCGGCCAGCGCGGCGTCCTCCTCGCTCAGCTCGCCTTCGAGGTCCCAGAACTGGTGCTCGTCGTCGTCCTGCAGGTCGGAGACGGGCGAGGCGACCCCGGCGGCGACCATGAGCCACAGCTCGGTGTCGCTCTCGGGCAGCGGTTCGCCGTCCAGGCCGGCGCACGCGCGCAGCACGTTGCCGGGGTACCCGGGCTCGGCCAGCAGGGCGCGCAGCCGCCGGGCGGCGGCCTCGAGCTCGGCCGCGGGGAAGGACGGCTCGGGCAGGTCGGCCAGCACCCGGCGCAGCTCGCCGAGCGCGAAGGCCTCCTCCTCGTCCCAGGTGGCGAACAGCTCCTCGTCCAGCTCTTCGCCGACGACGGCGCTGGGCACCCGGCCGTCGGGCAGGGGTGTGGCCAGCCAGTGGTCCTGGACGCGCTCGTAGACCTCGCGGGCCTCCGTGTCGCCGGCCGCCAGCCGGTCGGGGTCGATCTCGCCGCTCTCGACGCGCTCTTCGAGGTGGGCGACCAGCCGGTCGTGCAGTTCGGTCGCCACCGGGCCGCGTTCGCCCTCCTCGGGCCAGATGAAGTAGCCGCGGGTGATCAGTATGGGCTCGGTGCCGGTCGCCTCCAGCCATCTCTGGACGTCGCCGACCGTCGCCACGCCGTTCTCGATGCCGGCGAGCGTGGCCTTCGCGGAGTCCCAGAACGCGGCCGACAGAGGGTTGCCCTCCGCCAGCATCGCGCGGCGGAGGTCGGGGATCGCCACCAGCGCCTGCCCGCTCGGGATGGCGAGCAACGCCCGGGCGACGTCCCGCCGGGTGAGGCGGGCCGCGGGCCTACCTGCGTGTTCGCAGACGGAGTCCAGATCGGCTGTCACGTCCCGTGAGCCTACGCCCCCCTGCGGCGAGGCGACAGCACGACCGTTCTCCCGAACCGGGCACCGCCGGTCTTTGCGCGGTACGCCTTTTGGTCATGCGCTGGGAGCCTAACCAAATGAATAGGACAATAAGCGATGAAGGTGACGAAAGTCCCTAGTGAGTGCCGCCGAAGTGGGCAAGGGGTGAAAAGAGGAGATTGCTTCCGACCCTAGGAGGGGCCATGACAGTGAGCCAGACGTCGCGGGAGAGCCGTGCCACGCCATCGAAATCCAGCGCGAACGGTGATCTCATCCAGCTGGACACACCGGTCGTCAGCCTCCACGTCCACCGTCCGCACATGCCGAAGATGCCGCGCATGCCCGGCATGTCCCGCCAGTCCACCCCGCGCGGGCAGGAGATGAACATGGCCATGGAAACGGCCAGGACCTTCCTTCCTCCGCCCGACCGTCTCCTTTACTACGGCGGGCTCGGCCTGCTCGCGGCCCTCGGCATGATCGAGTGGCCGATCGCCGTCGTGGTCGGCGCCGGCACCATCGTCGCGGCGCGCGCCAGCAAGCAGCGGCAGGGCGACATGGCCGAGCGGGGCCAGATGTCGCGGTCACGAACGCAGTCCAAGACGGACTCCGAGCCCGCGGCGCCCAGGACCACCCGGGCGCGCACGGCCACCACCTCCACCCGGGCGCGCGCGACCACCCCCTCCACCCGTTCGACCCGGACCTCCACCCGCTCCACCTCGCGCACGGGGACGGCGGCGCAGAGGTCCACCGGAGGCGCGCAGAGCAGCTCGGCCTGAGGCCGCCCGCGCGAGCGCTCCACCAGGAAATCGCAAAGCGTCCCAGAGGGGATTCAACCGCCTGACCTGGGCATACTTACGGTCGAATGATCAGGCCGCACACACCGTGGCGGCCTGATCCGCGTATCGGCACGGGGGCCCTGGAGGCGTTGTGTTCCTGCTTCGTGAGCTCAGGGGTCCGGCGGGACTGCTGGCGTCTCTGCTGCCGGAAACGGTGCGAGGGGTGCTGCCCTGTCCGAGGCAGGTCCACGACTGCGCCGGAGGCGTCCGCGTCGAGTTGCGCCACGTCGGCGCGCCGGGCACCTCCGAGGAGGCGCGCCTTCTGGAGGAGCGCCTGTGCGAGATCACCGGCGCGGAACGGGCCGAGGTCAACGGCGCCCTGGGCTTCGTCTACATCGCCTGTGACCGGAAGACCTCCGACCTCGGCAAGATCCTGGACATCGTCGCCGAGTACGACGTCGCCGAGCGCGGCGGCGAGGGACGCACGGCCCGGCACGCGGTGGAGCACCAGGCGCGCGCGGTCCTGGAGCTCGGCGCGGGACTGCTCGGCGCCGGCGTGACCCTGGTCGGCCAGGTGGCGCACGTCGCGCGGGTGCCCTCCGCCCTTCCCGCCCTGCTGCAGCTCGCCGAGTCCACGCCCCGCGTCCGGCACGAACTGGAGCGCCGCGTCGGGCGGCCGACCGCCGATGTGATCTGGGCCTACACGCGCTTCACCGCGCAGACGCTCGCCCTGCGCCCCATCGGCCTGCTCATCGACTCGCTGTCCGCCGCCGGCCGCGTGGCGGAGGCCACGGCCGGCCGCCGCGCGTGGCGGGCCAGGGAAGAGGAGTTCGCCCGGCAGGACGGCGTCTACCACCACATCAGGAGCGACGTCTCCCAGCGGCCCGTGCCCATGCCGTACGGGCCGATCGAACGCTACGCGGACGGGCTGAGCGTGGGCGCGCTGGCCTCCTACGGGGCGACCTCGATCATCAGCCGCGACCAGGAGCGCGCGCTGGCGATGCTGATCGCGCAGACGCCCAAGGCCGCCAGGCTGGGCCGCGACGCCTTCGTCAGCGCGATCGGGCGGGCCGTCGCCCGGCGCGGCGGCCTGATCCTGCACCGCGACGCGGTCCGGGCCATGGACCGCGTCGGCACGGTCGTGTTCGACGCCGAGGTCCTGACGATGCCGTCCTGGACCCTCCACGAGGTGATCGCGCTCAGCCGCGACTCCGGCGTGGACGCCGACGAGCTGCACGCCCGCGTCTACACCCTTCTGGAAGGCGCGGACATCACCAGGCGCCGCGAGCAGGGCGACTGGGCCGCCGAACCGGCCGCGGCGCCGCCCGCGCAGGCGTCCGACTGGCGGGAGAAGGGCGTGCACCCCGTCTCCGTCACCTACCGGGGCGAGACGGTCGCCGTGGTCGGCATGGTGCCCGAGCCGCGTTCCTACGCCGAGGCGCTCCTCGGCGCCGCCGCGGCCGCGTGCGAGGTCGTCATCGCGGGCGGCGACGCCGGGCTGACGTCGCGGCTGGGCGTTCGGCGGCGCGTCGAGGGAGGCGACCGGCTGGCGGCCGCCGTACGCGAACTCCAGGTGGAGGGGCACGGCGTCGCCCTGGTGAGCGCGCGGCCGGCCTGCGGCCTCGGCGAGGCCGACCTCGGCATCGGCGTGCTGTCCCCCCGTGGGCGTCCTCCGTGGGACGCCGACGTGATCGGCGGGCCCGAGGTGACGCACCTGCTGCTGCGGTCTCTGACCGTGGCGAGGAGGGCCAGCAGCCGCAGTGTGAAGGTGTCCGCCGGTGGGGCCGCCCTCGGCACCGGGCTCACCGTCGTCGGCGCGACCACCGGTTCGGTGAGCCGCGTGCAGCTCGTCAGCGACTGCACCTCGCTCGCGTCCCTGGTCATGGGCGTGTGGTCCGGCAGGAACCTCGGCCGTGGCGGGCTTCCGATGCGCGTGGACCGCACTCCCTGGCACGCGCTGCCGGTGCACGACGTGCTGGAGCGGGTGTCCTCCACCGCGGCCGGGCTCACCGGGGCGGAGGCCGCGCGCCGCCGCTACGGGCCCGGCCCCGAGGAGGCCGTCACGGCGCCGTCCCTGCTGCGCGCGACCGTCGAGGAGCTGGCCAACCCGCTGACCCCGGTGCTCGCCGCCGCGGCCGGGCTGTCGGCCGCCGTCGGCTCGGCCCTGGACGCCGTGCTCATCGCCGGGGTGCTCGGCGTCAACGGGCTGATCGGCGGCGCGCAGCGGACCAACGCCGACCGGGCGCTCACCCGGCTGACCGACGCCACGGCGGTCCCCGTGCGGTTGCGCCGCCCGGAGGGGCCGGTGGACGCCACCGCCGATGACCTGGTGCGAGGCGACGTCATCGAGCTGCGGGCGGGCGACGCGGTGCCCGCGGACTGCCGGGTGCTCAAGGCGCGCGGCCTGGAGGTCGACGAGGCGCCGCTCACCGGCGAGTCGCAGCTCGTCGCCAAGTCGGCGGCGGCGACCGCCGCGCTGGCGGTGGCCGACCGCAGCTCCATGGTCTACCAGGGCACCACCGTGGCCGCGGGCTCCTGCCTGGCGGTGGTGGTGTCCACCGGCATGGCCACCGAAGCGGGGCGGACGGCCGAGCTGGGCGACCAGGAGGCCCCGCCGACCGGCGTGGAGCTGCGGCTGCGTGCGCTGAGCCGCCAGATCATGCCGGCCGCCCTCGGGTCCGGCGTCGTGCTGATGGCGACCAACCTGCTGCGCCGCACCCCGCTGGCCGCCGCCGTCGCCCCCGCGGTGAGCCTCGCCGTGGCCGCCGTCCCCGAGGGCCTGCCGTTCATCGCCACCGTCGCCGAGCTCGCGGCGGCCCGGCGGCTCTCCACCCGCGAGACGCTGGTGCGCAACCCCTCGACCATCGAGGCTCTCGGCCGGGTCGACGTGCTGTGCTTCGACAAGACGGGCACGCTCACCGAGGGGCACATCACGCTCAGCCGCGTCTCCGACGGGCGGGTGGACCATCCCGTGGGCGAGCTGCCGGCGGACTTCCGGCGGATCCTCGCGGCGGCCCTGCGCGCGAGCCCCAAGATCGACGGCGAGCGGGCCGTCCCCCACCTCACCGACCGCGCGGTGCTGGAGGGGGCGAGCAAGGCGGGCGTCTCGCCGGAGGAGGATCTCTCCGCCTGGCACCGCGTCGACGAGCTGCCGTTCGAGCCGGCCCGGGGCTACCACGCCGTCCTCGGCACGACCGACCCGGCGGGGACCTCCCACCTGCTCAGCGTGAAGGGCGCCCCCGAGGTGGTGCTCACCAGATGCCGCACCCTGCTCAGCGACGGGGAGGTGCTGCCCATGGACGAGGAGGCGGCGCAGTCCCTGATCAAGGAGGTCGACCGGCTGGCCCAGCAGGGCTACCGCGTGCTCGCGGTCGCCGAGCGCCGCGCCTCCGACCGCGGCGACCTGGACGAGGCCCGCATCGGAGAGCTCTGCTTCCTGGGGTTCCTCGGGCTGGCCGACCCGGTGCGGCCGACCGCCGCGCGCAGCGTCGACCGGCTGGCGCGCGCGGGCGTGCGCGTCGTCATGATCACGGGCGACCATCCGAGCACCGCCGAGGCGATCGGCGCGGAGCTCAACGTGCTGAACGGCATGCGCATCATGACCGGGCCCGAGCTGGATCACATCGACGGCGCAGAGCTCGCCGACGTGCTGCCCGAGGTGTCGATCTTCGCGCGGGTCACTCCCGCGCACAAGGCGCGCATCGTCGAGGGCCTGCAGAAGGCGGGCAAGGTGGTGGCCGTCACCGGTGACGGCGCCAACGACGCGCCCGCCATCCGGCTGGCCGACGTCGGGGTGGCGCTCGGCTCGCGCGCCACCCCGGCCGCGCGCGCCGCCGCCGACGTGGTGGTCACCGACGACCGCATCGAGACGATCGTCGAGGCGATCGTCGAGGGCCGGGCCATGTGGAGGTCGGTGCGGGACGCGCTCGGCATCCTGCTCGGCGGCAACCTCGGCGAGATCATCTTCACCGTCGGGTCCAACCTGATCGCCGGGCGCAACACCCTGAACGCCCGGCAGCTCCTGCTGGTCAACCTGCTCACCGACATGCTGCCCGCCCTCGCGATCGCCGTCCGGCCGCCGAGCGCGACCAGCCCTGAGAGGCTGCTCAAGGAGGGACCCGAGGCGTCGCTCGGGGCCGCGCTGACCCGCGACATCTACGTCCGCGCCGCGACCACGGCCGCGGCGGCGACGGCGGCCTGGCTGCTCGCGCGGCCCACCGGCACGCAGCAGCGGGCCGACACCGTGGGGCTCATCGGCCTGGTGTCGGCGCAGCTCGTGCAGACCATGGCGGTGGGCGGGCGCGACCGCACGGTCATCCTGGCCGCCTCGGCCTCACTGGTGTGCCTGGTCCTCGCCGTGTCGACGCCGGGGCTCAGCCGGCTGTTCGGCTGCCGGCCCGTGGGCCCGTTCGGCTGGGCCATCGGCCTGGGCAGCGGCGCGGCGGCGGGGCTGGTGGGACGGATGATCGAGCCGCCGCGGGACTCGGGCGACGGAGGTCACTGAACGTTCACCTTGTGTACACTCACAGACGGACATCTAGCTACATACATGCCTAATCATGTATAAAGCAGTCAAAGCCCCTATCTGTGAGGTTCAGGTGTACAACTTCCTTGCCACCGTGCTCGCCAAGGCGGCCGTGATACTCGTTGAGGCCCTCGTCATCCGCCTCGTCCAGAACTGGGTGGAGAAGGCCCTGCCCGAAGCCGCCTGACCCGCCCGCACCGGCCTCCCGCCGGAACACCGCCTGCCGGACCGGCCGTCCGCCGGTCCGCGTACGGCTCGGACCTGCCTCCCGCCGGTCCAGGTGATGCCGGAACCGGCCGCCCGCCGGTTCAGGTGACGCCCAGGACCGGCCTCCCGCCGGTCCGCCTCGCCCGTTCACGGGCCGCCTGTGCCACCCGCCATGATTGAGGCGTGGAGATTGACGATGGGTGAGCGGCCCTACGTGCTGGCGTCGGTCGCGATGTCGATCGACGGCTTCATCGACGACACCTCGGACGAGCCGCTGGCCCTGTCCAACGAGGCCGACTTCGACCGCGTGGACGAGGTCCGCGCCGGGTGCGACGCCATCCTGGTCGGCGCGGGCACCATCCGCGCCGACGATCCGCGGCTCCTGGTCCGCTCGCCCGCCCGCCGCGCCGCCCGCGTGCGGCGAGGGCTCGGCGAGACCCCGCTGAAGGTCACGCTCACCGGTGGCGGCGACCTCGACCCGTCACGGCGCTTCTTCGCGCTCGGCGACGTCGAGAAGATCGTGTACGCGGCCGGCCCCGGCGCGAAGCGGGTCCGCGAGACCCTGTCCGGCGTGGCCACGGTCGTCGACGCCGGCGACCCGCTCGACCTCCCCGGCGTTCTCGCCGACCTGTCGGCGCGGGGGGTGCGGCGGCTCATGGTCGAGGGCGGCACCGCCGTCCACACCCTGTTCCTGGCCTCCGGGCTGGTGGACGAGCTGCACGTGGTGATCGCCCCTGTCTTCGTCGGCGCCGGGGACGCTCCCCGCTTCGTGGGCGCCGCGCCGTTCCCGTACGGCCGCGACCGGCGCATGCGCCTCGCCGAGGCACGGCCCATCGGCGACGTCGTCCTCCTTCGCTACCTCCCACCGGAGCGTTCCGATGCCTGAGACCCCGCTCTCGCCGGCCGAGACCGATCAGCTGTGGCTCGCGGAGACCATCGCGCTCTCGCGCCGCTGCCCGGTCTCGACCACCGCGTTCGCCGTCGGCGCCGTCGTCGTGGCCGGCGACGGCACCGTCCTGGCCACCGGCCACTCCCGCGAGGGCGATCCGCACGACCACGCCGAGGAGGCCGCCCTGGCCAAGATCGCCTCGGGTGACCCCCGGCTGGCCTCGGCGACCGTCTACAGCTCGCTCGAACCCTGCACCCGGCGGGCGTCACGTCCGAGGAGCTGCACCGAGCTGATCATCGCGGCGGGCGTCCCCCGCGTCGTCTTCGCCTGGCGCGAGCCCGACCTCTTCGTCGACTGCACCGGCGCCGAGACCCTGCGCGACGCCGGCGTCGAGGTCGTCGAACACCCCGGCCTCGCCCCCGCCGCCCGCGAGGTCAACGCCCACCTGTTCACCCGCTGACCCTTCCGGGGCCGGGCGGCCCCGGGATCACCAGGGGACCGTGGGATACCAGCCGTAGCCGAACATCGCGGGCAGGCGCACGTCCCAATAGAGCACGGTGAACGCGCCCGCGACGATGAAGGCGACGGCGGTGACCGTCACCAGGCGCCCCGGCCTCGCGGCCAGCCACCGGGCGAAGCCGCCGCGGCCCACCAGCATGAGCAGGGCGAACAGCACCGCCATCACCACGATGTTGCCGAGCGACTGCAAGATGAAGACCCCCGCGCCGTAGAACGGGTTGTGGGTCTCGGCGGCGTAGGTGAACAGCTTGTGGAACAGCGGGAACGGGCGTCCGATGAGGAAGCCCCCCACCAGCGCGCCTAGGACGACCAGGCGCGCGTGCGGGAAGCGCCGCTCCAGCGGAGCCAGCGGGTCGGGCACGACGCGCAGCGCGGCCAGGCCGAGCCAGACGAAGGCCAGGCCGATGATCCCGAAGACCACGCTCGCCTGGATCAGCCGTACGGGCAGACCGTCGCCCACGGTCGCGGTCGACAACTGCGGCAGGTTCTTGCCGATGAGGGCGCCGACGGCGCCGTACACGCCGCTGACCACGACCATGCCGAGCGCGAGCCGGCCGAGCGGGCGAAGCGTCTCGCGGAGCCGGTCACGCCACGAGAGGCCCTCGCGCACGAGCGGCACCACCGCGCCGAAGGCGGCGACGTTGCAGGCCGTGAACGTGCCGGCCAGTCCGGAGACGAACGCGAACACCGCTCCGGCCACCACGCCGGTGATCGCGGTGCCCTTGGCGTCGTACCCGAGCAGCGTGTTGGCGACGTTGTCCCCGATCACGCTGTCGACGAAGTGGAAGGACCAGAGTGCGGCGAGCGCCGCGCCGGCGAGGACGCTCAGCACGATAAGGCGGCCTCGATGAGGTGGTACGTCGCCCTCTAACGGGATCTGGTGGCTGCTCTCTGCGGACTCGGCAAGCGTCATGGCACATCCTGAAGTAAGGAGCGGACGTCGGGGGTGTGCTTGCTGATCAGTGGCCACTGCTCTCCGACTGTGAATCTCCCGCCGCCCCTCGTCAAGACCTCGTCCAGCCCTTGTCCACCCGCCCGGTCACCGGACGCGCCGCCGCCGCGGAGCGCGCCGCGCGCGGGGGACGCCCGCCCGCGGAGCGCGCCGCGCGCGGGGGACGCCCGCCGCCGGAGTCGCGCGGCATCGGCGTGCGCGGGCGTGCGTCTCGCGCGCGGAGGACACGCACGGCGGATGACCGCTCCCGGCGGTCGGAGCTCGCGTATTGTCCGGTTAAGCTGCACGGCGAGCCATTCACGGCGCAACCGACCATCCGCATGGAGAGGACGACGCATGTACAAGGAATTCGCGATCGAGGCCGTGATGTGGCTCATCCCGATAGTGGTGCTGCTCGGCATCGCCCTGCTGGTGACCGCGACCGCCTGACCTCCCGTTCCCCCCTTCGAGACGGCTCCGCCCAGACCGGGCGGGCCGTCTGCGCTCGTGGGCGGCGGTCCGCGCGACGTCGTCACGGACGGTGGCTTGTGAGCACGCGAGCGAGGTGTCACAGTGCTCGAAATTCTCGGGGTCGACCACTGGAGTGAGGAAGCGTACCTCGCGCTGATCGACGGCGACCCGCTCACCGCCGACGAGCTCGCCGGCGTCACGACCGTCGGCCGGGACCTGCTGGGCGCGGTGCTCCAGCGGCTGGAGGACCGCGGGCTGGTCTGCCGGGTCCCCGGACACCCGGTGCGCTACGCCGCGCTGCCGCCGGAGACCGCGATCGAGGTGCTGCTGCTGTCACGCGAACGCGACATCAAGCGCGTCCGCGCGCTCGCGCACCACCTGGGCGAACGGCACCGCACGGCCCGCTCCGGGCAGGACGCGGCCGAGCTGATCGAGGTCATCTCGGGACCGGACGCGGTCGCCAGGTCGGGCCAGCAGCTGCTGCGCAGGGCCCAGAAGACCATCCGCGGCATCGACGCCCCGCCGTACGCGCGGGCGATCGACGGCGAGCGGGTGTCCTCGCACGTCAACGTGCTGGAGCGGACGGTGCGGCGGCGCTTCATCCACGAGCACGGCACCCTGATGATGGCCGGCCAGACCCGGCACATCGAAGCGAGCCTCGCGGCCGGGGAAGAGGTCCGCGTCCTCGCGAACGTGCCGATGAAGATGATCCTCGCCGACGACGACCTCGGGCTCATCCCGCTGCGGGCGACTCCCCGGGTGCTCGACTCGTGCATCCTGGTGCATCCCTCCTCGCTGCTGGACGCTCTGTCGACGCTGTTCGAGATGCTGTGGCGGCAGGCGCAGCCGTTCCTGCTCGGTCAGGACGCCGCGGACGGGGCGGCCGCGGCCGGCTCGGCGGGCGCCGACGGGGAGCCGCCGCTCAGCAAGGAGGAGCGGCGCATCATCTCTCTGCTGGCTCTGGGCCTGCCGGACGAGGCGATCGCCCGCCAGCTCGACATGGGCCACCGCACCGTCCAGCGCCGGATCCAGGCGCTCATGGTGCGGCTGTCGGCCACCAGCCGCTTCCAGGCCGGCATCCTCGCCGCCCGCCGCGGCTGGTGGGACCCCGACGCGCACGATTGAGACGTTCTTCACCACCATCCGCCGGGCCCCCCGGCGCGACGTAGGGCCCGGAAGGCGTCCGGGCCGGCCGCCGGCGGTGTGGTGGGCCGGTCCCCGGGGACGGAGTGGTGTCCTCCGGGGACCGGCCGGTCATGAGGGCCGGTCCGGCCGCGGGCCGGTCAGCTCTGGCCGGGCTGGAGGGTGAAGTCACGGACGACGGCCGCGCCGGCGCTGATCCGTGCCTCCGCGGTGGCCGTCCGGTAGCCCGCGGCCGTCACCGTGATCCGCACCGGGTCGGCGCCCCGGTCCAGCCACGCCTCGTACCGCCCGGAGGCGTCGGTGGTGAGGGTGTGCCTGCCTTGCGCGGTGTCCAGGCGGACCGTCGCCCCTGGCAGAGGCGTGCCGTCGGGCCGGTGCACGGCGCCCGAGAGGCGTCCCCAGGACTTCGGCGGCTCCACCCGCATCTTCACCGGCACGGACGCCGACGGGTAGGGGGTGTCTCCCCCGACCGTCACCGCGGCCGTGTAGTCGGTGAGCGCGGAGGTGACGCGCTCACCGGCGTCCAGCTCCACGGTCACCGTGGTGCTGCGGCCCGGTTCCAGCCGGGTCGTGGCCGCCCGCGCCGACAGCCACGGGACGTCGGCGTACGGCCGGTCGTATCCGGGGAGCCTCACCACCTGGGCGCTGGGCCGGCCGGTCGCGACGTCGAGACCGCCGACCAGGTAGAACCCGGGCGCGCCCGCGGCGTAGGCGGCCGTCGTCGTGGCGTTCGGCAGCGCCTTCCAGGCGCCGGCCGCCGGGTCGTAGGCGTACCCCTCGTTGGTGACGGCGCCCAGGCTCATGCTGTAGCCGGTGGAGACCAGCAGCATGCCGTTCGCCACGGCGTACGCCGAGGTCGCCAGGTCCACCGGCATGTCCGCGATCGGCGACCATGCGTTGGCGGCCGGGTCGTAGACGTGCCCCTTGGCCAGGGTGCCCTCGCGGCTGAAGCCGCCGGCACAGTACAGCTTGCCGTCGATCCCGCCGCACGACAGGCCCGCGACGCCGTAGGGGTAGGACGCGGCCCTGCTCCAGCGGTCGGCCGCCGGATCATAGACCATGACGTCGCTGTTGTCGCAGCTCTCCGCGCCTCCGTCGGTCATGCGGCAGCCGCCGACGACGTACAGCTTGCCGTCGAGCGTCGCGGCGCCCGAGGAGCCGTACGCGGCCGGATTCGCGGCGAGGGTCCGCCAGGTGTCGGTCTTGGGGTCGTAGACCTCCGTGGACTCGACGGTGCCACCCATGCCGTTACGTCCGGAGGTGAGGTAGAAACGCCCGTCGATGAAGCCGCCGACCGCCGTCGACCGCCGGTACACCGGAGCGGCCAGCGTGGTCCACTCGCCGGTCTTCGGGGTGTAGGACAGCCAGTGGTCGGAGAAGTTGGTGGTCTCCGGGATCCTGCCCAGGCCGGCGTACAGCTTGCCGTCATAGGCGCCGGCGACCATGCCGGTGGACGGCTGGGGCATGTCGGTGACGGCCTGCCAGGCGCCGCCGCCCTTCGCGGTGACCGCGCCGGGAACCGTGGCGCCCGCCTTGCCGTCCGGCGTGATCTGGTCGCGGGGGACCTTCACCCGGTTGAGCGGCGCTCCTGCCGCCTGCGGCGAGGCGTCGGACACGGGTCCGGGCCGCTCGCCGAGCTTCACCGTGGCCGGCGCCGTGCCGGTGTTGCGCACGGTGAACTTCAGCTTCTTGTCAGCGCCCCAGGTGACCGAGGCCGACAGCTCCGCCGGGGACACCGCGAGCCGTCCCGCCTTCAGCGGGAAGTCCGCGCGGGTGACGCCGGTGGTGACCTTCGTCCGCGTGGTCGTCGCCGGGTAGTGGAACGCCGCCTTCTCGGCGGTGATCCGCCGCTCGCCGGTCTTCGGGGAGAACAGCCAGTACAGTCCGTCGCCGAGTGCCGGGTCCTCCGGCGCGGCCACGCTGGTGGCGAGGGCCGCCGTGCCCGCCACCGAGACGGTGGCGCCGGTGACGCCCGCGCCGGTGTTGGCGTCGGTCACCTTGCCGACGAGCAGGCCGCCCTGCGCGGGGGCGAAGGTGCGCGTGCCGACGGCGACCTTGTCGACCTCCCAGATGTTGCCGAGGCTGCCCACGTAGTGGAAGCGGATCCGCACGTCGCGCTTGCCGGCGAACGGCGCCAGGGACACCGTCACGTGCTCGGGCCCGACGATGCCCGGCGGCGTGCGCCACAGCGTGTACCAGTTCGCACCGCCGTCGAAGCTGACGTCCATGTCGGCCGTCGGGACGTTGATTCGCTGGGCCGGCGGGAAGTGGGTGTCGAACTCCACCACCGGCGTCTTCTCCGCCGACAGGTCGAAGGACGGGCTGCGCAGCTCGGTGTCCAGTTCGCCCCAGCCGTGGTGGAAGTCGTCGACGATCGCGAAACCGCCGCCGCCACCGGTCTGGTTGGACCGGCCGAGCGGGTCGTCGAAGTCCCAGCCGCCGTTGCCGGTGTTGTTCTTCACCGTCCAGCCGGTGGGAGCCGTCCGGCCCTCGAAGTCCTGGATCGACCCGCCGTGGTAACCCAGGGTGTACCCGGGGGCGTTCCCCTTGGCGGCGTCCACCGGCACGGCGACATTCGCGGTCACCGGGGCGGATCCGAGCGTCACCGTCCGCGTGACGGGCAGGTAGCCGGGGTAGTTCGCCGTGACCGTCAGCTTGTAGGCCGCGTTCTGCGGCAGCCTCACGCTGTAGCGGCCGGTGGCCGGGTCGGTGTGGACGGGCGCGCCGGGCACGCCGTCAACGACGATCTTGGCGTAGAGCGGCCAGCCGTGGCCGCCGCCGTCGGTGACGACGCCCGAGACGGTCTGCGAGGGCAGCGGGGTGAGCGCGACGTCCCGCGTGAGGGCGGCGCCGTCCTCCAGCGTCACGCCGTCGAACGACGCCTGCCCGTACCCGTAGGCGCTGACGGTGCCGGTGTAGGTGCCGGTCGGGATGGCCAGGCGGTAACCGCCGTCGGGTCCGGAGGTCGCCGTGTAGTCGCCGTACCGGACCAGCGCCCCCTTCAGCGGGGTCTTGGCGGCCGCGTCGGTCACCTTGCCGGAGATCGTCCCGTGCGGGCCGCCGCGGAAGGCCGCGACGCCCTTCGGGGTGCCGAGCCCGGTGGGCCCGTCGTATCCCTCGCCCGCCACGCACAGGTAGGCGGGCTCGCAGGAGGGCTCGGAGCCGAATCCGCACAGCCCCGCGGGGCAGCTGGCGTTGTCGCCCTTGGTCACGTCGTAGAGCGCGTCGTGCGCGGCGTAGGGGTAGGAGTTGGCGTCGGTGCCCTCCTGCGGGGTGCCCGCCAGCGCGTAGACACCGGTGATGATCGGGGAGGCGGCGCTGGTGCCGCCGTAGACGGCCCATCCGGTGTCGGAGTAGCTGTTGTACACCGCGACGCCGGTCACCGGGTCGCCGACGGCGGCGACGTCGGCGACGGTCCGCCCCGCGCAGCCGGTGTCGGACTGGAAGGCCGGCTTGACCGCGTACTGCGAACAGCCCGAACCGGGGGCGCCCCATCGGTCGATCCCGTTGGCGGACTTCCAGGTGGAGTTCCAGACCGTCTCGGACCATCCGCGCCCGGCGCCGGGGTCGCGCACCAGCGAGGTTCCGCCGACCGAGGTCACGTACGCCGAGGCGGCCGGGTAGGAGACCCCGTAGCCGAAGTCGCCCGAGGCCGCCACGACGGCCACGCCGGGATGGTCGTAGTGCACGTCCAGCGTTCCCTGGTCGGGATACTCGCGGTCGGTGCCGTAGGAGTTGTTGACGAACCTGGCGCCCAGCGCGACGGCCTGGTCCACCGCGGCACCGAGGTCTTCGGGGTAGTTGGTGTCGGCCTCGACGAGCAGCAGGTTCGCCCGAGGGGCGATCGCCGAGACCATGTCCAGGTCCAGGGCGATCTCACCGGCCCAGCCGCCGTCGGCCTTCGGGTAGTCGGTGCCGCCGCGCTGGTCCACCTTGCGGAAGCAGCCGTTCGCGGTCGTGCACGGCGGCAGGCCGTACTGGGCCCGGTACACCGCGAGGTCGGCCTCGGCGGTCGGCGCGTCGAAGGCGGCCACGACCGCGATGGTCTCGCCCGCGCCGCCGTCCGCCGGCAGGTCGTAGGCGTCGAGCAGGTCCGCGGGCCCGTGCCCCTCGGGGGTCGCCCCGGCGGCCATCGGGCCCATGCGGCGCGCGGCCCCTTCCGGCCGGCCGCGGCGCATGGCGAAGCAGCTGAACCTGCCCTCCGCGGGGGCGTCGCACAACGGCTGCGCCGAGTCCGCCGCCTTGGCCGCCTCCGCCGCGTCGGCGGGGTCGGGCGCTCCGGCCGGTTGAGGGGTGGAAGGGGCCTCCGCGGCCGGGGCCGGGTCAGATGAGGAAGACGCCACTGCGGCCGGGGCGGAGGTGGAGGGCGCCACCGCGGCCGGGGCGGGGGTCGGTGCGGCTTGCGCCGCGGCGCGGGGCGGCGCCCCAGCGGCGGAGGCGGGCTGCGCGGCGAACGTGAACGCCGCCATGACGGCGGCCGTGAGAAGAGCCACCCGACGGCGGCCCTTTCCTCGTCCCGGCCACGGCCGCGGTAGTGGTCTTGTCCAGGTACGCAAAGGGGGCGGCTCCTGCTCTCCAGGGGGTGCCGCCGGCCTGGCGGCGGGCGGCGGAGATCGGTGAATCTTCGGAGCTGAAACTCGTGGATCCAAGCAAGATCTTCAATATCGCCGGACGGCGGGATGGTGCCGTGACGCGTTCACGCCAGGGACACGCGGCGTTCAGGCGGTGGGGAGCAGGACGTGGACGGCGGTGTGACCTGGCCTGGTGTCGACGGTCACCGTGCCGCCGTGCGCGGCCACCACGGCCTTGACGATGGCCAGGCCCAGGCCGCTGCCGCCCGAGGCGCGGGAACGGGCCTTGTCGGCGCGGACGAACCGCTCGAACAGCTCGCCGCGGATCTCCTCGGGGATGCCGGGCCCGTCGTCGGCGACGATGAGCTCGGCCTTGCCGGGTCCGGGATCGCGGACCGAGACGGTGACGGTGGTGCCCGGCGGCGTGTGGGAGCGGGCGTTGCCCAGAAGGTTCGCGACCACCTGGTGCAGGCGGTCGGCGTCGCCGACCAGCGTGACCGGCTCTTCGGGGAGCTCCAGCCTCCACCGGTGGGCAGGGGCCGACACGCGGGCGTCTCCCGTCGCGTCGATCACCACGCGGGTGAGGTCCACCTGGTCGCGGGCCAGCGGCCGTCCGGCGTCGAGCCGGGCCAGCAGCAGCAGGTCGTCGACGAGCTTGCCCATGCGGGCCGACTCGGCCTCGATGCGCTCGAGGGAGTGCCGCACCTGCTCGGGCACCTCGCCGGGGTTGCGCCGGGCCAGCTCGACGTGGGCCCGGACCGTGGCCAGAGGCGTGCGCAGCTCGTGGCTGGCGTCGGCGGCGAAGGTCCGCATCCGCTGCTCGCTGGCGTGGCGCTCGGCGAGGGCCTCCCCCACGTGGCCGAGCATGCGGTTGAACGCGGCCCCCACCTGGCCGACCTCGGTGCGCGGGTCCTCGTCGGGCACGCCGCCGGGCAGGGTGACCTCGCCGCTGGCGAGCGGGAGCGTGCTGACCCGCCGTGCGGTGGCGGCCACCCGTTCCAGGGAGCGCAGCGACAGCCGCACCCCGATCGTGCCCGATACCCCGGCGACCAGCATCACCGCGGCGAAGACCACCAGCTCGGCGAGCTGCAGCCGGTGCACGGTGGTGTTGACGCCCTCCAGCGGCAGGCCGTTGACCAGGACGTCGCCGTCGGCGCCCGCGATGGCCATGACCCGGTAGTCGTCCAGGGTGGGCAGCTCGACGGTGTGGCCCCGCCCGTCCGCGGGGACGCCCGCCAGCACGGCCGCGTCCCCCGCGGACAGAGTGAGACCGGCGTGGTCGGGCGCCACCACGGCGGAGTCGGTCACCCGGCCGTCCAGCAGGCGTGCCCCGAGCGTGCCAGGCGCCTGTCCCCGGCTGTCGCCGTGCTCGCCGTAGTCCTCCCGGTGCTCCAGGCTGGCGGCGAACCGGCCGGCGGTCAGCGTCAGCTGCTCGTCCACCCGCTCCACCATGAAGCGGTCCAGGGCGATCGAGGTCGCCACACCGATGGTGGCGCAGGCGAGCGCGAGCAGCGCCAGAGCGCCGACGACCAGGCGCGCCCGGAGCGTGTGCGGCAACAGCCCGCTCATGGCTTCAGGACGTATCCGACGCCCCGGACGGTGTGGATCAGCGGCGGCCTGCCCGCGTCGATCTTCTTGCGGAGGTAGCTGATGTACAGCTCGACGACGTGGGCCTGCCCGCCGAAGTCGTAGGACCAGACCCGGTCGAGGATCTGCGCCTTGCTGACCACCCGGCGCGGGTTGCGCATCAGGAAGCGCAGCAGCTCGAACTCGGTCGGGGTGAGCTCGACCAGCACGCCGCCCCGGGTGACCTCCCGCGCGTCCTCGTCCATGGCCAGGTCGCCGACGACCAGCCGGTCGCCTTCGGCGGTCCTTGCCACGCCGGCGCGGCGCAGCAGCCCGCGCAGCCGGGCGAGCACCTCCTCCAGGCTGAACGGCTTGGTCACATAGTCGTCGCCGCCCGCCGTGATCCCGGCGATGCGGTCCTCCACGGCGTCCTTGGCGGTGAGGAACAGCACGCACACGCGGGGCGCCTCGGCGCGCAGGCGGCGCAGCACCTCAAGGCCGTCGATGTCGGGCAGCATGACGTCGAGCACCACCGCGTCGGGGCAGAACTCGCGGGCCGTGGCCACCGCGGCGGCGCCGTCGGCCGCCGTGCGCACCTCCCAGCCCTCGTAGCGGAGCACCGCGCCGAGCACCTCGGCCAGATCGGGCTCGTCGTCGACGACGAGCACGCGGACGGGCGTCCCGTCCGGGCGCAGCAGCTCAGGAAGATCACGGGAAGTCGCGCGCATAGTGGTACCAGCGTCCTCCCGGTCACCGTCGCCGTCCCTCTCAACCACCTCTGAGAATCCTATGAATCGTCCTGGTGTGCTCGGGTTCAGAGGGAATTGAGAAGTTCGGCTGGCACGGTGTGTCACGGATCGGACGAAAGGAGACTCCGTGGGCGCCACCTTCGCCGAGCGGACCACGACGGGCAGGTACCAGGGCGTTCCGCCCAGCGGCGCCCGCGCGCACCCGGCGGCCGTCCTGGCGGTCATCGCCGCGGGCGCGGTCGCCGTGCTCGCACTGTGGTGGGGGAACACCCCGGGCGTCACCGGGCCGGCCGACACGCTCACCGGCGCCGGCCGGATCACCGGGCTGCTGGCCGGGTACGCGATCGCGGTGCTGCTCGCGCTCATGGCCCGCGTCCCGGCGCTGGAGCGCGGGGTGGGTTCCGACCGGCTGGCCCGCTGGCACTCCATGGGCGGCCGGTACGTCGTCTGGCTGTGCGCCGCCCACATGCTGCTGATCATCTGGGGATACGCGGTGACGGACGGCACCGGTGTGGTCAGCGAGACGGTGACGCTGAACCTGAGCTATCCCGACGTGCTCAAGGCCACCGTGGCCCTGCTGCTGCTCATCGGCGTCGGGATCGTCTCGGCGCGCGCCGTCCGGCCGCGGATGCGGTACGAGACCTGGTTCCACCTGCACTTCTACACCTACCTGGCCGCCTACCTCGCCTTCGGGCACCAGCTCGCGACCGGCGAGGAGTTCATGTCGTCCCGGCTCGCCCAGGCGGCCTGGTACGCGCTCTACGTCGGAGTCGCCGTCCTGCTGGTCTGGTACCGGTTCCTCACGCCGCTGCGGCAGTCGTTCCGGCACCGGCTGAGGGTCGGCGACGTCGTCGAGGAAGGGCCGGGCATCTTCTCGGTGCACATCACCGGACGCCGGCTGGACCTGCTGCGGGCCGAGCCCGGCCAGTTCTTCCGGTGGCGGTTCCTGACCAGGAACCTGTGGTGGTCGCCCAACCCGTACTCGCTGTCGTCGGCGCCCCGGCACGACCGGTTGCGGATCACCGTCAAGGACCTGGGCGACCACAGCCGTGAGATCGCCCGCCTGCGCCCCGGCACCCGCGTGCTCGCCGAAGGGCCGTACGGCGCGTTCACCCCCGCCCGCCGCAAGGGCCGCAAGGTGCTGCTCATCGCGGGAGGAGTGGGCATCACGCCGCTGCGCGCCCTGTTCGAGTCGATCCCGGCCGAGCCCGGCGACCTCACCCTGCTGTATCGGGCAAGGCACGCCGATGACCTGGCGTTCCGAGCGGAGCTGGAGGCGATCGCCGTCCAGCGGGGCGCGGCTCTGCACTACTCCGTCGGCCCCCGCGACCAGATCGGCGAGCCGTTCACCCCCGAGACCCTCACCGCGCTCGTCCCCCACCTCCCCCACCACGACGTCTACGTGTGCGGACCCACCGGCATGACCGGGGACGTGATCGCGGCCCTCCGCGCCGCCGGGGTGCACAAACGGCGCATCCACCACGAATCTTTCGAGTTCTAGAGGATCTCCATGCGCAGAGCGATATTGGCCGTGCTCGTCACCGCAGTGGGCCTGGTGCTGCTGCTGTCCTTCAAGCCGCACGCGATGACCGCCGTGGCCGACCGCCCGGCCGCGCTGTCCCAGAGCGGCGGCGCCCCCCGGGGAGACGGCGTCCAAGACGGCGGCGGCAGCGCGGGCGACGATCAGGCGAGCGATCCCGGCGGCGTCACGACCCGCGGGGACGACGAGGGCGACGGCGAACAGGACGATGACGACGATGGCGGCCTCGGCCTCGCGACGCAGGCGCCGCCTGAGCCCACCGCGCGGCCCGGCGCCGGTCAGGACGCCAACGCGGGCGCCGGCGGCGGCAAGGCGGTCACCGGGGACGCCGCCGACACCCGCTGGGGCCCCGTGCAGGTGCAGGTCACGCTCTCGGGTCGCAAGGTGACGGCGATCAAGGTGCTCCAGTCGCCCGACGGCAACCGGCGGGACATCGTCATCAACGAGCGGGCGCTCCCCATCCTCACGCAGGAGGCGCTCACCGCGCAGTCCGCCCAGATCGACACCGTGTCCGGCGCCACCTACACCAGCGACGGGTACATCCGGTCGCTGCAGAGCGCCCTGGACAAGGCGGGCCTGTGACGCGCCACGTCGAGCACGCCATGGGCACGGTCTTCTCCCTGGACGTACGCGCCCCCCTCGCCGCGGCCCGGACACCGGACCAGGCGCCGGCCCGGGCGCACACGCGAAGCGACGCCGGCCGCGCCGAGCAGGCCCACGGGCACGCCGAGCGGGCCGTCGCGGAGGAGACCGTCGCGGAGGAGAGCGTCCGGCGGGCCGTCGCGGAGGCCGTGGCGTGGCTCCACTGGGTGGACGAGACCTTCTCGACGTACAAGCCGGGCAGCCCGGTCAGCAGGCTGGGCCGCGGCGAGATCGGACTCGCTGACTGCCCGCCGGAGGTCACGGAGATCCTCGGCCTGTGCGCCGAGGCCGCGGAAGCCTCTCGCGGATACTTCACGGCCTGCCCCGGCGGGCGCCTGGACCCCTCGGCCATGGTCAAAGGCTGGGCCATCGAGCGGGTCTCGCGCATGCTCACGCGGGCCGGAGCCGTGAACCACTGCGTCAACGGCGGCGGCGACGTCCAGCTCGCCGGGGCCGCGGCGCCCGGGCGCCCGTGGCGGGTGGGCGTCGCCGACCCCCTGCGCCCGGGCCGGCTCGCCACGGTGGTGGGACCTCCGTCCGTCCGGCCCGTCACGGCGGGGGGACGCCCGGGGCTCGCCGTGGCCGGCCCGGCCGCCAGGTTCGCCGTGGCGACCTCGGGAACGGCGGAGCGCGGGCCGCACATCATCGACCCGCACACCGGCCGGCCCGCGGCGGAACTGGCCTCGATCACCCTCACCGGCGAGAACCTGACCATGATCGACGCGTACGCCACGGCCGCGTTCGCCATGGGCCGCGCGGCCAGGAAATGGGTGGAAGGACTGGACGGGGTGGAGGCGTTCGCGGTGACGGCCTCGGGCGACACCTGGCGCACATCCGGCTTCCCCGGCGCGGCCCTGCCCGCGATGAACGGCGCCTGAGCGCCTCCCGCCGTCCTTCGCCCGAGGCTCCCGCCTCCGGCCGGCCCTGCCTTCGGGGTGAGCACATTCTGTTCGTCCGCCCGGTGAGGTGAATGCGTGCCCGGCCGGGGCACTGATGTCAGGAGAGCAGGGACGGACCGCGCGGCGGGCACACCGCCCGTGGCGGCCGACACGCGCCCCTCTACTGTGTGACGGGTCGCGCGGGAGAAACGGCGAGGCACGCTGCCCGGCCGGCCCCGCACAGGACGCATGCTCCGCCGACGCGGGAGAGGTCTGATGAACCGGCTGAAGGACGCCACGAGTCCGTACCTGTTGCAGCATGCGGACAATCCAGTCCACTGGTACCAATGGGGCGATGACGCCTTCGCCGAGGCGCGCAGGCGCGACGTGCCGCTGCTGATCTCGGTCGGCTACTCCGCCTGCCACTGGTGCCACGTCATGGCCCACGAGTCCTTCGAGGACCCCGGGACGGCGCGGATGATGAACGAGCTGTTCGTCAACGTCAAGGTCGACCGCGAGGAACGCCCCGACGTGGACGCCGTCTACATGAACGCCACCACCGCCATGACCGGGCAGGGCGGCTGGCCGATGACCGTGTTCGCCACCCCCGAGGGCCACCCCTTCTACACCGGCACCTACTTCCCGCGGCAGCGGTTCCAGCAGTTGCTGACCGGAGTGGCGCAGGCGTGGACCCGGCAGCGGGACGAGGTGCTCGCGCAGGGGACCAAGGTGGTGGAGGCGCTGAGCCAGGGGTCCGACCTGCCGCGCGGCGCGTCGCCGACGCCCGAGGTGCTCGAACGGGCCGTCGAAGACCTTTCCCGCACCTTCGACCCCGCCCGCGGCGGGTTCGGGGGGGCGCCGAAGTTCCCGCCGTCCATGGTGCTTTCGTTCCTGCTCAGGCACGGCACCCCGCGGGCGCTCTCGATGGCCGAGAAGACGCTGGACGCGATGGCGCGCGGCGGCATGTACGACCAGATCGGCGGGGGGTTCGCCCGCTACAGCGTGGACGCCGGCTGGGTCGTCCCCCACTTCGAGAAGATGCTCTACGACAACGCCCTGCTGATGCGGGTCTACGCCCACTGGTGGCGCGCCTCCGGCTCCCCTCTGGCCAAGCGCGTCGCCATCGAGACGGCCGAGTGGCTGCTGCGCGAGATGAGCACCCAGGAGGGCGGCTTCGCCTCGGCGCTGGACGCCGACAGCGAGGGCGAGGAGGGCAGGTTCTACGTCTGGACGCCCGCGGGCCTGCGCGAGGCGCTCGGCGACGAGCACGGCGCCTGGGCGGCCTCGGTGTTCTCGGTGACCGAGGAAGGGACCTTCGAGCACGGGACCTCGGTGCTCCAGCTCCTGTCCGACCCGGTCGACCAGGCGGTGCTCACCGACGTGCGCAGAGACCTGCTCAAGGCCCGCTCGGCCCGGGTGCGCCCCGGCCGGGACGACAAGGTGGTGGCCGCGTGGAACGGGCTCGCCATCGCCGCCATGGCCGAGGTGGGGGCGCTGTTCGATCGGCGCGACCTGGTGGGCGCCGCGCGCTCCGCCGCCGAACTGCTCGTCCGGGTGCACCTGGACGGCTCCCGCCTGGCCCGCACCTCGCGGGACGGCCGGGTCGGCGCCAACGCGGGGGTGCTGGAGGACTACGCCGACGTCGCCGAGGGGCTGCTGGCCCTGTACGGGGTCACCGGGGAGAGCCGGTGGTTCGACCGGGCCGGCGACCTGCTGGACACGGTGCTCGACCGGTTCCCCGACGGGCGCGGCGGCTTCTACGACACGGCCGACGACGGCGAGCGGCTGTTCCAGCGGCCCCAGGATCCGACCGACGGGGCCACGCCGTCCGGGCAGTTCGCCGCGGCCGGGGCCCTGCTGTCGTACGGGGCGCTGACCGGGTCCTCGCGCCACAGGGAGGCCGCCGAGGCCGCCCTGGGCACCGTGACGACGCTCGCCGACCGGCACGCGCGGTTCGCCGGGTGGGGCCTGGCCGTGGCCGAGGCCGCCCTGGCGGGGCCGGTCGAGGTCGCGATCACCGGCGCGCTCGACGACCCGCGCACCATCGCCCTGCACCGCACCGCGCTCATGGCCGGGACTCCCGGCACGGTGATCGCGCTCGGGGACGGCGGGGTGCCGCTGATGGAGGGCCGCGGCCTGGTCGGCGGCCGGCCCGCCGCCTACGTGTGCCGCCACTTCACCTGCCGGGCCCCGGTCACCACCCCCGCCGACCTCGCCAAAGAACTCCGCGCGGCCCCCGCCTCCTGAGACCCACACGCCCGCCGCGACCCGTGGTCAGCGGAGGCGAGGGCGGACGCCGGAGGTCTCCACCGGCAGGCCGCCTTCGCCGGAGACCATGCCGAGGCTCCGCACCGGAGCTCCGTACTGAGGCTCCGTACCGGGGCTCCGCACCGGAGCTCCGTACTGGAGCTCCGTACTGGGGCTCCGTACTGGGGCCGTTCCGGGGTCAGCCCGGTGGGGGCGGGGCCTCCACCGGGAGATCGTCGGGAGCCGGCGGGTCCGCGTTGTTCGGGTCCCCATCGGGGCCGCCGCCGTTGGGGTCACCCGCGTTCGGGCCGCCGTCGGGGCCGCCGCCCTCGGGGCCGCCCCCGTTCGGGCCGTCCGGGTCCCGGCCGGGTGGGGTGCCGTCCGGCTGCCCGTTCGGCCCTGCGGTGGGCTGCTCGTCGGGCGGGGCGCCGCCGTCGGGGCCGCCCTCCCAGCCGGTGTCGCCCCAGCCGCCCCATCCGTCGCGGGCGTCGCGGCCGTCGCCGCCCCACCCGCCGTGGTAGGGGTCGTAGGTCGCCGAGCCGGGGAAGTCCTTCACCGGCTTGCCCGCCATCGCCTCCGCCATGAACGCCCGCCACACCTGCGCCGGCAGCGACCCGCCGAACAACGCGCCGTACCCGGGGACGCTCACGGTCTTGTTGTCGTCGCGGAACATGTTCACGGCGGTGGACAGCTGCGGGGTGTACCCCACGAACCACACGGCGCCGGAGGAGTCGCTGGTGCCGGTCTTGCCCGCCGCCGGGCGGTCGTACAGGCGGGCCGCCGTTCCCGTGCCGCTCTGGACGACCTGTTCCATCGCGAACGTCGCGTCGGCGGCGGTGCTCTCGCTGAAGGCCCGGACGCCGGGGACCGTGACCTTCCTGGTGACGCCCTTGGCGCTGGTCACCGAGCGGATGACGTGCGCCTCCCTGTGGACGCCGTCGGCGGCGAAAGTGGCGAACCCGGACGCCTGCTGGACGGCGCTCACCGACGCCGTGCCGAGCGGGAAGGTCGGGTAGTCCTTCTGCTTGACGATCTGGTCGGCGGGGATGCCCGCCGCCTCGGCGGCCTTGGCGACCTTCGCCAGCCCGACCTTCTGCCCGAGGTCGACGAACGCGGTGTTCACCGAGTTGCGCGTGGCCTCCACCAGGTCGATGGCGGCGCCGTAGGACGTGCCGCCCGAGTTGGGGATGGGCTGCTTGGCCGAGGCGACCCTGATCGGCGAGTTGCCCTCGACCCTGGTGTTGAGGTCGAGGCCGTTCTGCAGGGCGGCGGCCAGCGTGTACGGCTTGAAGGTCGACCCTGCCTGGACCTTCGCCGAGAAGGCGTTGTCGTACTGGTTCGCGGCGTAATCTCTGCCGCCGTAGAAGGCGACGACCTCGCCGGTGTCCGGCGCGACGGCCGCGAGCCCGGTGCGCACCTTGTGCGAGGTGTCCTCGGGCAGGGTCTCTTCGACGGCGCGCTCGGCCGCGGCCATGAGCTTCTTGTCGAGCGTCGTGGTGATCTTGAGGCCGCCCTGCTGGATGTCCTCGTCGGTGTATCCGCGCCGGTTCAGCTCGGCCCGCACCTGGGCGAGGACGTACCCCTTCTGCCCGGTGAGCGAGAGCGGGTTCTTGAGCTTGGCGAGCGTGGGGAAGGTCAGCGTCGCGGCCTCGGCGGGGCCGAGCGCGCGCGTCTCGACCATGGCCCTGACGACGTCCTGCCAGCGGGCCCTGGCGGCGTCCAGGTCGGTGCCCCGCGGGGCGGCGAACCGGGACGGCTGCTGGATCACCGCCGCCAGGTAGGCGCCCTGGGCGGTGGTCAGCTTGTTCACGTCCTTGCCGAAGTACGCCTGCGCGGCGGCCTGGATGCCGTACGCCCCCCGGCCGAAGTAGATGGTGTTGAGGTACTGCTCCAGCACCCAGGACTTGGACCTGGACTGGTCGACCTTCAGCGAGATCATGATCTCTTTGAGCTTGCGCGTGGCCGACCGCTCTTGGCTGAGCCCGCTGTAGTAGTTGCGGACGAGCTGCTGGGTGATCGTCGAGCCGCCCTGGATCTGGTTGCCGGTGACGGTCGACCACATGGCGCGGGCCGTGCCCCCGATCGACACGCCCTGGTCCTGGTAGAAGGTGCGGTTCTCAACGGAGATGACCGCGTCGCGCACGACCTGGGGCACCTTGTCGATCGGGACGTTCTTGCGGTTGACGCCCTGCCGGGCGAGCACGGTCTTGCCGTCGCGGTAGTAGATCAGCGAGCCCTGGGCGGTGGCGAGCTTCTGCGTGGTGTCGGGGATGGGAGTGAGCACCCACACTACGGCGAAGACGGCGGCCAGGCCGAGCACGACGATGCCGCCGACGATCACGAAACGGCGGAGGAGGCGCCGTCCGAACCGGCGCTTGCTGTCTGCGTCCCGCACGGCGCAACCCCCGATCTACGGCTCAGCTACCCCCGCGAGCTGGGCGGATCGTCTACGGCAAACGATACGTAACGGTGCGTCGCCCGTCGAGCCCGGGTGGCGGGACGACGTGCCGCACCCCTCCGCGGCCGTCCGACCCGCCTCACGGCGAACCGGACCCCGGCCGACCCGGCGAACCGGAGGCCCACCGGCTCCGCGGCGCCGGCGGCGCCGTCGATGCGGGCGGTGCGGGCTTGCCGGCGGTGCGGGCGGTGCGGCGCACCCTAGCGGCCGCGGTGACGGGGAACGTCCGCGACCAAGGGCAGCACCCTGTAGGCGACCGGCGTGTCGAGCGCGATCACCGACGACGTGCGCACCACCCCCTCGACGTCCACGATCAGGTCGATGACCCGCTGCAGGTCGGCGTTACTCAGTGCGACCACACGGCACAGCATGTCACCACCGCCGGTGATCGTGTGCACCTCCAGCACTTCTGGAATGGAAGCGAGCAGCACGCCCACCGGCTCATGGCCGCTGACCTGCCGGATCTGCAGGGTGACGAACGCGGTCACCTGGTAGCCCAGCGCGGCGGGGTCGATGTCCGGCCCGAAGCCGGTGATCACGCCGTTCGCCGTCAGCCGGTCGAGCCTGGCCTGCACCGTGCCGCGCGCCACGCCGAGCCGTCGGGACGCCTCCAGGATGCCCACGCGCGGCTCGCGGGCGAGCAGCGCGATCAGCCGCGCGTCCAGGTCGTCGATCGTCATGCTGTACAGCATCACCGGTGTCCGCCCGCCTCCGCTAGGCAATCTGCCCATCGAATCTGGTAACACTTGCACATTCAGGCCATTCCATCCGAAAGTGGCCCCATGAGCGATGTATTTCCCGTACACGGCATGGACGCGGTGGTGTTCGCCGTGGGCAACGCCAAGCAGGCGGCCCACTACTACTCCTCGGCCTTCGGGATGCGCCTGGTCGCCTACAAGGGACCCGAGACGGGGAGCCGTGACGAGGTGGCGTACGTGCTCACCTCCGGCAGCGCGCGCTTCGAGCTGCGCGGCTCGGTGCGCCCCGGCACCGAGATCGCCCGCCACGTGGCCGAGCACGGCGACGGCGTGATCGACCTGGCGCTGGACGTGCCGGACGTGGAGGCCGCCTACGCGCACGCGGTCGCCGCGGGCGCCCGGGGCCTGGCCGAACCGCACGTCATCGAGGACGAGCACGGCAAGGTCGTCATGGCCGCCATCGCGACCTACGGCGAGACCCGGCACACCCTGGTCGACCGCGCCAACTACAGCGGCACGTACCTGCCGGGCTACGCGCCCGCCGCGCCCCTGGTCGAGCCGCCGGACAAGAGGTACTTCCAGGCCGTCGACCACTGCGTCGGCAACGTCGAGCTCGGCAAGATGGACGAGTGGGTGGAGTTCTACAAGCGCGTCATGGGCTTCACCAACATGGCCGAGTTCATCGGCGACGACATCGCCACCGAGTACTCGGCGCTGATGTCCAAGGTCGTCGCGAACGGCACCCGCAAGGTCAAGTTCCCGCTGAACGAGCCGGCGGTCAGCCGCAGGAAGTCGCAGATCGACGAGTACCTCGAGTTCTACGGCGGGCCGGGCGTCCAGCACATCGCGCTGGCCACCAACGACATCGTGCGCACCGTCGAGCGGATGCGCGCCGCCGGGGTGGAGTTCCTCGACACCCCCGACTCCTACTACGACGACCCGGCGCTGCGCGCGCGCATCGGCGAGGTCCGCGCGCCGATCGAGGAGCTCAAGAAGCACCGCATCCTGGTGGACCGCGACGAGGACGGCTACCTGCTGCAGATCTTCACCAAGCCGGTGCAGGACCGTCCCACGGTGTTCTTCGAGTTCATCGAGCGGCACGGCTCCCTCGGCTTCGGCAAGGGCAACTTCAAGGCGCTCTTCGAGGCCATCGAGCGCGAGCAGGCCCGGCGCGGCAACCTCTGACCCTCCTCGCACGGCCACGCAACCCCCCACGTGGCCGTGCCTCCGTCACGGCCGTGGCCCCCGCACGACCGTGACCGGCGCCCGACCGGGCCCGCCCCCGGCCCGGTTTGGCGTCACCGCTTCCTGGCGATCAGTCACGCATGAGATCACCAGGAGGCGAGCCGCCGTACGGCGGTCCCCCGGACGAGCCGCACGAGCCGCACGAGGGACCGCCGTACGAGCCGCCCCACCGACCGCACGAGGGGCCGCCGTACCGGCCGCACGCCGGGCAGCCGTACGGTCCGCAGGGCGACCCCTCGTACGGACCGGGAGGCGGACAGCCGTACGGTCCGCAGGATGGCCCCTTGTACGGGCCGGGCGGCGGACAGCCGTACGGCGCGCGGCCCTGGGAAGGGTACGACCAGGGCGGGCCGCCGTACGGGCCCTGGGGCGCGCCGCTCGGCGGGCGGTGGCGCAGGCTGTTCGCCGGCCTGGTGGACATCCTGATCGTCGGCGTGCTCACCTCGCCGTTCTCGGCCACCGTCACCGAGCGGGCCGCCGACGGCTCCATCGAGGCCGTCCGCACCGTCAACGGCGTGGGCGTCGCGGTCATCTGGTTCCTGTACTTCTGGCTGCTCACGGCCTTCTGGAACGGCCAGACCCTGGGTAAGAGGCTGTTTCGCCTGCGGGTCGTGCAGTTCCCCACCCAAGAAGCCGTCACGGCCGGGCAGGCTGCGGTCCGCGAGATCGTCTACGGCGTCTTCGGCGTGGTGTGCTGCCTCGGCGTGGCCGACCTGCTGTGGATCCTGTTCGACGGAAAAAAGCAGGCCCTCCACGACAAAGCCGCCTCCACCATTGTGGTGGACGCCTGATGACCTGCGGTTCTTCACGTAGGCTGCCTGACATGCGGTTCAAGGGTGCACGGCGGACGACGACCGCCCTGCTGTCGGTCACGGTCCTCGCCCTCAACGCCTGCTCGGCCTCGAACGGAGCGACGGCACCCAGCGCGGCGCCCGGCGCCCCCGAGGCGCAGAGCAGCACGATCGGCGCGGCCGGCATCGGCGATCCCGACTTCCCCACCGACGGCAACGGCGGCTACGACGTCGAGCACTACGGGCTGAAGCTGTCCTACGACCCGACGTCGAAGAACCTCTCGGGCACCGCCGACGTCAGGGCCCGCGCCGCGCAGCCCCTGTCCCGCTTCGACCTCGACCTGCACGGGTTCACCGTCCGCAAGGTCAGCGTGGACGACAGGCCCGCCAAGTTCAGCCGACAGGGCGACGAGCTGGTCATCCACCCGGCCGGGGCGCTCGCCAAGGGCGCGGTGTTCAAGGTCACCGTCGACTACGGCGGCCGGCCCGACCCCGTCCGCAACTCCTCCAACCTCGGCACCTACGGCTTCATCCCCACCAAGGACGGCGCGTTCGTCACCAGCGAGCCCAACGGCGCCCGCACCTGGTTCCCCAGCAACGACCATCCCGCCGACAAGGCGACGTTCGACTTCGACGTCACGGTCCCGAGCGGCGTCACGGTCGTCGCCAACGGCGAGATGCGCGGCGCGCCGGTCACCTCCGGCGGCCGCTCGACGTTCTCCTGGCGCGAGGCGCACCCCATGGCGACCTACCTGGCGACGATCACGCTCGGGAAGTTCACGGTCAAGACCGGCCAGTCCGCCGGCGGCATCCCGGTGTACGCCGCCACCGACCCGGCGTTCCGCGACGGCCTCGGCATGCTGTACTCCACGTCGGCCAAGGTCACCGACTACTGGTCCACGGTCTTCGGGCCTTACCCGTTCTCCTCGACGGGCGGGGTCATCGACGACTTCTCCGCCGGCTACGCGCTGGAGAACCAGACCAAGCCCATGTACGGCGGCTTCCAGCCCGATCAGAGCATCATCGCCCACGAACTGGCCCACCAGTGGTTCGGCGACAGCCTGAGCATCACCCGCTGGAAGGATTTGTGGCTCAACGAGGGCTTCGCGACCTACGCCGAGTGGCTGTGGGCCGAGCACACCGGCGGGACGAGCCCTCAGAAGACCTTCGAGGACTACTACTCGGCCAAGGACGCCCCGATGTGGAAATATCCCCCGGGCGCGGCCCAGCGCGACGACCTGTTCAACAACTCGGTGTACGTGCGCGGCGCCATGACCCTGCAGGCACTGCGCCGTAAGATCGGCGACGACACCTTCTTCCTGCTGCTGCGCACCTGGACCGACCAGCACAGGTACGGCGGCGTCACCACCGACGAGTTCATCAAGCTCGCCGAGAAGCTCAGCGGCAGAACCCTCACCCCCCTCTTCGACGCCTGGCTCTACAAACCCACCCGCCCCACCCTCCAGTGACCCGCCGACTCGTGGGACGGGCCCCCTAGAGTCGTTCGGGCAGCAGTGTGAGGCTGCCGGTGTGCCGGGGGCGGACGACCGTGAAGTGGCGGCGATCGAGGGTCGCCGCCTCGTAGACACCCAGCCGTTCGGCGATGGCGATCACGGACGCGTCCACCGCACCGAGAGGGAGACTCGCGTACGCCTCCACCAAGGCGCTCATCCGCATGAGATCTCGATCAGTCAGATCGACCAGAGTCAAGCCAGTCTCAAAAGACTGCAAGAACGCCGCCTCCGCCTTGCTTCCCTGCCGCTTCTCGACGAGTTGGCACACCTCGGTCACCACAGTGGCGGGAACGAGCAAGGGCCCGGGATGAGTGCGCAAGAGACGAGTACAGGCTTCGTGGTGGTTGTCTCGGCTGTTCAACGCGGCAACGAGGGGCCCAGAGTCGATCACAATCACAAAGAGTGATTGTCCTCCACGGAGAGGATTTCTTCCGAGCGTTCCGCGAAGTCAGGCTCTGCCTCCAGCAACCCGACGAACGGCAGGTCCCGGACGATCGACCGCTTTTCGAGCTGCCCACGAACGAGACGAAGCAGAGGAGCCACCTTCTCCTCGGGCAACCGGTCCACAAGATCGTGGAGCTCCTCGCGCATGACGCTCATATGCCAAGTGTAGGCGGAGCGGCTCCCTTTCCGCAGTCTTCAGCCGGTCTCAAGGCGTGGAGCAGGCCTTCACCCCACCCTCCATCGACCTTCGTGACCTGAAGAAACCGCCCGATCACCTGAGTCCCTTCAGCGGCGCCGGGGGTCCTTGTGACCGGGTGACGAGTCACCGGAGGTGTCCCCGGCGTTCTGGATTTCGTGTCTCCAGCGGGCCCAGACGGTCTTGCCGTGACGATCGGCGAGCGGAGTGATCCCGTGATCGTGCGCGAGGGCGGCCACGATGGCGAGACCCCGTCCGTGGAGAGCATCGAGGCCAAGGTCGAGGTGGCGCGGCCGGCCGGGGCCGTGATCGGTCACGCGGACGCAGAACTCTCCCGGCACGGCCCACAAGGAGAGCCGGATCGGGGGTTCCCCGTGGGTGACCGCGTTCGCCAGCAACTCATCGACGGCCAGAACCACGTCATCCACGAGATCGCGAAGGTCCCAGGCGTTCAGGGTGTCAACGACGATACGGCGGGCCTTGCCGACCATCGACAGGTCGTGCGGCAGGTCCCAGCAGACGGTACGAAGACCGTCCGGTGTCTCTGGCATCAAGGCTCCTTGCCGTGATCGTGAGGTACGCAGGGGTGAGTGAGATGTCCGGCCGGACCGGCCGGCCGCGGGCGAGGAAACGCCGGCTTCGCCGCCCGGCCACGTGGTCCGTTCGGCCTCGCGCATGAGGCGGCGCAGCTCGTCCGCGCCCCGTGCCTGAACGATCAACGGCCCAGGGGCGGGCCAGGTGGCGATGGCGTAGAAGCGGCGCGTGCCCACGCCTTACATGACCGTCCATCCGGGCTCCAGCAGGTCCAACTGGCGGGCGGCGGCTCGTTCCGCCAGATCCCACTGCCGCCGAACGACGTGCTCGGACCCCGCCCTCTGCCGATGACGCCCCTTCAACCGCGCCTGATGCCCGTACCCGGTCACACAACCACCTCTTGCCGGTACGGCTCTCTGGTACAGCCGCATGGTGGCGAAATGCACCGATAAGGCATGCCATCGGCGTCCAAGGGTTCAGAGCCATGCCGGTATAGGCCGTTCAACGGCTGATCAGCCCGCCAACGCGCATAAATTACGTGCGTTTTTCCATTAGGGTTTTGCACTGGGGTCGCACCTCCGACGTGCGATCAAGGTCCTGCCAGGCGGGGCAACGCCTGGCAGGACTCCTCTTCTCACGTCATACTGATGCGGCCGCCATTTTTGTGCAATACCCAAATCGGAACATCTATAAATTTCCGCCGTGCGGCTTTTGAAGGAGATAGGGCGATTTGCGCAGAGGAGTGAAGCGATGACGATACAGAGCCCGACAGTTAAACGACGTCAACTGTCCGCCGCTCTCCGCCAGTTGAGAGAAGCAAGCGGACTTACATCCACCGAAGCCGCCAAACGTCTCGAATGGACTCCCAGCAAGCTGACGAGGATCGAACGCAACGAGTGGAAGCTGCCCAACGTCCACGACATCCGTCTCCTGCTCGACCTCTACGGCGTAAACGATCAGCATCAACGAGAGGCATTCCTCACCCTCGCGCGTGAGTCACGCCAACGGGGCTGGTGGGCGGACTACAAGGATGTCTTTCGCAGCAATCTGCCGGCCTTCGAGGCTGGCGCTTCCGTGATCCGAACGTATGAGGTCGCCCTCATCCCCGGACTGCTCCAAACGCCGGCGTACACCGCAGCGGTCTTCCGGGGCGGCCAGGTGCTCGACGAGACCGTCGTCAATCGCCATGTCGAAGCCAGGATCGCCCGCCAGAAGATCCTCAGCCGTGAGGAGCCGCCATCCCTGCTAGCGATCATCGATGAGGCGGCATTACTGAAGGCGATAGGCGGACGAGAAGTGATGCACGCCCAGCTTCGCCATCTCATCGAGATGGCATCCCGACCGAACATCACCATCCAGGTCATCCCCAACGCCGTCGGAGCACACCCGGCACTGACTGGAGGCCCCTTCGTCATTCTCGACTTTCCGAGCGATCCGAGCCTGGTCTACATGGCAACGGCGACCGACAGTCTCTGGCTGGAGAGACCTGAGGAGTACCAGCGGTATAGCCTCATATTTACCTATGTGTCGACATCGGCGCTCTGCGCAGAGGAGTCGACGCAGCTCATAGCCGCGCTCATGGATCAAAAGACGAGGTAGGCGAAACGTGGATCAAGGCATGCTCACCTGGCAGAAGAGCAGCTACAGCGGCACCGACGACAACTGCGTCGAGGTGGCACATCTTCCCTTAGGAGACCTAGCCATCCGAGACAGCAAGAACCCGAATGGACCAGTGCTGCTCTTGACCGCCGGCGAGTGGCACGCGTTCATCACCGACATGAAGGGCGACCGGTTCACTCAACCGGCCCTGGGCATGAGCGTTCTCATCTGATCAGTAGGACGCATATGTCTAACTTCGCGAACAACCATAACAAGAACAAGGGCGACATAGCGGACTACAGCGCCCCACTCGCCTGGCGCAAGAGTGCTCGAAGCACCTCGAACGACAACTGCGTGGAAGTGGCGCTTCTCCTCGAAGGCGGAACAGCCGTCCGGGACAGCAAGAACCCTGGCGGACCGGTGCTGCGATTCAGCGCCGGCGAGTGGCGAGCTTTCATCAGCGACACGAGGATCGGCCGGTTCGCCAACCCATAGCGTCCAGGGATGGGTCACAGCCCCGCGCTAGTCAGTCGCCGTCGGATCTTGCCCTGCGCCAGGTCTGCCAGCCATCGACACGCAGTAGGGCCGAGACAGAGGTTTTGGTGCTCACTTAATTCGATATTCGGATGAGTTTTGGGGACATGTCTCGTTCGCGTCAACGACATCGGTGCGTCGCGTGCCGACAGGTTGCGTAGAGTTGTGCGGACCATCCCGGCGTCAGCGGAAGGCACCATGGCGGAGAACGGTCCGGTTGTGAGCCAGTCGAAAGATTTCTTCATCACCTACAACGGGAAGGATGGAGGCTGGGCGACGTGGATCGCTAGAGCACTTGAGAACGCCGGATACACCACCACCATTCAGGCATGGGATTTCCGCCCTGGAGACAACTTCATGGCAGCGATGGACCATGCCTTGGCGACTTGCCGACGCACTCTAGGCGTGCTGTCGCCCAACTATCTCGCCTCTCTCTTCACCCGAGCGGAGTGGACGGCGGCCTATCGTCAGACGTTGCTCGGTGAGACGCGGCGGTTCATTCCGGTGCGGGTCGCCGAATGTGATGTTGCCCCGCTGCTCGGGCCGTTGGTCTACATCGACCTGGTAGACGTAGAGGAGAACGAGGCGCGAGATCGGCTGCTGGCCGGCGTTGCCGACTCGGTGAGCCGAGCGCCACGTGACCCCCGATTCCCAGGCGCTACGCGCCGTTGATTCGCTGAGAGAAGCAGGCAGGCGGCGGAGCCCAGGAGATTCTGTGTCGGATACCGAATACACCGCAGACTTCTTCGTCAGTCATGCGGACGCCGACCTGCAGTGGGCGGAGTGGATCGCGTCCGAGCTGGAAAGCGCCGGATATGGGGTGATCCTCAAGGCGTGGGACATCCGGCCTGGCGATAACCGTCTCGACAAGATCGATGAGGCGCTGTCCACCTGCCGTCACACCCTTCACGTTCTGTCTGCCGAGCATGACGCGGAGGTGGCCGTTCGTACCGCCGCCCAGTACCAAAGACTTCAGGGCAAAGAACGAGCCCTGATTCCCGTCCGGGTGGACGGGGGCGATGGCGATATTCCGCCGTCGATAGGGGCTCTCGTGCCGATCGACCTCTGCGGCGTGCACGACGAGGATGAGGCTCAGCGCCGGCTGCTGGCCGGGGTGGCCGAACGCGCTGAGCGGGTCGCACGAGCCGGCTTCCCCAACAGGTCTGCGAGGCGGGTTCGATTCCCTGGTGCCGAGCAGGAGGTGTGCCAGCTTCGCGGGCACCGCCCGGACCCGCGGTTCATCGGACGCGACGACACGTTGGCGGATCTGTATCGGGCCCTGCGGGCGAACCGTCCGACCTCCGCCGTCCAGGCGATCAGTGGTCTGGGCGGGCTGGGTAAGACCCAGGTCGCCGTCGAATACGCTTTTCGACACGGCGTCGCGTACGACTTGGTGTGGTGGGTGCGGGCCGAGGATCCGACCACATTGCGGGGAGACTATGCCGAGCTCGCCACCGAGTTGGGTCTGCCGTTTGATAAGGACGACCAGGCGATAGCGGCGCTTCGCCAGGCACTGCACCGCCGTAAAAGCTGGCTTTTGATCTTCGACAACGCCGAGGACCCCGACGAGCTCTTACCGCTGCTTCCTGAGCGGCACACGGGGCATGTGCTCATCACCACCAGACGGCCGGAATGGCCTCATGCGGAACTGCGGCACCTGGATGTTCTTCCCGTCCCCGCCGCGGTGGAATATCTGCAGCAGTGGGGACGGGTCTCCAGCGCTGACACGGCACGGAACCTGGCCGAAGCCCTGGGATGTCTGCCTCTGGCGCTGGCACAGGCGGCGAGCGTCATCGCGGACGGAATGTCCGCCACCGACTACCTCGACCAACTCCACAAGCAGTCGCCGGAACTGTTCACGCAGGGACGAGCTGGAAGCCACCAGGCGACGATCG
Organism: Sphaerisporangium dianthi; assembly: GCF_042654065.1. NCBI lineage: Bacteria > Bacillati > Actinomycetota > Actinomycetes > Streptosporangiales > Streptosporangiaceae > Sphaerisporangium > Sphaerisporangium dianthi. The sequence continues at coordinate 108,419 of NZ_JBHSFP010000021.1, read as the reverse complement.
CGTCCACGTGGCGGGTGTCCTTCGACCGCCTGGCCGACCGGTCCCCAGCCGCCGTGGCCCTGTTCCGCCTCGCCGCCTTCCTCGGGGCCGAGGCGATTCCGCCGGCCCAGCTCGTTCCAGTACCAGGCATGCCCGCCGAACTGGTCGAGGCGCTGACGGACCCGTTCCGCCTCAACAAGGCCACGCAGTCCCTCCGCGAGTACTCCCTGGCCAAGACCGGTGACGGCCTCATGTCGATCCATCGCATGGTGCAAGCCGTCACTCGCACCGAACTCGCCGCGGACGAGTCCCGCTGGGCAGGGTTCGCACTCTCGACGATGAGCACGGCGTTTCCCGATGAGGTCAGTGATCCCGCGTCTTGGCCTACCTGCGAAACGATGCTCGCCCACGCTCTCTCAAGCGCACAGCACGCCCAGCGGCTCCACGCCGACATCACGGGAACGATGGACCTGCTGGACCGGGTCGCGCGATATCTTCTGGCCCGGGGAAGGTTGGACCGGGCGGCCGCAGTCGTCGGGGACGCGCTGACGTCGGCCAAGCAGCTTCCCCCTGACGCCCTCGAGTATCTCCGCTGCCGCAACACCCAGGGACTGATCCTGCTGAGTCAGGGCGACCATCACAGGGCACGCCAGGCGCAGGAGGAGGTCTACCAGGCCAGAATCCGGAAGCTCGGGGAGAACAATGTCGACACCCTGCGCGCCGGCCGAGATTTCGTCGAGGCCCTTTACGTCCAAGGTCATTGGGCGCAGGCCACTCAATTGCAGAATCGGCTCGTCGAGGCATTCACCGCGGTCCTTGGCGCGGAGGATCTCGAAACCGTTACTGCCTCGGCCTACCAGGCAACCCTCCTCCGTAGCGCCGGACAGTACCGACGAGCTCGCATCCTGGAGGAGCGGGTACTGAAAGCACGTCGCCGACTTCTCGGCGACGAACACCCGCACACCCTCAACGCGATCGCCGGCCTCGCCACCACCCTCCACGCACAAGGCGAATACGAACACGCCCGAACCCTCCAAGAACAGGTGCTCGACGCCCGCCACCGACTTCTCGGCGACGAACACCCGCACACCCTCAACGCGATCGTCAACCTCGCCGCCATCCTCCACGCACAGGGCGAACACGACGACGCCCGCACTCTGGCGGAACAGGTGCTCGACGCCTGCCGCCGACTCCTCGGCGACGAACACCCCGACACCCTCAACGCGACCGCCGGCCTCGCCGCCACGCTCCACGCACAGGGCGAACACGACGACGCCCGCACTCTGGCGGAACAGGTGCTCGACGCCTGCCGCCGACTCCTCGGCGACGAACACCCCGACACCCTCAACGCGACCGCCGGCCTCGCCGCCACGCTCCACGCACAAGGCGAACACGAACACGCCCGCACTCTGGCGGAACAGGTGCTCGACGCCCGCCGCCGACTCCTCGGCGACGAACACCCGCTCACCCTCACCGCGACCGCCGGCCTCGCCGCCACGCTCCACGCACAAGGCGAGTACGACCACGCCCGCACCCTCAAAGAACAGGTGCTCGACGCCCGCCGCCGACTCCTCGGCGACGAACACCCGCACACTCTCAACGCAACCGCCAACCTCGCCACCACCCTCCACGCACAAGGCGAAACGGCGAAAGCGCACTCGTTACTTTCCGACGCTCTCACTGCCAGCCAGCGGGCCTACGGCAAGAAGAACACGGTCACGTCCCATATTGCTTGGCAACTGGCGTCTCTCCTTGACGCGCCTCATGAGGCGAACAGGAAGAGATCAGTCGTCATTGAGAACCTCTCCTGGCTGTCGAAGGAACCGCTCAGCCGACTGAGCGGGGAGCAGAAGAGCATCAGAGAGCGCATAAAGCGATTCCTTTTCGGCGGAAGCAAGCCGGCCAATCGCCGCCCGTCAAAACGCAAGAAATAGTCTGCCCGCATGGGGGCCACCACGCCGTCTCGTCTGGAAGCGTCCGCCTGCTCGTGATCTCGTCAACCCCGGCACGTCCCGCAGTCACGGACCGGTCGGTGCTCAGTTGGTCGCGGCCAGAGCTGTCGACGGCCGGGCTGGCCCTATGACCCTCTACGCCACCTCGGCGCCGCAAATGGAGCGCCCGTCAACCCGCTCGCTGAGTGCGGACCGAAACTTCTCGCGAGCGCAGTGAGCGGAACGCGGCGGGGCCGTCGGTGTGTCAGCCGAAGATGAGTTTGTAGCCGTAGCGGCGGAGGCCTGCCAAAACTTCGTCGCAGTGGAGGGGGCCCTTGGTCTCCAGGTGGAGGAGGACCTCGGCCTCGTCCAGTTGGAGGCGGGAGTCGACCCGCTCGTGGCCGACGTCGATCACGTTGGTGCCGAGGTCGGCCAGCCGGGCGAGCAGCGTCGCCAGCGCCCCCGGGCGGTCGGGGAGCCGCAGCCGGAAGGCGAGGTAGCGGCCCGCCGCCGACAGGCCGTGCCGCAGCACCCTGGACAGCAGCAGCGGGTCGATGTTGCCGCCGGACAGCACCGCGACCACCGGCGGCTCGAACGCGTGCGGCCAGTCGAGCAGTGCCGCGACGCCCGCCACGCCCGCCGGTTCGACGACGAGCTTGGTGCGTTCGAGGCAGAGCAGCAGCGCGCGCGAGAGCGTCTCCTCCGGAACCGTCACCACGCTGTCGACCAGGTAGTGGATCATCTCGAAGGTGATGTCGCCGGGCCGGCCGACGGCGATGCCGTCCGCCATCGTGGACGCCGGGTCGACCATGACCGGGTGCCCGGCCGCGAGCGACGCCGGGTAGGCGGCGGCCCGCTCGGCCTGCACCCCGACGACCCGCACACCCGGGCGCATGGACTTGACCGCGAGCGCCACGCCCGCGGCCAGCCCGCCTCCGCCGACCGCGACCGTGATCGTGCCGACGTCGGGGAGCTGCTCCAGGATCTCCAGCCCGACCGTGCCCTGGCCCGCCACGACGTCGGCATGGTCGAAGGGGTGGATGAACACCGCCCCGGTCTCTTCGGCGTGCTCCTTGGCCGCCGCCAGCGACTGGTCGACGGTCGTCCCCGCGAAGATGACATCGGCCCCGTAGGCGCGGGTGGCCTCCACCTTGGGCAGCGGGGCGCCCTCGGGCATGAACACCGTGGCCTTGCAGCCCAGCAGCCCCGACGCGAGCGCCACTCCCTGTGCGTGGTTGCCCGCGCTCGCCGCGACCACGCCGCGGGCGCGTTCGTCGCCGGTCAGGCGGGCGATGCGGACGTAGGCGCCTCTGACCTTGAACGAGCCGGCCCGCTGGAGGTTCTCGCACTTGAGGTACACCGGGCCGCCGATCATCTCCGACAGCACGCGCGAGTGCAGCAGCGGAGTCCGGATCACGACGTCCTGGAGCAGATCACGGGCGGCGACCACATCGTCGTAGGTCACCTCAGAGCGCGCCATGCCCGAAGTCTCCCATTGGTGCGCCCTTCAGGTCCCACCGGCCCGCCGTGGCGGATGCCGGGCGCCCAGGGCCTGAGCGAGCCGACGGCCCCGGACGCCGGCTCGGCGCGTGCCGCCCGGTCAGCTTCCGGGTGGGGGCGTGGCGTTTCCGATGTCGAAGGCCCCCGGGTCGTCGACGAGGCGGCACGGCTGGACGGGGCCGTCCACCAGACCGCCGGTGAACCGCCAGGCGACGCCCGGATGCTCCGCGGTGGGCTTCTCGGCATTCTCCGCGACCTCGATGACCGCGGTCTGGCCCGGCTTGATGTACTTCGGATAGATCGTAATCCCGTCATTCACCCGGAACGCCTTGCCGAGCAGCGAGCCGAGCGAACTGTTGGCCGCCTCGCCTGCGCCGCCCGGTGCCGCCGGGTCCTTGCCGTTGAACTCTCCCTTCGTCGCCGTGCCCGCCTGACCCCCGACCAAGGACCGCCGGCTCGACCGGTCACAGCGCTTACCCAGCGGCATGTACGTGACGTCGGCCTTGACGCCCCGGCTCGCGAGGTCGTTCTCGATGGCTTCCGGGTCGCTGAACTCGTGGATCGTCAAGGTGAGCGAACCGTCGGCGTTCTTCGTGAGCGCGTAGGCGGGGGACGCCGGCGCGATGAGCATGGGCACCGTGATCGTCGCCGCGGCCACGGCCCCGACAGCCCCGGCCCCGGCCAGGATCCGGCGACCGGTGATCCGACGCGGTGCGGGAGTGATCTCGCGCGGGGCACTCGCGGCCATCTCGGCCTTGAGCTCGGCGAGCAGTCTGTTCTCGAAGGTGTCGTTCATTTCGTTCCTTCCATCACGAGGGGCAGGACGATGCCGGGAACGTGCTGGAGCGAGCGCCTGGCCCGGTGGAGCCTGACCCGGGCGGTGCCCTGCCGGATGCCAAGGGCCGCGGCGGCTTCCGGCACGGTGAGCTGATCCACGACGACCAGCTCCAGCAGCGCGCGCTCGCTCTCGGGCAACCCGGCCATGGCTGCCATGGCCCGGCGGGCACTGTCCTCCGCGTCGATCCGTTCCTCCAGGAGGACCACGTCGTCGGGTTGGAGGAGCCGGCGGCCCGCGAGACGCCCTCCCGCACGCAGTTCCCGCGCGGCGCGTCGCCGTTCGGCGAGCATGGTGTTGCGCGCCACGCCGTACAGCCAGCCCGTCTCGCTCCCCTTGCCTGGCCGATAGGTGTGCGCCGAGTCCAGTACGGCGAGGAACACCTCCGCCACCAGGTCCGCGACCAGGTGAGGGTCTGCGACCCGGCGGGCGAGGAAGCGCGTCACCTCGTCGAAATGGCGCCGGTAGAAGGCTTCGAAGGCCTCGGGGTCGTCCGCGATCCGCGCCAACCCCGGTTGTCTGTGGCGCACCGGTCGGGCTCCCTTCATCGTCCGCTTGCTGACACCCGTGCTTGGACGAAGGGCGGCGAACCGTTACATGTCAGGCCGGGCCGGTCCAGTAACGGGCCGGAAGGAGGATCAGGGCGGCGGCGCCGATGAGACCGGCGTCCTGGCCGAGGTGAGCGGGGACGACGCGGACGCGGCGGGCGAAGTCCAGGCGGGCGTGCGCCCGCAGTGCCTCCTCCAAAGGCTCGAACAGCAGCGGGCCGGCCTGCGACAGGCCGCCGCCGATGGTCACGACGTCCAGGTCGCACAGGTGGGTCGCCGAGGCGATGCCGATGCCGAGGGCCCGGCCGGCGCGGGCGAGGGCGCCGAGCGCGATCGGGTCTCCCGCGGCGGCGTCCGCCGAGAGCTGCCGCCCATTCGCCTGCGCGGCCTCCACGTACAGCCCCTCGGGCCGGGCGCCGGTGGCGCCGGGCGCCCACCCCTGTTCGAGAGCCCAGGCGGCCAGGCCGGGGCCGCGGCTGATGGCCTCCAGGCATCCTCGTCCGCCGCACCGGCACGCCGGGCCGTCCGGGTCGACCACGACGTGCCCGATGTGCCCGGCGTTGCCGGTGCCGCCGTCGATCAGCCGGCCGCCGAGGATGAGGCCGCCGCCGACGCCGGTCGAGACGACCATGCCGAGCATGTTGTCGCTCCCCTGACCGGCGCCCTGCCAGTGTTCGGCGGCCGCGACGCAGATGGCGTCGTTGTGGACGCGCACGGGCATGCCGGGGAACCGCTCCGCCAGCCGCGCGCGCAGTGGAAACCCTCGCCAGCCGGGGATATTCAGCGGGGAGACGGCCCCCTCTGGCCAGGTCATCGGACCGCCGCAGCCGACGCCCACGCCGACCAGGTTCGCGTCCGGCCGCCGCGCGAGGACGGAGTCGATCAACCCGTCCAGAGCCTTCCGCAGTGTGGAGGCGTCGCCCCCGGGCGGGGTGGCCACCCGATCGGCGACGATGACCTGCCCCTGGGCGTCGACCAGCCCGACGGCGAACTTGGTGCCGCCGATGTCGACCGCCAGCACGGAATCGAGGCCGGGCACCACGTCCCGCGTCAGGTCATGCGTCATCGGCCACGCTCCAAGATCTCGCAAACGACCACCGCGGACCCCGAGACCGAACCCGCGCGCCTCCAAGGATCACACGTCCCACCCCTCCGACCCCATCCCGGGGTCGCACCCATCAAGGAGGGATTCCTGGGGCTCGGCGGTGTCCTGAGGAGCCCCCAACCCGCCGAGCGGAGCGAGGCAAAGCAAACACAGCTCGGGGCGCGGCGGTGTCGTGAGGAGGAGGGAGGGTGAGGAACGAGCCCGTACGACGACGAAGGGCGCCGCCTCAAAGGCGCCCCGAGCCCGCCGAGCGAAGCGAGGCGAAAGCAAACACAACCCGCCGAGCGGAGCGAGGCAAAAGCAAACACAAATCAGGTGGTTTGGGCGGCTTTTTCGCCGCCGGGAGGGCTTGAGGAGGAGAAGACGAGGATCGCGGCCGAGAAGCCGTGTACGTGGTTGTGGCCGCCTACCGGGCCGACCTCTCCGGCGGCGAAGAACCCGGCCATGCCGATGGGGCCGAGGGTGTCGTGCAGGGCGAGCACGTCGTGGTCGGAGCTGCCGAACATGGCCGAGCCCCTGCCGTTGCAGGAGAACAGCAGCGCGCCGTCGATGCGCCCGCGCTGTTCCACGTGGGCGTCGAGCAGCTCGTACAGGTCCTCGTCCGCCGCGGCGGCGTCGCGGACCTGGAAGCGCACGCTTTGCCCGATGTCGAGGACGTCGCCGACGGCCACGGCCTCGCGCTCGGGGTCGATGCCGAGGATGCCGCGGATCAGGAAGTCGCCGCGTTCGTGGCTTTCGGCGTATTCGTCCATCGCGACGCCGATCTGCAGCCCGGAGGCGACCAGTTCCCGGTCTTCCTCGTCGAGGCCGCTGACGATGTCCTCCAGGCGCGCGAGCGCGGGCTGCCCGGCGAGTTCGAGCAGCAGGTTGTCCTCGGAGCGGGTGACGACCATGGTGGGGCCGATCGGGCGGCAGCCCTGGCTGACGACGGTGCTGACGTTGATCGGGCCGTTCAGCATGACGCCGATCGCCCCTTCGGTGTACATCTCGCCGCCGGCGAACAGGCGGACCGAGCCCTGGCCGCCCGTGCCGTTGGCCAGGCCTCCGACGATGGGCAGGTCGCCGAGGACATCGGCGGAGTGCTCGACGAAGGCGTCGGTGGGGAAGCTGTACGGGTCGGCCAGCAGGATGGCCACGCGGTCGTCGGGGTCGCGGTCGGGAAGGCCGATGATCACGAACCGGTCTTCCATGCGGAGGGTCTCCAGCGCGAAGGAGGACGCGCGGCCGCCTTCGAAGCTGGCCGCCCAGGCGCTGACCGCCGAGGTCAGCTCGACGCCCTGGCCGTCGCCGATGACGCCGGTGGCGCTGCAGCCGATGACCTCGGCGCCGGGCGCCATGCGCATGACGCGCAGCCCGGCTTGGGCGACCTCCTCGGGATCTTCGCCACAGATGAAGAAGCACACGAGGTCGGGCGGTCCCGACAGGCCGGAGAGCGCTTGGCGTACCGCGGACTCCGCGGCGACGATCAGGTCGGGGCCCACGGCGAGACCATCCGCGAACCGGCTCGTCAGCACTGCCACACGCCTCGCCCTCCTCCACTGTCGCGAGTCGTAGTGTGTCGTACGTTCGCCCCCCTTAGCCGGATTCTCCCCACTACGGGACTAACAACGCATACGGAGCGTCCCGCAATGGTCAAGATCCGAAATGTGGAATGCTGCCGACACCCTGCCTCGCGACGTAGTCTCGTCTTCGTGCATGAATCGCCCACACAGCGAAGTGAAACGCCGCAAGCTCGCACTCTCCGCGAGCTGCGCGAAAGTGGACACACCTATCGCACGGTCAAGGCGGAGATCCGCGAAAATCTGCTGGCCAGGTTACGCGCACGGGAGCCGAGATTCCCGGGCATCGTCGGATTCGACGAAACCGTGCTGCCCCACCTCGAACGAGCCCTGCTCGCGGGCCACGACCTGGTACTCCTGGGTGAGCGCGGTCAGGGCAAGACCCGGCTGATCCGCACCGTCACCGGCCTGCTCGACGAGTGGACCCCCGTCATCGACGGCTGCGAGATCAACGACCATCCGTACGCCCCCGCGTGCGTGCGCTGCCTGAAGCTGGCCGCCGAGCAGGGCGAGGACCTCCCGGTCGCCTGGAAGCACCGCGACGAGCGGTACGGCGAGAAGCTCGCCACGCCCGACACCTCCGTGGGCGACCTGATCGGCGACGTCGACCCCATCAAGATCGCCGAAGGGCGCACCCTCGGCGACCCCGAGACCGTGCACTACGGCCTGGTGCCCCGCACCAACCGGGGCGTGTTCTCGGTCAACGAGCTGCCCGACCTGGCCGAGCGCATCCAGGTGTCGCTGCTCAACGTGCTGGAGGAGCGCGACATCCAGGTACGCGGGTACAACCTGCGGCTGCCCCTGGACATCCTGCTCATCGCCAGCGCCAACCCCGAGGACTACACCAACCGCGGCCGCATCATCACCCCGCTGAAGGACCGCTTCGGCGCGGAGATCCGCACCCACTACCCGCTCACCCTTGAGTACGAGCTGGCGCTCATCCGCCAGGAGTCGGCGCTCAACTGGCGCGAGCAGGGCGAGGACGGCGCGGCCGAGGCCGGCCTGAGCGCCGAGCTGCCCGAGCACCTGGTCGAGACGATCGCCCGGTTCACCCGCCTGGTACGCGAGTCCACGGCGGTGGACTCCCGGTCGGGCGTGTCGGCGCGCTTCGCCATCGCCGCGGCCGAGACGGCCGCCGCCTCCGCGGTGCGCCGCGCGGCGCTCACCGGGGAGGAACGCCCGGTGGCCCGGGTCTGCGACCTGCCGGGCGTGGTGCCCACGCTGCGCGGCAAGGTCGAGTTCGAGGTCAGCGAGGAGGGCCGCGAGGTCGAGGTGCTGTCGCACCTGCTGCGCCGGGCCGTCGCCGAGACCTTCCGCGGCACCCTGGGCGGCATGGACCTGTCCGCGCTGCTCGACAAGTTCTCCGAAGGCGCCCGGGTCGAATCGGGCGAGCTGACGCCGGCCACCGAGCTGCTGCAGCAGATCGGCCCGGTCAACGGCCTGTCCAAGATCATGGCGGGCGTCGGGATGGGCGAGGGCGACGAGTCGCCCGGGCACGCCGCCGCCGCGCTCGAGTTCGCCCTCGAAGGGCTCTACCTCCTGCGCCGCCTGTCCAAGGACGAGGTCGACGGAGGCGCTGTCTACCGCACCTGAGCGTCCGCGCCCGAGCGGCTCCCTCCGGCCGGGCTGATCTCCGGTCGGGCCGATCTCCGGCCTCCCCCGTCCCGGGAGGCCGGACGTCCCCGCGCGCCCCACCGGACCCGCGCGCCCCACCGGACGTCCTCGTAGGCCCTGCCGAACCTCCTCGCGGGCCCTGCCCCCTGTACGCCCTGACCGACATCCTTCTCACACCGGACACACGACGATTAGGCTCACATGCGATGAGTGGCTACCGATACGGCGAGTACCACGACGGGCCCGACCCGCTGGCGCCCCCGTACGACGTCCGCGCCGCGCTCGACGAGATGGGCGACGCGATCCTGTCCGGCTCCACCCCGCTGGACTCCCTTCGTGACCTGCTGAGGCGGGGCCTGCCCGGCGCCACCGACCGGCGCGGCCTCGACGAGCTGCTGCGCGAGGTGCGCCGCCGCCGGCGCGAGCTTCGCGAGCGCGGCAACCTGAACGGCACCCTCGAACGCGCGCGCGCCCTGCTGGACAAGGCGATCGGGCAGGAGCGCGCCGAGCTGTTCCCCGACCCCTCCGACGACGCGCGGCTGCGCGAGGCCGAGCTGGACTCGGTGCCGGGCGACACCGCGAGCGCCGTCCAGCAGCTCGGGTCCTACGAGTGGCGCTCGCCCGCCGCGCGCCAGACGTTCGAGGAGCTGCGCGACCTGCTGCGCAGGGAGGTCCTGGACAGCCGGTTCCGCGGCATGCGGGATGCCCTGGCCAATCCGGACCCGGAGGCGATGGAGCGGGTCCGGCAGATGATGTCGGATTTGAACGACATGCTGGACCGGGACTCCAGAGGCCAGCACACCCAGCAAGATTTCCAGCAATTCATGGAAAAATACGGGGATCTCTTTCCGGAGAATCCCCGCAATCTGGAAGAACTGGTCGATATCTTGGCGCGCCGGGCCGCCGCGGCCCAGCGCATGCTCGCCTCCATGACCCCCGAACAGCGCGCCGAGCTGCAGGCGCTGATCGACCAGACGCTCCAGCAGGCCGGGCTCGCCGAGCAGATGGCCCGCCTCGGCGAGGCCCTGTACGCCCGGCGTCCCGACCTCGCCTGGGACGGCTCCGAGCGCATGGAGGGCGACCAGCCCCTCGGCATGGGCGACGCCGTCAGCGCGCTGGAGGAGCTGGCCGACCTCGACCGGCTGGAGCAGTCGCTCGGCCAGGACTACCCGGGCGCGCGGCTCGACGACGTCGACGAGGCCGCGGTCCGCCGCGCCCTCGGCCGTTCGGCGGTCGACGACCTGGACGCGCTGAGGCGCATCGAGCGCGAACTGGAGGAGCAGGGGTACCTCCGCCGGCAGCGCGGCAAGCTGGAGCTGACCCCGAAGGCCGTGCGCCGGCTCGGCGAGACCGCGCTGCGCCGCGTGTTCGACTCGCTGGACGCCGGGCGCCGCGGCGACCACGAACAGCACGACGCGGGGGCGGCGGGCGAGCTGACCGGCACCACCCGCCCGTGGCGCTTCGGCGACGAGCAGCCCATCGACGTGGTGCGCACGCTGGTCAACGGCGTGCGGCGCGGCGGGCTCGGGGGCGGGGACGGGGACGGCCGCGTGTCGCTGACCGTGGACGACTTCGAGGTGGCCGAGACCGAGCGGCGCACCGCCGCCGCGGTGTGCCTGCTGGTCGACCTGTCGTACTCGATGGCCCTGCGCGGCACCTGGGCGCCCGCCAAGCAGACGGCGCTCGCCCTGCAGTCGCTGGTCGCCTCGAAGTTCCCCGGGGACGCCGTGCAGATCGTCGGCTTCTCCAACTACGCCCGCGTGCTCCAGCCCGAAGAGCTCGCCGGGCTCGAATGGGACATGGTGCAGGGGACCAACCTCCACCACGCGCTTCTGATCGCCGGCCGCCACCTCGACCGGCATCCGGACTTCGAGCCTGTGGTGCTGGTCGTCACCGACGGCGAGCCGACGGCCCATCTCATGCGCAACGGCCGCTCGTGGTTCGAGTGGCCGCCCTCGCGCGAGACGCTGGAGCTGACCTTGGCCGAGGTCGACAAGATGACCCGGCGCCGGGCGACGATCAACATCTTCATGCTGGCCACCGATGAGCGGCTCAAGGAGTTCGTGGACGAGGTGGCGCGGCGCAACGGCGGCCGGGTGTTCTCCCCCAGCGCCGACCGTCTGGGCGAGTACGTGGTCAGCGACTTCCTGCGGGCCCGCCGCTCGCGCTGATGGGCATGCCTCCGCGAACGGGCCGATCAACCGGTTCGCGGGGGTATGCCCATTTCGTTGGGCGGCTTCCGGAGATAATTCCGATGCACACCATTAATCGCTTGCTGATTGATATGCAATCTCGGAGGATATTGATTGGTAGGTGTTCCCACCGCAATCGCAAAGCGACCGGCCGGTGCGGCCCGTCACGAAAGGAGAGTGCAATGTTCGCGGCAGTCGCTCTCCTGGCGACCATGATCATCACGGTGGCGATGTTCGAGCTCACCGTGAACAACCGCCGTCTGCGGGCCAGGCCGCCGGCGGCCGTCCCGACCGTCCTCCCCGAGGAGACGGCGGAGGACGTCCCGAACGTCCCGAACGCATGAGCCGTGTCCCATGATTTCGTCCGACCGTTCGCAAGACCGTTCCCACTCTGATCAATGAGGCGATAGCCTCAGCGGCATGTCGTTCCTCGACAAACTCCTGCTGTGGCTGCACATCGGCTTCTCGATCTTCGCCATCGGGCCGGTGACGGTCGCCACCAGTTTCACACCGCGATACATCCGGGCCAGGGACGTCGGGGTGCTGCGTCATCTGCACCGCACGACGCGCATCTTCGGCGTCCTCACCCTCGGCGTGTTCCTGTTCGGCATCGCGCTGGGCGGCAGCGCCCTGGGGCGGCCCTACCTGTCGATCTCGATGACGCTGTTCATCGTGTCGGCGGTGCTCCTGGTCATCATCGAACGCGACCAGCGCGGCGCCGTCCGGGCGCTCTCCACCGAGGCGCCCGAAGACGACGCCAAGGTGCAGACCGGCCGCATCGCCACCCTGTCGTCGATCATGGCCCTCATCTGGCTCGTGATCCTGGTGCTGATGGTGTGGTTCAACCCCTGACGCCGCGGGCGCCAGGGGTTCCTCCCGAGATCGTCAGGAGCCCAGGGCCTGCGTCAGGTCCGCCAGGAGGTCGCCGGCGGTCTCGATGCCGACCGACAGCCGCACCAGGTCTGAGGGCACCTCCAGCGGCGAGCCCGCCGCCGAGGCGTGCGTCATGCGCCCGGGGTGCTCGATCAGCGACTCGACGCCACCGAGCGACTCGCCCAGCGTGAACAGCCGAGCGCGGTTGCAGACCTCGACGGCCTCCTGCTCGCCGCCGGCGACGCGGAAGGACACCATGCCGCCGAACCGCCGCATCTGCTTGGCCGCCACCTCGTGCCCGGCGTGGCTCGCGAGCCCCGGGTAGAGCACCTCGATCACCCGGGGGTGCGACAGCAGCAGGTCGACGACCCGCTCGGCGTTGTCGCAGTGGCGCTCCATGCGCAGCGCGAGGGTCTTGATGCCGCGCAGCGTCAGCCAGGCGTCGAACGGGCCCGCGATGGCGCCCATGGCGTTCTGGTGGTAGGCCAGCTCGTCGCCGAGGTCGCGGTCGCGGGCGACGAGCGCGCCGCCGATCACGTCGGAGTGCCCGCCGACGTACTTGGTGGTCGAGTGGATCACCACGTCGGCGCCCAGCGCGAGCGGCTGCTGCAGGTACGGCGAGGCGAAGGTGTTGTCCACCACCAGCCTCGCGTCCGCCTGGTGCGCGATGGAGGCCAGCGCCTCGATGTCGGCGATGTTCAGCAGCGGGTTGGTCGGGGTCTCCACCCAGATGGCCTTGGTGCTCGCGGGACGCACCGCGGCGCGAACCGCGTCCAGGTCGCCCAGCGGCACCGGGTCGAAGTGCAGGCCCCAGCGCTCGAGGACCTTCGCGAACAGCCGGTAGGTGCCGCCGTAGGCGTCGTCGGGGATGATGACGTGGTCGCCCGGCCGGCAGATCGTGCGCAGCAGCGCGTCCTCGGCCGCCAGGCCGGAGGCGAACGCCATGCCGCGCGTGCCGCCCTCGATCGCCGCCAGGCACTCTTCGAGCGCGGTCCTGGTCGGGTTCGCCGAGCGGCTGTACTCGTACCCCGACCGCAGCCCCCCGACGCCGTCCTGCTTGTAGGTCGACACGGCGTATATGGGGGTCACGACCGCACCGGTGTGCGGGTCGGCCTCCTGGCCAGCGTGAACGGCCAGTGTCTCAAAGCCTTCAATCATGACTTCACGGTATCGCCCTTCCGGAGGACGAATCGGCGGCAGGGGACCGCGGCCCGCGAGGCGCGCCGGAATCGGCCGGTCACAGGGCGGCGGCGGCGTCCGGCACCCCTAGCCCCGGCCGGGGAACCGCCGGCCGCCCGCGCCGGCGGCTCCGGTTTCGCCGCACCACGCGACGGCCGCGCGGCACGGGCCGTACGACGGCGCGAGCACGACCACAGTTGAGCGCCCGTGTGAACCCCCGCCTTCACATGTGGGCCCCCCGGCCTCCGGTAATAGGGCCCCCGAGTTCCCGGGCGGGGCTCCCCGACCGCGGCGGGCCACGCCTTCGCGGCCTTCGCGGCCTCGGCCGAACGGCTGATACGGCCGGGCCGGGGGGCGGCTAACCTCGGTGGCTGTGAGGAATGGCCCGCGGCTGGTCACCATGGTCCAGCGGCTCAGCGAGATCGCGCTGGTCGGGTTCCTGTGCCTGCTGCTGCTGGCCGATGTGGCTCTGGCCTTCGGGCTTCGCCAGGCGCAGTTCGCGGTCCCGCCGTGCGGTCTCCTCGGCATCGGCGCCTACCTCCTGCGGCACCGCTACCGCGTGCAGGGCGCGGTGCTGCTCATGGCGCTGTCCGCCGCCGTCTCGCTCACGGGGCTCGTGTTCCACGCCGAGGGCGCTCCCGGCGCTGCCGAGGCCGGCGCGCTGCTGCTGATCACGGTGGGCGTCGTGCGCTGGGTGCGGCCGCTGCGCACGGCCGTGATCCTGGCGGTGCTGTCGGCCGTCACGTCGCAGCTGGCGAGCCTGCGCCCGATGTCCAACGCCTCCCTCGCCTTCGGGTTCATGATGTTCGTCGCCTGGGCCGTCGCGGTGGGCGCCGGCGGCTACCTGCGTTACCAGCTCGAACGCCGCCAGGCGACCGTGAGCGCCGTGCGCAGGGCCGAACGCCTCGAACTCGCCCGCGAGCTGCACGACCTGGTCGCCCACCACATCACCGGCATCGTGGTCCAGGCGCAGGCGGCGAGGACGGTGGCCGCCCTGCGGCCGCAGGCCGTCGAGCCCGCGCTGGAGGCCATCGCCGGCGCGGGGGCCGAGGCGCTGGCCTCCATGCGCCGACTGGTCGGCGTCCTGCGGGCGCAGGACGACGCCTCGCGTCACACGGGCGCCACCCTCGCCGACCTGCGCCTGCTCGTCGAGCGCTTCTCCGCGTCCGGGCCGCCGGTGGCGTTCGACGTGGGGCAGGGGCTCGCCGAGCCGTCGCTCGCGCCCGAGGTGCTCACCACCCTGCACCGGGTGCTGCAGGAGGCCCTGACGAACGTGCGGCGGCACGCCCCGCACGCCTCCTGGGTGATGGCCGACCTGCGGCACGCCGAGCGCGGCGTGCTGCTGCGCGTGCGCAACCAGCGCACGTCCGCGGACCCGCGTCTGTCCAAGATGGGCGGCGGGTACGGCCTGGTGGGCATGGCCGAGCGGGTCAAGGCCCTCGGCGGCGACCTGCTGGCCGGCCCGGCCGGGGACGGCACCTGGGAGGTGCGGGCGTGGTTCCCGCTCGACCCGCCCGACCGCCCCGGCCGTCCCGGCCGCGAGATCACCGCGTCCTGAGGGTCAGGAGTTCAGCGTGCCCGCGAGGAAGGCCAGCAGGTCCTGCCGGGTGATCAGGCCGATGGGCTTGCCGTCGTCGAGGACCACCGCGGCGTCGGCCTTCTCCAGCGCCTCGATGGCCACCGCGACCGGCTCTCCGGCGCCGACCATGGGGAGCGGCGCGGACATGTGATCCTCGATGGGGTCGTCGCCGCGCACCTTGCCCCGGTAGAGGGCCTCCAGCAGGTCGCGCTCGACGATCGAGCCGACCACCTCGGCCGCCATGACGGGCGGCTCCTCCTTCATGACGGGCAGCTGCGAGACGCTGTACTCGCGCATAATCGCGATGGCGGTGCTGACCGACTCGTGCGGGTGGGTGTGCACGAACTCCGGCAGGCCGGGGGACTTGCGGCCGAGCACGTCCCTGACCAGCCCTTCGTCGCTGGAGGAGGTCAGGAAGCCGTAGTCGGCCATCCAGTCGTCGTTGAAGATCTTGGACAGGTAGCCGCGCCCGCCGTCGGGCAGCAGGACGACCACGACGGCGTCCGGCCCGGCCTCGGCCGCCACCCGCAGCGCCGCCACGACCGCCATGCCGCAGGAGCCGCCGACCAGCAGGGCCTCCTCGCGCGCCAGGCGGCGCGTCATCGAGAAGGAGTCCTTGTCGGAGACCGCGACGATGCGGTCGGCGATCTTCGTGTCGTAGGTGGCGGGCCAGAAGTCCTCGCCGACGCCCTCGACCAGGTAGGGCCGCCCGGAGCCGCCCGAGTAGACCGACCCCTCGGGGTCGGCGCCGATGATCTGCACCCGGCCGCCGGAGACCTCCTTGAGGTAACGGCCGGTGCCGCTGATCGTGCCGCCCGTGCCGACGCCGGTCACGAAGTGGGTGATGCGCCCCTCGGTCTGCTCCCAGATCTCGGGGCCGGTCGAGTGGTAGTGGCTCTCGGGGTTCTCCGGGTTGGAGTACTGGTCGGGCTTCCAGGCGTTCGGCACCTCGCGCACCAGCCGGTCGGAGACCGAGTAGTAGGAGTCGGGGTGGTCGGGCGAGACCGCCGTCGGGCAGACGACGACCTCGGCGCCGTACGCGCGCAGGACGGAGATCTTGTCCTGGGCCACCTTGTCGGGGACCACGAACAGGCAGCGGTAACCTCGGTCTTGGGCCACGATGGCCAGGCCGATGCCGGTGTTGCCCGAGGTGGGCTCCACGATGGTGCCGCCTGGCCGCAGCGCGCCCGAGCGCTCGGCGGCCTCGACCATGCGCAGCGCGATGCGGTCCTTGACCGAGCCGCCGGGGTTGAAGTACTCGACCTTGGCGATCACCTGAGCCGATATGCCGGCCGTGACCTTACGCAGCCGTACGAGCGGAGTATCGCCCATGAGCTCGATGAGCGAATCGT
The DNA here is from genome assembly GCF_042654065.1 of Sphaerisporangium dianthi. Taxonomy (NCBI): domain Bacteria; kingdom Bacillati; phylum Actinomycetota; class Actinomycetes; order Streptosporangiales; family Streptosporangiaceae; genus Sphaerisporangium; species Sphaerisporangium dianthi. The sequence goes on along the minus strand of NZ_JBHSFP010000021.1, from coordinate 92,173 downwards.
GTACGCGCACCGGGAATAACACCTCATTTGCCGAAGCTTTGTCAGCTTGTCGATGCCGGGTTCCGGTGCGAGATCCGGGGTCCGGCTGGGTTCCAATTCCTCACCGTACCGTCACGACCAGTGCCACAGGGGACAGGCCGCCACGAGTCCGGGGACCCCTAAGGACCAAAGGGGCCGCCTCCCTCGAAGGGCCGTCCCGGCCGCGCCGACCTCACCGATCGCCGGTCGTTCTGGTGAGCACCGCAACCCTGACGGGAATCATCACGAAGGTAAGAGGATCCAGGAAGGGACACTGGAAGTGATCTGGACGCCCGCGACCGCACGGGCGGCTCGCCGGATCGCCACAGCGGCCGCGTTGGGCGGCGGTGGCGTGACGGCGCTCGGGGCCGCCATGTACGTGCTCCTCAACGCAGAGGCGATGGTCGCCCGCAAACTCGTCGGCCGCCCCCACGGCATGGACGGCCCCGCCTCCGACGGCCTCTACGGCGAGTGGCCGGCCCACGCCGGCGGCGAGCCGGCCCGGCCGATCACCATGGTCATGCTCGGCGACTCCACCTCCGTCGGGCTCGGCGTGACCGACCCCGCCGACACCCCCGCCGTGATCATCGCCAACGGCCTCGCCGCCGCCGCCGGGCGGCCCGTGCGGCTCGACGTCTTCGGCCGGTCGGGCGCGATCTCGGCCGACCTCTCCCACCAGGTGGACCGCGCGCTCAAGACGCGGCCCGAGATCGCGGTGATCTTCGTCGGCGCCAACGACGTCACCGCCAAGGTCAAGCCCGCCGACGCGGTCGGCCACCTGCGCGAGGCCGTGGCGCGGCTGCGCGAGGCGGGCGCGGAGGTCGTCGTCGGCACCTGCCCCGACCTCGGCACGATCCGCCCGATCGCCCAGCCGCTGCGCTGGGTGACGCAGCGGTGGAGCCGGCAGCTCGCGGCGGCGCAGACCGTCGCGGTGATCGAGGAGGGCGGGCGCACGGTGGCCTTCGCCGACGTCCTCGGCCCGGAATTCGCGACATATCCCGGCGAGATGTTCGGACCCGACCGATACCACCCATCTGCCCGAGGTTACCAACGGTCCGCTTACGTAGTGCTACCTTCTGTATGCGCCGCGTTGGGAATCGGGCCCGAAGCCGAACCCGAGCGTGGCGAAGGATCGCAATCGATTTACCTCGCGGCGGCCAAGGCCGCGGAGGAGTCCGGCACCGAGGTCACCGCGACCCACGTCGCCGGCCGCGCGACCGGCCCCCACGGCAGATGGGCCATGATTCTGCGCCGGCGGCCGGGGGCGATGCCTCGCAGCGCCTAGACCCGGTCACCCTCCGCGACGAGGCCGTCACCCGTGCCCGCATTGGAGTGGAATGCCCGTGATCCGGCCTCTCGCGAAACCGGCCCTGACGCTCGCCGGGATCCTGGCCATGGCCGGCTGCTCCGGCAGCAAGGCGGCCGGCGACGAGACGCACCCGACCTGGCGCAACGACGCGGTCAACGCCGTCAGCCGCGCCACCGTGGCCGCCGGCGTGGCCACGGTGACCTCGATGAGCGCGGACGGCACGCTGGAGACCACCGCCCTGGACCTGTCCGGCGGCAAGAAGCTGTGGGCCCGCCCGGCCACGATCGCGGGGCGCCTGCCGGGCATGGGCGTGCAACCCCCGGCCGCCGTCGAGACCGGCGCCGGCCAGGGCGTCATAGCGGCCGTCGAGCCGGTCGAGCGGGGCCGGTGGAGCGCCGCCCTGACCGCCGTGGACGCGCGCACCGGGCAGCGGAAGTGGTCCCGTCCCGTCCACTCCACCTTCGGCCCCCAGCGGTGCGGGCCCTACATCTGCGTGTCGGAGAACACCGCCCTGGCATCGGCGCGCATGGTGGTGCTCGACCCGCGCACCGGCCGGACCCTGTGGAAACTCCCCGGCATCGCCGAGGTCGAGTGGTCCGACGCGGCCCGGGTCGTGATGCTCCGCATGGCCAAGCACCCCGTCCTGTCCTCCCACGACGTCACGACCGGCAAGCCGGTGTGGCAACTGCCGGTGGAGCAGGCGCTCAGCCCCGGCGTCGACCTGTCGGGCGGCTGGGCCTTCGGCGCCTCAGGGGCCGACCTCGTCGGTTACGTCGCCCCGTACACCAACCCCGGCAAGAACCGCGTCTCCTCCTTCGGCGTGTTCTCGGTGCGGCTGTCGGACGGCCGGGTCAACTGGCTGCGCCCGTCGGTCGTCCGCGTCTACCCCAGCGGCAGCCCGGGGCTGGCCCCCGTCGTGCGCCCGATCGACCAGCAGGGGCAGTACGGCGGCTTCGCCCGGCTCGACCCCGGCACCGGCCGGGTGACCGGGCAGATCACCGCCGAGCAGGTCCCCGGCACCGGCTGGTGGCTCGCCTTCCCCGGCGACATGGCGAGGCTCGGCTTCCTCAAGCCCGGCGGCGCCGGCTCGGCGTTCGACCTCGTCTCCGGACGGCCGGCGCCGGTCCAGGGGCAGCGCGGATGGTCGTTCTGCGTCACCGACCCCAAGCCGCTGCCGCTGCGCGGGGCGGGGCGGGGTTTCTACTCCACGGCCGCCCTGTGCGAGTTCGACCTGGCCACCGGCAAGCGCCTGCCGGGGACGTCTGCCCCGCCGCCGTGGTTCACCGGCAGCCAGAACGGCTGGCGCCTGTGGCGCGACGAGAAGGGCGCCGTGCACGCCGTCCAGGACGCCACCGGCTCGGCTCCGGGCATGTACGGCTGACACGTGGGCCGGAGCACAGGCCGGCGGAACCGGGTACGTGTTCGCCGTACATAGTTCTGTTTCTTGGCGCCCCGGCGGGTGGCAACGGCCCTACCGCGCGGTAACCTCCGCTGGAGGGAGCCCTGCCACGAACCCAGGAGAGCCATATGCCCGAGGCAGTCATCGTCGCGACGGCGCGTTCGCCGATCGGCCGCGCCTTCAAGGGGTCGCTCAAGGACATCCGTCCCGACGACCTCACCGTCCAGATGATCAAGGCCGCGCTGGACAAGGTCCCGCAGCTCGATCCCAACGAGGTCGACGACCTGATGCTGGGCTGTGGCCTGCCGGGCGGCGAGCAGGGCTTCAACATGGCCCGGGTGGTGTCCGTTCTGCTCGGCCTGGACGGCGTTCCCGGCACCACGGTCACCCGCTACTGCTCCTCCTCGCTCCAGACGACGCGCATGGCCTTCCACGCCATCAAGGCGGGCGAGGGGGACGTGTTCATCTCGGCCGGCGTCGAGTGCGTCTCCCGGTTCGTCAAGGGCAGCTCCGACTCGCTGCCCGACACCACCAACCCGCTTTTCCTGGACGCGAAGGAGCGCACCGACGCCCGCGCCGAGGGCGGCGCGCCCACGTGGCACGACCCTCGCCAGGACGCGCGGATGCCCGACGTCTACGTCGCCATGGGCCAGACCGCCGAGAACGTCGCGGGCCTGCGGGGCGTGAGCCGAAAGGAGCAGGACGAGTTCGGCGTCCGCTCGCAGAACCTCGCCGAGAAGGCCCTCGCCAACGGGTTCTGGGAGCAGGACATCACCCCCGTCACGCTGCCCGACGGCACCGTCGTCAGCAAGGACGACGGCCCGAGGCCCGGCACCACCTACGAGGCGGTCTCCCAGCTCAAGCCGGTGTTCCGGCCCGACGGCACGGTCACGGCCGGCAACTGCTGCCCGCTGAACGACGGTGCCGCCGCGGTGGTCGTGATGAGCGACGTGAAGGCCGCCGAGCTGGGCATCACGCCGCTGGCCCGCATCGTCTCGACCGGCGTCACCGGCCTGTCCCCCGAGATCATGGGCCTCGGGCCGGTGGAGGCGTCCCGGCAGGCACTGCGCCGGGCGGGCATGTCGATCTCCGACGTCGACCTCGTGGAGATCAACGAGGCGTTCGCCGCGCAGGTGATCCCGTCCTACACCGAGCTCGGCATCGACATCGACCGGCTGAACGTCAACGGCGGCGCCATCGCCGTCGGGCACCCGTTCGGCATGACGGGCGCCCGCATCACCTCCACGCTGCTCAACGGCCTGCGCTTCCACGACAAGTCGATCGGCCTGGAGACGATGTGCGTCGGCGGCGGCCAGGGCATGGCCATGCTGCTGGAGCGCCTCAACTAGCCGCCGCGACCGGACGCGCCCACGGCGGGCCGTGAGCGCGTCCCCGGGCCCAGTGCGTCCCCGGATGTGTCCATGAGCGCGTCCCCGGGCTTGTGTCCGTTAGCCGTCCGCGGGCGCCCGGTCGTGGGCTCAGCCGTGGACGTCGGGGCCCGCGCGGGTGAGGTCGATGCGGACGATCACCCGCCGCTCCCGCGTCATGGCCGCGCGGTAGTCGTCCCAGTCGGGGTGCTCGCCGGAGATGTCGCGGTAGTAGTCGACCAGGTGCTCCATCGCCTCGGGCAGGGACACGATCTCGGCGGTGCCCTCGATCTGGATCCAGTCGCCGTAGAAGCCGTCGGTCATCACGCACAAGGTGACCTTCGGGTCACGGCGGAGGTTGCGGATCTTGGCTGCGGTCTCTCTGGTGCTGACGACCGCGTGACCGGCGGCGTCCACGCCGACCGTCACCGGGGACATCTGCGGGCGGCCGTCGGGATGGAAGGTCAGCATCACCGCGCGGTGGTTGTTCCTGAGGAATTCACGGGCCTTGTCGAGATCCATGTCTCCATGATGATCCATGTCCGCCGGGAAACGTCACGGCGGGAGGTGCCCGGCACAGGACTGCGCCCACGCCAGGCGATGACGTGGGCGCGTTGAACTGCAGGGGCTTACATGAAGCCCATGCGGGAACGACGTTGCCGCTCGTGCTCGATGACGATCGCGGCGGCGTAGCCGTGGGTCAGCCCGTGCTCGTCGGCGAGCCAGTTGGCCCGCTCATCACAGCGCAGGAACGACGGGCCGTTGTCGATGGCTTGGAACCACTCTGGGAGTGCGCGTCCGGTGATGTCCGGAACTCTCGCGATCAGCTTGTTCTGCGTCTCCGGTGAGTGGTTCAACGACATGGGCACCTCCATGAGTGAAGCCTCTTTTGCTTGACACTGCATCACCAGCCCCGTGATGGCAAGGGCCCAAAGGCCAGTCTTCCCTCACACGAGGTAGATCATTAGTCGCCGTGCGTTGAGGTACCCAGACCTCCGCTTGCCATGCCGGTTTTCGGTCATGAACCCACAAAGGCGGACGCCCCGCCCACAAGCGGACGGGGCGTCTGGCGCGAGGATCTAGTCGTTGTTGAAGAAGTAGCTGATGAAGCGCAGGATCTCCAGGTAGAGCCACACCAGGCTCACCGTGAGACCGAAGGCCATCAGCCAGGAGTACTTCTCGGGGACGCCCGCACGCACGCCCTCTTCGACGGCGGCGAAGTCGAGCAGCAGGAAGAAGCAGCCGAGCAGGATCATCGCGACGCTGAAGATCCAGCCGATCGGGCTGTCGGTGCGCAGCCCGAGGCCGCCCTGGGTGAAGATGCTCGCGATCCAGTTGACCAGCATCAGGCCGACGGCCGCGAAGCCGGCCGCCACGACGAACTTGGTGAACTTGGGCGTCGGCCGGAAGATCTTGAGCGCGTACACCGCCAGCACGCCGCCGAAGGCGACCATCGTGCCGAGCACGGCCTGGAAGACGATGCCCTCGTAGAGATAGTTGAAGGCGTTGCTGATCACGCCGATGGCGATGCCGTAGGACACCGAGTAGCCGAGGATCAGCGCCGGGTTCGTGCTCTGCTTGAACGAGACGATCAGCCCGAGCACCAGACCCACGATCACCGCCGGAGCGATCACCGCAGGGGGGAAGTCGAAGTACCAGGCGACCGCCGCGGACGCCACGAGGGTGCCGAGCGTGATGAAACCCCGGACCACGACATCGTCGACCGTCATGGGCCGCGCCGCCGTCGGCGGGGCGTACGCCGGGGCGTTGTACATGTCCTGCAGGTACTGGGGGCTGGCGGTGGGGCCGGCCCACGACTGACGGTTGTTCTTCCCCAGTCTGCTGAGAACCGGGTTCCTGCTCTGCATCACTGCCTCCACTGCGACCTGCGCTCACCCTGCTCGTCGAGCCTCACAGGGAACTGCCGCCTGTAGCAATAACTGTCATCGGTCATGGCGGTCAGGATGACCCTGCCGTATTGCGCCGCCGGGAGCCCGCATGCGGGCCTCCGGCGGCAACGAGTACAACGAGGGGCCCGGCACTGGAGTTCCGTCCCCGCATGTTGCGATTGGATCACCGTGCCGGGCGCGCCCGGCCGCGCCGTCCTTCCGACTTCCGGCGGCGCGGGCCGGTGCGCCGATCGCCGTCGGGTGTCCACGATACGGACAGGCCGCCGCTGAATGAAAGTTTCAGGCCCCCCCTTAACCTCTGGCGCGGAGGGATTTTTCCGTCATTGTTCGTCGTAACCCGTTTATGGGTGCCTTTAGTGCTTATAAGCAATTACAGTGCGTAGATCATCGCCCGCCCGGACGTCGAATGACCCGGCTCGCCGGGGATGCCGACCAGGCGTGGCGGCCGAATGACACAAAATGGTAACGATTGCCCTCGATGGAGGGTTCGGCCGCCTCGCGCCCGCTTGGCGGGGCGGCGATAAACACCCGGCCTCGTGCGGCAAACGGACAAGGATATGGCCAGAGGGCCGTTGTCGCCGACACGGGGGCGTTTCATATACCCGGCAGAGTGCCCCCGGTGGGACTCGAACCCACACTGGAACCCTTTTAAGGGGTTTGCCTCTGCCATTGGGCTACGGGGGCGCCGTAATCATACGTAACGGACCACACTTGCGTAACGGGTCAGAGCCCACGTCTCTGCTCTTCCTTCCGTAGTCCGCAAGATAACCGTATACGTCGCATGCCCCCGTGACTCGGGCAATGAACAACAGACCGCTCAAGTCGCCCAATTCCACCACGCGTCCTTGTTATGCCTACAGACAACGGTACGGCTCGCACCCGAGGTCTTCGGGTGCGAGCCGTACCTGAACCCGTCAGCCAGTGGCGGCGGCCGCCTTGAACTCCTCCCGCGGCGACTCGATCTCACCGAGTGAGAGGGTCTCCCGCTTGAAGAAGAGGGCGAGCGTCCAGTCGGCCACCACGCGGACCTTGCGGTTCAACGTAGGCACCCGGGACAGATGGTAGGTGCGGTGCATGAACCACGCAGGGAATCCGTGAAGCTTGACGCCATAGACGTTCGCGACGCCCTTGTGCAGCCCCAGTCCGGCCACCGAGCCCACGTACTTGTGCCGGTATTCCACCAGCGGGCGGCCCTGGAGGTGGCGGACGATGTTGCCGGCGAGCACCTTGGCCTGCCGCACGGCGTGCTGGGCGTTGGGCGCGCAGTACTGCCCGGGGTTGGTCACGTCGGGCACGCCCGCGACGTCGCCGGCGGCGAAGGCGTCCCGGGTGCCGGCGACCGTGAGCCTGGTCGTGGTCTTGACGCGCCCCCGCTCGTCCAGCGGCAGGTCACCGGCGTTGACGACCGGGCTCGCCTTGACGCCCGCGGTCCACACGATCGTCGCCGACTCGAAGCGGTCGCCGTCGGAGAGCGCCACGTGGCCGCCCTCGCAGGACTCGAGCAGCGTGCGCATCTTGATGTCGATGCCCCGCGCGCGCAGTTCCTCGAGCGTCCACTTGCCCATCTCGGGCCCCACCTCCGGCAGGATGCGGTCGCTGGCCTCGACGAGCACCCAGCGCAGGTCGTCCTCGCTGAGGGTGTCGTAGTAGCGCACGGCGTCGCGGGCCATGTCCTCCAGCTCGGCCAGTGCCTCGACGCCCGCGAAGCCGGCGCCGACCACGACGAACGTCAGCGCCCTGCGCCGCACCTGCTCGTCATCGGTGGAGTCGGCGCGGTCGAACAGGGCGAGCACCCGGTTGCGCAGCGCGACGGCCTCCCCGACCGACTTGAAGCCGATCGCGGCGTCCGTGAGGCCCGGGATGGGGAGGGTGCGGGAGATGGAGCCGGCCGCCATGACAAGGATGTCGTAATCGATCTCCTTGCTCGGGCCGGTGCCGGGCTCGAACGTCACCGACTTGTTGGCGTGGTGGACCTTGGTGACCTTGCCGTTGAGGATGCGGACCTTGGACAGCACCCGCCGCAGAGGCGCGACGACGTGGCGCGGCGACAGGTTGCCGGCCGCGGCCTCCGGCAGGAACGGCTGGTAGGTCATGTAGGACTGGGGGCTGACGATCGTGATGCGGACGCGGCCGGATCGCAGCTCGTTGCGGAGCAGGCGCTGCAGCCGCAGGCCCGTGTAGAGGCCGACGTAACCTCCGCCGACGATCAGGATGTGCTTCGCCTTCTGGTCCACGTGAGTGCCCCTTCGCGGCATGGTCGCTTGTGAAACCATTCACAAGGTTACGTCACGACCGGCTATCGACGCCAATCCTCCCAGGCATCAAACTTTGACGTTTTTTCCGAAAATAGCCGTTTGAGCAGCGGTTTCTCCAGTGAAGATCAGTAAAACTTTCCTCTAGTGACGAACTTCACTCTCAGGCCGTTCCAGGAGCAGGGCTTTCGCCGCCGCCCCCGTCCCTCGGCCGCCCCCTGCTCGTACGCGTTCAGCCCGCCAGCGTCACCGCGCGGGCGAAGACGGCGTCGAGCATCTCCTCGGTGACCCGGCCGGTGAAGGTGTTCTGCTGGCTCGGGTGGTAGCAGCCGAGAAGGCGCACCGGCGCGGCGCCGTGGAAGATCTCGACCTCGGCGCCGTGGCCGAACGGCGGCCTGCTGCGCGGCAGCGTGTACCCGCTCTGCCGCAGCGCCGGCCAGACGGCCTGCCAGGCGAACCCGCCGAGGGCCACGACGACGCGCGCGGAGCCGGCGACCAGCTCAAGCTCCTTGGCCAGCCACGGGAAGCACGTCGCCCGCTCTTCGACTGTGGGCTTGTTGGCCGGCGGGGCGCAGCGGACGGCCGCGACCATGCGCGCGCCGATCAGCCGCTGCCCGTCCCCCGCGTGCGTGCTCGTGGGCTGGGCCGCCAGGCCGGTGCGGTACAGCGAGGCGAACAGCCAGTCGCCGCTGCGGTCGCCCGTGAAGATCCGTCCCGTGCGGTTGCCGCCGTGCGCCGCCGGGGCGAGCCCGACGAGCAGGACGCGCGGCTCGTCCTCCCCCCAGCCGGCGATGGGCCTGCCCCAATAGGTCTCGCCCACAAACGCCCGCCGCTTGACGTCCGCGACCTCCTCCCGCCACTCGACCAGACGGGGGCACGCCCGGCACACCGACTGCCGGGCGGTCAGCTCGGCGAGCGTGCCGCTCCGCGCGGCGAGCGCGGCGACCTCCTCGGGCGTGCCCGCGACAGGAGTGTCCGGCCCGGCCGGATCCCCCGGCCAGCCGCTGCCAGGCGGAACGAAGCTCATCCCCCGATCGTGCCAGCAGCGCCAGAGTGCACGCGCCCCGAGCGAGCGCCCGCCCACCTCTCGGACCGCACGGACCGAGCGCCCGCCCACCTCCGGGACCGCACGCCTTCTGCCGAGAGGGGGTCTGCTCGGATGGCAGGATCCGTCGTGTTCCCGTCATCGCCGCCATGCCGGCGGTTCGGTGAACATGAAGGAGTGACAGTCCGCGCACCGTGTTCGTCGTCTTCCCCGGCTTCCAGATCCTCGACCTGACCGGGCCCTACGAGGTGTTCGCCCAGGTCGCGCGCGTCACAGCCGGGTACGCGCTCGACACGGTGGCCGCGGCGCCCGGGCCGGTCCGTTCGCACGGGGGCCTGACCGTCACTCCGTCCCTGACGATCGACCGGTACGGCGTCCGAGGCGCGCGGAACCACCTCCGCCTTCGAGGGCCTGCCGGTCAGGGCGCAGGCTCAGGTTCCCGGGGCCCGGGCCGGCGAGTGGTGCGCGGTCAGCTCCAGTACGGCGTCGGCGGCGTTGCCGGGGCCGTCCACGGCGGCGTACAGGTCGCGGACGTGCTCGGCCGCGGCGCGGAACGACGGTTCGGCCAGCACCCGGCCGGCCGCCCGGGTGAGCCGATCGGTTCCCGCGCGCCACGGCTCGACCAGCAGTGCGGCGCCGCACCGCTGCGCGAGCGCCACGTTGAGATCTTGCTCGGCGTGCAGCGGCAGGCCCACCAGCGGTGTGCCCGCGGCCAGGGCGCTCTGCACGCTGCCCTGCCCGCCCGCGGTGACGGCGAGGTCCACTCGCGGCATGACCAGATGACTGGGCAGCACCCCGCCGACGCACACGCGCTCGTCGGCGAGGTCGCCGAGATCGTGCACGGTGCCCGCGATCAGGATGCGCACGCCCAGCGGCCGCAGGGCGGCCACGAGCCGGCGGACGAAGCGCGGCGAGGTCGAGGTGACGGCGACGTACGCGATCGGGCCCGGCCGGTCGAGGAACGCCCGCACGTGCTCGGGCATGGGCACGTCGAGGTGGGCGTAGAGCGGCCCGCTGTACCGAAGCCGGGTCGTGGGCCGGTAGTGCCGTCCGGACGGGCGCCAGGCCGCCAGCTCGGCGGCGGGCACGCCGAACACCTCGGGGATCTCGGGCACCAGCGCCAGGTCGCCGAGCACCAGCGCGCCCAGGCTCGGCACGCCCTCCGCGCCCAGCTTCGCGGCGACGCGGTTGAACCCGGAGCAGTAGAACCGCGTCCGCGGCAGCACCCGGTTGGCCAGCGACCGCCCGACCGGCCCGGGCAGGAACCGGGCCGCGCGGAAGGTGGGCGCCGGCACCAGGCCGCGTTCGAACGCGGCCGGCACCCAGCAGCAGGCGTGCTCGGTGACCAGCGCCGCGCCGGCCAGACGGGTCGAGAGCATGGTGGTCAGCGTGTATCCGGTGACGACGGTGCGCGTGCCGTGGGCGCGGAAGTACTCCGCCTCGGCGCGGACGTAGGTCTCCATCTCGTCGTCGGGGTAGATGCTCTGCCGCACGTCGCCGAGACCGGTGGCGTTGGCGACGACCTCGGCCGAACGCCGCGGGCTCATGTGCGGCCCGACGATGTCGTACTCGACCCCGGCGGCGCTCAGCAGTGACTCGTAGGTGCCTCCATGGGTGGCCATTCGCACGCTCGCGCCCCGCTGCGCGAGCGCTCGGTAGATCTCCACCATGCGGGAGGTCTCGGACAGGTAGCCGCAGTGCGGCATCACCACGATCCGGTGTTCTACGCCCATAGATAGGTAATATATTGACTATGTCTCCACGTGACAATACCGCCCTGTTCGGCGAGGGTCTCACTCCCCCGGTCCAGGCCTTCCGTGCCACCCTCTATCTGGCTCAGCGCCTGCGCTACCTGATGGACGAGCGGCTGCGCGCCGACGGCCTGACCACCCAGCAGGCCGCGCTGCTGACGGTCGTCTCCGCGCTCGGCACACCGTCGCTCAAGCAGGCCGCCGCCGCCCTTGGCACCACGCACCAGAACATCGCCCAGCTCGTCCAGGCGCTGCGGCGCAAAGGCATGCTCGACGTGCACGACGACCCCGCCGACGGCCGGCGCAGGCTGCTGTCGGTCACCGACGCCAGCCGGGCCTACTGGGCGGGCCGCGACGACGGCGACCACGCCGCGGTCGCGGGCTGGTTCGCCGCGCTGTCCGACGACGAACTGGCCACCTTCGTGGCGCTGACCGACCGGCTGGTGTCCGCACTGGACACCGCCCGCTGACCCCGGCCTCCGCCCTGCCACGGGTCTTCCGCCGACCGCGGCGCGATCACGGCACCGACCGCGGCGCCGATCGCGGCTTCGGCCACGACGGCCGATCGCGTCCGCCGGGAGTCACCGGAATCGTCGCCCGGTCGCCGGCCCGCCGCGTGCGGTGGACGGCGTCGAACGACGCACCGGCACGTCAGGAGGCCAGGCCGCGGGCGATGCCGTCGAGGATGTCGTGCTCGCTGACGACGACCTCGCCGAAGCCGAACCGGGCGACGATGCGGTCGAGGATGAGCGCGCCGGCGCCGATCACGTCCACCCTGCCGGGGTGCATGACCGGGATCGCCGCCCGCTCGTCGTGGGACATCACGAGCAGGCGCCGGGAGATCTCGTGCACCGTGGCCGCCGGGACGCGGGAACCGTGGATGCGCGCCGGGTCGTAGGCCGGCAGATCGAGGGCGATGCCCGCGACGGTCGTCACCGACCCGGCCAGGCCGATCAGAGTGCGCGCCCTGGTCACGGACACGGCCTCGGCCACCCGGTCGAGGGCCGCCTCGATATCGGCCGTCGCCGCCTCCACAGCCTCCGCATCAGCCATCTCGGCCCGCGCCGCCCCGGTCTGCGCCGCCCCGGCCTGTGGTGTCCCGGTCTCCGGCTTCCCGGCCTGCGGCGTCTCGCTCTGCGGCGTCTCGCTCTGCGGCGTCTCGGCCCGCGTCTGCGCCCGTGTGGGCGCCGCGAGGTGGCGTTCGGTGAGGCGGACGCAGCCGATGTCGACGGAGATCGCGCTTTCCACGTCGGTGGAGCCGAGGACGAACTCGGTGGACCCGCCGCCGATGTCCACCACCAGGACCGGGGACTCCACCCCGCTGAGCCCGGCGGTGGCGCCCAGGAACGACAGGTGCGCCTCCTCCGAGCCGGTGACCACCTCAGGGTCGACGCCGAAGATCTCGCGTACGCCGGCGACGAAGTCGGCGCGGTTGGCGGCGTCCCGGGTGGCGCTCGTGGCGACGACACGCACGCGTTCGGCGCCGTGCTCCCTGATCAGCTTGGCGTAGCCGCGCATCGCCGTGAAGGTGCGCTCAAGCGCCTCCGGGGCGAGCCGCCCGGTGCGGTCGACCCCCTCGCCGAGGCGGACGATCTCCATGCGCCTCTCGACGTCGGACAGCGCGCCCGCCGCCCCCCGGCCGGACGGGGTGCCGTCGGCGAGGTCGGCGATGAGCAGGCGGACGGAGTTGGTGCCGCAGTCGATGGCCGCCACGCGGGTCATGCGTCCTCCTCGGGATCGTCGGCGCCGGTGGGGACGCAGGGGCCGTCGCTCCACCACTGGGGCAGGGCGTCGAGGGCCTCGCGGCCGAAGGGGTTGACGCCCGGCGTGGCCAGCTCGTGGCCCACCAGGGCGTGCAGGCACTTCACGCGGTCGGGCATGCCGCCGGCGCTCTGCATGTCGCGGGGCAGCGGCTCAAGACCGGCCTCGGCCGCCGCGCGGTCGCGCCGCTCGACGTACGCGGCGTGCGCCCGCGCGTACGCCTCGGCCAGGGCGGGGTCGTCCGCCAGCCTGGCCTGCATGCGCTTCATCAGCCCCGAGGACTCGAGGGTGCCGATGGCCGAGGCGGCCTTGGGGCAGGTCAGGTAGAACAGCGTGGGGAACGGCGAGCCGTCGGGCAGCCGCGGGGCGGTCTCGACGACGTCCGGCAGCCCGCACGGGCACCTGTGGGCCACCGCCCGCAGGCCCCGGGGCGGCCGGCCGAGCTGGCGTTCGACCACGGCCGCGTCCGCGGGACTCATCGCCGCGTCCTCGCCTCGGCCCGCCGCGGCCGTGTCGGCCGGATCGACCATCGTGCACTCCCCTGACCAAGGACCGGGCCGCCTGACCGGCGCCCCGGACCGAAAATTCGGACACGTAAGTATCCAGCACCGCGCGGTCCGCGACGGCCGGCCCCGCACCACGTCGGCCCGCGGGGCGGGCGGCCGGGGGCGTCAGGGAGCGGGGGTGCGGGCGCCCAGTTCTACTCGTTGGCCGGTGCCGCGGTCGGCGGCCTCGATGGACTCCCACAGGGTCTGGTACCACGGGGGCTTGGCCTGGGACGTGGCCCCCGCCGCGGGCCGGCCGGTCTTCTTGGTCTTGTCGAGCAGCACGTAGCAGGTCTGGTGGCCGTCGCCGCAGTAGTGCAGCCGGCCCCTGGCGAGTTGCTTGATGTAGGCGGGGTCGTCCAGGCGCCTGCTGCGCTCTGCCAGCTCCTGGAGGTCCTTGAGCGCCTGGGCCTGCTGCCTCTCCAGCTGGGCGATCTGGCGTCGCTGCGCGACGTACTCGCGCACGGGATAGGCAAGGCTCATGGCGATCGCGCAGACGACGACCGCCAGGATCGCGGCCCGCCCCGTCAATTGCGGTCGCTTCTTCATGATCCTCCCGGGTCCGTACGGCTTGCGCCCATAACCGCGCAAGCCGTACGGGAAAAACTAGCCCTGGAAGCGCGGAAAAGCTCCGCGACCCGCGTAACGGGCGACATCGTCGAGCAGTTCCTCGATGCGGAGGAGCTGGTTGTACTTGGCGACGCGGTCGGACCGCGCCGGGGCGCCGGTCTTGATCTGGCCGCAGTTGGTGGCCACGGCGAGGTCGGCGATCGTGGTGTCCTCGGTCTCGCCGGAGCGGTGGCTCATCATGCAGCGGTAGCCGTTGCGGTGGGCGAGGTCGACGGCGTCGAGGGTCTCCGACAGGGTGCCGATCTGGTTCACCTTGACCAGCAGGGCGTTGGCCGTGCTCGTGGCGATGCCACGCTCGAGACGCTCGGGGTTGGTGACGAACAGGTCGTCGCCGACGATCTGCACCTTGGAGCCGAGCGCGCCGGTGATGGCCTTCCAGCCCTCCCAGTCCTCCTCGTCCAGCGGGTCCTCGATGGAGACCAGCGGGTAGGAGCGGACCAGGTCCTCGTAGAAGGAGATCAGCTCGTCGGAGCCGTGACCCTTGCCGTCGAGGGTGTAGACGCCCTTGGAGTGGAACTCGGTCGCGGCCACGTCCAGGGCCAGCGCGATGTCCTCGCCGGGGGTGTAGCCGGCCTTCTCGATGGCGACGAGGATCAGGTCGAGCGCGTCGCGGTTGCTCGGCAGGTTGGGCGCGAACCCGCCCTCGTCGCCGAGGCCGGTGGCGTAGCCCTTCTCTTTGAGGACCTTCTTGAGCACGTGGTAGGTCTCGGCGCCCATGCGGACGGCGTCGGAGAACGTCTCGGCGCCGATCGGCGCGATCATGAACTCCTGGATGTCGACGTTGCTGTCGGCGTGCGCGCCGCCGTTCAGGATGTTCATCATCGGAACGGGCAGGATGTGCGCGTTCGGCCCGCCCACGTAGCGGAACAGCGGCAGGTCGGCGCTGTCGGCGGCCGCCTTGGCCAGGGCCAGGGAGATGCCGAGGATGGCGTTGGCGCCGAGCCGGCCCTTGTTGGGCGTGCCGTCAAGGTCGATCATGGTCTGGTCGACGAGCCGCTGCTCTTCGGCGTCGAAGCCGATGATCTCGTCGGCGATCTCGTCGGTGACGTTGAGGACGGCCTTCTGCACGCCCTTGCCCAGGTAACGCTCGTCGCCGTCACGCAGCTCCACGGCCTCGAACTGGCCGGTGGACGCACCGCTCGGGACGGCCGCGCGGCCGGTGCTGTAGTCGTCGAGCAAGATCTCCACCTCGACCGTGGGGTTGCCCCGGGAGTCGAGAATCTCGCGTGCGGTAACGGCCTCGATGGCAGCCACGAAGCGCTCCTATGAGTCAGTAGCCCGGGGAAGGGCCCCCGGAACCCATCACCGCACCGTCGTACGCGATGCGGTTGCGGACGGTTTGCCTCACGAGCCTATCGGGGTCTACCGGTCGGTACGGATGCCGCGGTCGCCGGCCGGCTGTCTGGTTGACCACACTCTCGTGAACCCCGGCCGTCCAGCGGGCCGCGACCTCGCGCACCCGGGTCCGCCCGCTCGGACGCGCCCTCCCCGAAACCGCCCGCGAGGCGGATCGGCGCGTCAGCCGTCGGAGGGGCCTTCGGCGCGTTCGTGCGCGCGTTCCCAGGTGTGGACCCGGTCGCGGTAGTCGCGGGCGGCGGCGCGAAGCTCGGCCTCGGGGTCGAGGCCGGCGGCGCGGGCACGTCGTACGAGGTCGAACAGCTCGCGGCCGATGCCCTGGCCGATGGCGCGCGACAGCGAATCTGGGGCCCCGGCGCGTTCGGCGCGGCTCTGCAGCCCGCTCGCGAGCGACAGCGCGGGCTGGCCCATCGGCACGCCGTCCAGCACCGACCGCCGGCCCTTGGCGGCCCGCTCGGCGGCCTTGATCGTGTCCCAGTTGGCGTTGACCTCGTCGGCGCCGCTCACCACCGTGCCCGCGAACACGTGGGGATGGCGCCGGACCAGCTTGTCGAGGATGCCGCCCGCGACGTCGTCCACGTCGAAGCCACCGTCCTCGGCCGCGCGCTCCTGCGCCAGCCGGGCGTGGAAGACCACCTGGAGCAGCAGGTCGCCGAGCTCCTCGCGCAGGGCGGCGTGGTCGCCGTCCTCAATGGTCTCGAGCACCTCGTAGGACTCTTCCAGGAGGTAGGGGACGAGCGACTCGTGGGTCTGCTTGGCGTCCCACGGGCACTCGCGCCGGAGCCGGTCCATGACGGCGACCAGGTCGAGCAGCCGCGCCCCCGGCAGGTCGTAGGAGCCGGGGACGAGCTCGATGACCGGCGGGTCGTCCATGTCGAGCGCGGCGTGCCCGACTGCGCGCATGAGCGCCTCGTCGCCGTCCTGGGCGGCGAGCCAGACCACGGTGCCCTCGCGGCCTTCGCGGGCCAGGGCCGCGGGGTCGGGCGTCACCACCTCGACCGGGATGTCCTCCTGCGCCAGGTACGGCAGCAGCGGGTGCTCGCCGGAGCCGGTGAGCACCCGCCCCGACCCGAGGGCCGCCCACGCGCGCCCGCTCAGCAGGCCGGGGGCCACCCTGGGCGAGGACGTGACGACGAGGAGGGGCACGTCACTGGCCGGCGGCCGGATCGGCCGCCGGGTCGGCCGCCGGGTCGCCGAGCTGGTCGGCGCCGGCCGGCTTCTCCGCGGGCTTGCCGAAGCGCGCCTCGTCGACGAGGCCCTGCTGGGTGTCCCAGGCGCCGTAGCGGTGGGAGACCTTGACCGGGATGGCGTCGAGCTGCGCGAAGAGCTTCTGCTGGGCGACCTGGACGGAGTTCTGGTCGGTGAGGTTGGCGCCGAACCGCTCGAGGCTCTTCTGGTAGATCAGCGCGGTGCGGATCCACTGGCGGGTCTCCGACGGCGGCACGCCCTTGCTGAGCGAGGCGGGGCCGATCTTCTCGATGCCGCCCTGCTCGGTGATGAACTTGTCGATGTCGCCCTCGGAGACGGTGACGCCGTTGCGCTGGGCGAACTGCTCGAACTGGCGGAAGTAGATCAGCTGGAGCAGCACGGCGCGCGGGATCGACGGCAGCTGCAGCTGCGCCTCGGTGATCTTGGCCTGCTTCAGCGCCGCCTGGAACTCGCGGACCTCGGAGTCCAGCCGGCCCGAGCTGATGCGCTCGCCGCCGACGGTGGCCACCGAGCCGACCTGCACGGGCGAGGAACAGGCGGTCAGCGCGACGCCGGCGGCCGCGGCGGCCAGGAGCACGCGCACACGATTCGACTTCACTAGCGGTCCCTTCAACAGACGCGGGTTACTCTACCGGGTTCGTCCGTAGTGCTCCGGCCTTCGGGCGGGGTGAAGCGGACCGTCCCGCCCAGCGGGGCATGAACGGCCGATTCGCCGCCGGGCGGACCGGCGCCCCCCGCGATCAGGCCGGCCGTCTCCGCTGCTCGACGTGCTGCTCGACGTGCTGTTCGACGTGCTGTTCGAGCACACGGCCGGCGAACGCCGGCCGGCCCGGCGAAGTGGGGGCCGGGACTTCGCTCATCGGGCGCCCGCCGCCCGCGCCGGCTCGAGGAACATGGCCTCGACCAGATCGGTGCACCATTTCAGCAGGTCGAGATCGCGCAGGGGCTGCCCGCCGAGCGGCCGGGTCTTGGGCACCGGCACCAGCAGCGTCTCGGCGGCCACCTTGTGGATCGCCTTGGGGTACAGCCGGTCCAGGCGGACCTGCTGGGACTCCTTGAGCGTCACCGGGGCGAACCTGATGTGCTGCCCCTGCAGGGCGACGTCGGTCAGCCCGGCCTTGCGCGCGTGGACGCGGAACCTGGCGACCTCCAGCAGGTTGTCGACCTGCTGGGGCGGGCGCCCGTACCGGTCGACGAGCTCTTCGCGGACGGCCACGATGTCGGCCCCGTCGCCCACGGCGGCGATGCGCTTGTACGCCTCAAGGCGCAGCCGCTCGGAGGTGACGTAGTCGTGGGGGATGTGCGCGTTGACCGGCAGTTCGACCTTGACGTCCGCGCGCCCCTCGACGACGTCCTCGCCCGACAGCTTGGCCTTCTGCTCCTGAACGGCCTCGGCCATCATCCGGACGTACAGGTCGAACCCGACGCCGGCGATGTGGCCGGACTGCTCGGCGCCGAGGATGTTGCCCGCGCCGCGGATCTCCAGGTCCTTCATCGCGACGTACATGCCGGCGCCCATCTCGGTGTGCTGGGCGATGGTGGCCAGGCGCTCGTGGGCGGTCTCGGTGAGCGGGGCCTCCGGCGGGTACAGGAAGTAGGCGTAGCCGCGCTCGCGCCCCCGGCCGACCCGGCCGCGCAGCTGGTGGAGCTGCGACAGGCCGTAGTTGTCGGCGCGGTCGACGATCAGCGTGTTGGCGTTCGGGATGTCCAGGCCGGACTCGACGATCGTCGTGCTGACCAGCAGGTCGAAGTCGCGCTCCCAGAACCCCACCATGATCTTTTCGAGCTGCTGCTCGTTCATCTGGCCGTGGGCGACCGCGACCCGCGCCTCGGGGACCAGCTCGCGCAGCCGCGCCGCCACCTTGTTGATCGAGGACACCCGGTTGTGCACGAAGAAGACCTGGCCGTCGCGCATCAGCTCGCGCCGGACGGCGGCGGCGATCTGCTTCTCGTCGTAGGGGCCGACGAAGGTGAGGATCGGGTGCCGCTCCTCGGGCGGGGTGAGGATGGTGGACATCTCGCGGATGCCGGTGAGGCCCATCTCCAGCGTGCGCGGGATGGGCGTCGCCGACATGGCGAGCACGTCCACCTGCGTGCGCATGTGCTTCATGGCCTCTTTGTGCTCGACGCCGAACCGCTGCTCCTCGTCGACGATGATGAGGCCGAGCTCCTTGAACCGGATGTCGGGGTTGAGCAGGCGGTGGGTGCCGATCACGATGTCGACGCCGCCCTCCCTCAGTCCGTCCAGCGTGGCCTTGACCTCGCCGTCGCTTTGGAACCGCGACACCGGCTTGACCACCACGGGGAAGCTCGCGAACCGCTCGCCGAAGGTCGACAGGTGCTGCTGGACGAGCAGCGTGGTGGGCACGAGGACCGCCACCTGCTTGCCGTCCTGCACGGCCTTGAACGCGGCGCGCACGGCGATCTCGGTCTTGCCGTAGCCGACGTCGCCGCAGATCAGGCGGTCCATCGGCACCGCGCGCTCCATGTCGCGCTTGACCTCGTCGATCGCCTCGAGCTGGTCGCCGGTCTCGGCGTAGGGGAAGGCGTCCTCCATCTCGCGCTGCCAGGGGGTGTCGCCGGCGAAGGCGTACCCGGGCGAGGCCATGCGGGCGCTGTACAGGCGGATCAGCTCGCCGGCGATCTCCTTGACGGCCTTCTTCGCGCGGGACTTGGCCTTGGCCCAGTCGGCGCCGCCCATGCGGTTGAGCGTGGGCGACTCGCCGCCGACATAGCGGGTGACCTCGTCGAGCTGGTCGGTCGGCACGTACAGCCGGTCGCCCTTCGCGTACTCGATCACCAGGTACTCGCGGGTGGCGCCCTGCACCGACCGCTGGACCATCTCGACGTAGCGCCCGACGCCGTGCTGGCCGTGCACCACGTAGTCGCCGACCTTGAGCTGGAGCGGGTCGACCATGTTCCTGCGCCGGGACGGCAGGCGGCGCATGTCCTTGGTGGAGGCCTTCTGCCCGACGAGGTCGAGATGGGTCAGGACGGCCACCGTGCCGCTGACGAAGCCGTGCTCGACCCGGCCGGTGGTGACGTGCACGACGTCCTTGCCGGGGGCGGTCTCCAGCGCGGGCACCAGCCGGGCGGCGACGTCGACGCCCTTGAGCAGCTCGACGATGCGCTCGGCCGGGCCGTGGCCCTCGCTGAGCAGCACGACCGCGCGGCCCTCGCCGAGCCAGCCCTTGATGTCGCCGAGCGCCCGCTGGGTGTCGCCGCGGTAGGACTCGGCCTCCCTGGCCGACAGCTCGACGATCTCGCTCTCGCCGTACACGTCGTCGGTCTCGGCCGGGCGCGCCGCGGGGGCCTGGCCGTCCTCGGCCCCGCCGGTGGTGGCGAACGGCGCGATGGTCCACCACGACTGGCCCAGCTCGCGTGCGTGCCGGCGCACCTCGGGAAGGTCGCGGAAGGCCGCGGCGCCCAGGTCGATCGGCGCCTCGCCGCCGGCGGCGGCGTTGATCCAGGACGCCTCCAGGAACTCCTGGCTGGTGCGCACCAGCTCGACGGCGCGGCCGCGGATGCGCTCGGGGTCGCAGACGAACACCGAGGCGCGGGCCGGCAGGTGGTCCAGCAGCAGGTCCATGCCGTCGACGAGCACGGGCGCGAACGCCTCCATGCCCTCGACCGGGATGCCGTCGGCGAGCTGGTCGAGGATGTCCTTCAGCGCCGGATGCAGGTCGGCCAGCTCGGCGGCCCGTCCCCTGACCTCGTCGGTGAGGAGCAGCTCGCGGCACGGCGCGGCGAACAGCCCGCCCTCGGCCACCTCCAGCGAGCGCTGGTCGGCGACCTTGAACCAGCGGATCTCCTCGATGGTGTCGCCCCAGAACTCCAGGCGCAGCGGGTGCTCCTCGGTGGGCGGGAAGACGTCCAGCAGCCCGCCGCGCACGGCGACCTCGCCGCGCTTCTCCACCATGTCGACCCGGTGGTAGCCGTTGCCGACCAGGCGCCCGACGATGTCCTCGAGGTCGGCGTCGTCCCCGGAGCGCAGCCGTACGGGTTCGAGGTCGCCGAGCCCGGCGACGAGCGGCTGCAGCACGGCGCGAACCGGCGCGACCACGACCTCCAGCGGCCCGGCCGCGGCGTCGCCCTTGACGGGGTGGGCCAGCCTGCGCAGCACGGCCAGGCGCTGGCCCACCGTGTCGCTGCGCGGCGACAGCCGTTCGTGCGGGAGGGTCTCCCAGGCGGGGAAGACGGCGACGGCGTGCTCGCCGACCAGGCCGGTGAGCGCGGCGGCCAGGTCTTCGGCCTCGCGGGCGGTCGCGGTGACGGCGAGGACCGGACGCCGGCGCGCGAGGGCGGCCACGGCGAACGGCCGCAGCGCGGGCGGCGCGACGAGGTCGACGTCCTCGCCCGCGCGTTCCAGGGCACCGGCGAGCTGCGGATCGGCGACGACAAGGTCGAGTAGTCCGGAAAGACTCATCAGAAGTGCCCCCACATGGTCATCCCCGCCTTCTTCGGCGCCTCGGGGACGGCCTGATCGGCTGAACATCCCACGTGGCGTCCCACCGCCGCGCGTACCACCCCGCACGGCCACAAATCGCTACATGACGGCACGCGCCGGGACACGGCTGTACACGGCGACACGCGCGACCCCGGCTCGTCGGAGTCCGGGGTTATCTCAAGGCTACTTCCCCCCGGGCCCGGCCATGCCTGGAACCGCCCGTCCACCCGATACAAGCCTGCTTGTCAGGAAACGCGGTGTCCACAGCAGGCCAGAACCGGGACGGACGGCGGCCACGGCGGGCCTCCGGCGATCGTGACCGGGGCTTTCGTAAGGTGAATCCAATACAGAAGGAGTCAGGATGACTACTCTGAGTCACATGTCAGAGGTTCGATGGTGGCCGGAGACCCAGGGCGACGTGTTCGGCCACCGCATCCGCGAGCTGTGGACCGAGCAGCTCGGCCGGCGGCTCGACATCCTGATCGCCGGCTGTGGCCGCGGCGACCGGGTCGCCATCGAGCGCGTCGACATCAGGGTCACCGGCATCGACGAGGACATCCCCGTGCTGCGCGCCGCCGTCGGCCGCCGTGTCGACCTGGACGCGCGGTTCGTCGGCGACCTGCGCGACGCCCCGCTGCTGCCGCGCACCTTCGACGTCGTGCACGCCGCCTTCCTGCTCGAACGGCTGCGCAACGCCGAGCTCGTCCTCGACCGCCTGGTCAACGCCCTGCGCCCCGGCGGGCTGCTGCTGATCCGCATGCGCGACCGCACCTCGGCGTACGGGTTCTGCGACCGCGTGACGCCGTGGTGGCTGCGCCGCCTGCTGTGGAAGCGCTTCGCCCCGCCCGAGGCCGTCGGTCCTCTCCCGGCGATCTACGAGCAGGTGGCCTCCCGCGAGGGCATCCACTCCTACTGCCTGATGCGCGGGCTGATGATCGCCGAGGACTACTCGGGGTCCTCCGGCCCGGCGCTGCGCGGCCGTCATCCCAGGCTGGCGCGGGCCGCGCTCCGCGTGGTCGAACACCTGTCGGGCCAGCGCCTGCCCGCGGGGCGCGACGAGATCACCCTGGTCATCCGCAAGCCGCAGAACCACTTCGCCCGCCTGATCTGAGCGCCCGGGGGACCGCCCGGCCCCCGGGGGCGCGAACCGTCAGCGGCGGGTGAACAGCGGCCGCCAGGTTCCCGGCGCCTCGGCGTTCTTACGGTCGGCCGAGAGCTGGGTGACCTGCTTGCCGTCGACGCTGACCAGCACCAGCCCGTTGTGGAACTCGTTCTCGCAGCCGCCCGCGCATCCGAGGCCGATCAGGTGCCCGTCGTCCGCCCAGGCGAGCAGCTGCAGCATCGTCTGGGTGCCGAAGAGCGTGCCGGTCTCGACCTCCCGCACCGTCGTCTGAGGACCGGGCGGTCTCCCGCTGTCGGCGTACAGCCGGCCGTCGGGGGAGATCCCCGCGTCCTCCGAGCTCATCCACGGATGGGTCCACCCGTTGGGCGGGTCGTGCGGCCTGCCTTCGAGGTCGTAGAACACCTTCGACGGGGTCGTGCACGTCGATTCCCAGATCAGCGCGCCGTCATGGGTCCACCCGAAGGGACCGCCACCCATGAGGCACTGAATACCGGTCCGCTTCATCGGGGACGGGTTCTCCATGGCGTGGAACCGCGCCGTGCCGGCGTTCACGTCCACGACGTGGAACCCGGTGCGGTTGTTGCTCATCTCCGCGATGGGCACCGGCGTGGACGACCGCTCGATGCGGACCCGGGGATCCTTGTCATAGGCGGTGGTGAGGAGCCTGGTGCCGTCCGGGGACCAGGCGACCTCGGCGACCGGGTGGTCCAGGTCGATCCACCTCACGACCTCGCGGGTGGCCGTGTCGAGTATGCCGACCCGCCGGGTGGGGAGTTCGTCCTCCAGCACGGCGGCGTACTTCAGTCCCGGCGCGACGTCCAGCGCCGCCCACGGGGTCTTCTCGTAGTTCTCGGTGGACGGGTTGTACAGGTACCAGGTCGAGCGGTAGCGCACCGCGCCGTCGGGGAGCTTCTCCGGGCGGTAGATGTGGTACGCGGACACGGCCATCCGTCCCGCCGCGATGAGCTTCAGGGGCGGAGAGTTCCCGGTGTCCGTCCGCACGTCGGTGTCCGCCGGTTCGGCGGGGGCCACGCTGATCCGGATATCGCCCGGCGGGCCGGCCGGCACCGCGGTCGCCGGGGCGCGGTCGTCAAGCACGAGCTGCGGCACCGCGACGACGGCGGCGACGGCCGCCGCCGTCAGCCCCGCCGCCAGCGCCGCCACCCGAAACCGGTACCGGGCACGCCCCCGCATGGCCCGGTCGGCGAGGTCGTGAGGCACCACGGCCTCTCCGGACCAGTCTCGGAGGGTCTCCGGCAGCAGACTAGGCGAGTTCATGAGTTGACCTCCTCGAAGGAGCGGTGCGGTGTACGGAGGTCGGCGAGCTCGGGCGCGACGGCGCGCAGGCGGGCGAGCGAGCGGTGCGCGGTGCTGCGCACCGTCCCGACCGAGCAGCCCATGATCTGGGCCACCTCGGCCTCCGGCCGGTCCTCGAAGTACCGGAGCACGAGCACGGCGCGCTGGCGCGAGGTCAGACGGGCCAGCGCGTGACGCAGCACGAGCTTCAGATCGGCCGCGTGCGTGTCGTCGCGGGCGGGCACGTCGGGCGCGTCGGCCACCACCGTCTCGCGCCGCGTGGAGGCGAGCCGCCACCAGCTCACCTGCTGGCGGTACATCGCCTGCCGCACGTACGCCTCGGGCTCCTCGATGCGGGACCATCGGGCGGCGGCCTTGGTCAGGACCGTCTGCAGCAGGTCCTCGGCGGCGTGCTGGTCGCCGCCGGTCAGCAGGAAGCCCAGCCTCATCAGCGCGGGAGACCGCGCCGACACGAACTCGCGGAAACGTCGCTCCTCGGCAACGTCCACGATCACCTCCAAGAAGTCGTCGTCAGCCCTTACGACGCGGCCCGCCCTCCCCTGCTATGTCTCCCTCGTCCCGGTTCCCGCCTTCCCGGCTCGGCCATACCCGGCTCGTCCCGCCCCGGCGCCCTGCCGTATCGGCCGCCGGCTCCCCTGCTCGGCCCGGCGGTCACTATCCTGTCCCGGTGGGAAATGTGGAGCAGACGACGGCGACCCCGGGACCGGCCCTCGAATGGGTGCCCGACGCGCGCGAGCTGGCCGACCTCGAGCTGCTGCTCTCGGGCGCGTTCGCCCCGCTGACGGGGTTCCTCGGCTCGGCCGACGCCGCCTCGGTCATCGAGAACGGGCGCCTGGCCGACGGCACGCCCTGGCCCGACCCGGTCACGCTCATGCTGCCGCACGACCATCCCGTCTCGCCCGGCGACGAGCTCACCCTGCGCGATCCCGAGGGCGCCGCGGTCGCCGTCATGAACGTGACCGAGCGCACGGCCGACGGCCTGGTCGCCGGCCCGGTCACCTCGCTCGGCGCGCCCGAGCACGGCCCCTTCGCCCGCCTCCGGCGCCCTCCCGCGCAGGTGCGGGCCGAGCTCGGCGAGCGTCCCGTCCTCGCCGTCACCATGCGCGGGCCGCTGGACGACCTGGACGAGATCACCGCCACCGCCCGCGAGCTGGACGCGGCGATCCTGCTGCTCCCCCTGGCCTTCGGCGAGGGCGGTCCCGCCGTCGTCCGGGCCGCGCTCAAGGCACGCGACCGCCTCCCCTCGGGCACCGTCGTCGTCGTGGCGCCGCTGGCCCCGCGCGAGCCCGAGATCGACCTTGAGCTGCGCGAGCACGTCGCCGCGGCGTACGGGGCCGCCGAGCACCTGGCCGGCCCCGAGCCGGTCACGCTCCCCGGGCCGCCGCACCGTCGCGGCCTGGTGGTGTTCTTCACCGGCCTGTCCGGGTCGGGCAAGTCGACGATCGCGCGCGGCCTGCACGACGCGCTGCTCGAACGCGGCACCCGCACGGTGACCTACCTGGACGGCGACGTCGTGCGGCGGCTGCTGTCGGCGGGGCTCACCTTCTCCCGGCAGGACCGCGACCTCAACATCCGGCGCATCGGCTTCGTCGCGGCCGAGGTGGCCCGGCACGGGGGCCTCGCCATCTGCGCGCCCATCGCCCCGTTCGCGGCCACGCGCGACGAGGTGCGCCACATGGCCGAGGAGGTCGGCGCCGACTTCCTGCTGGTGCACGTCGCCACGCCTCTCGCCGAGTGCGAGCGCCGCGACCGCAAGGGGCTCTACGCCAAGGCGCGCGCCGGGCTCATCCCCGAGTTCACCGGCATCTCCTCCCCCTACGAAGAGCCGGACGACGCCGACCTGACGCTCGACACGACCGGCATCACGGTCGAGCACGGGGTCGAGCGGGTGCTCGACCTGCTCATCGCCGGCGGCCGGCTCCGCTGACGCCGGCTCGCGCGGCTCAGGCGGCTCGCGCGGCTCAGGCGGCTCGCGCGGCTCAGGCTCAGGCGGCTCAGGCGGCCGGCTCCGCAGGCTTCGCGCGGCTCAGTGGTCGGGGACCGGGGTGGAGCTGAAGTACGGCGCGCGGGCCAGCTCGGTGAAGGCGCGCCGGGCGGCCACCGTGGAGTCGAAGCGCGTGTCGCCGCGCGGCGCCTTCGGCGAGTCGAAGTACACCAGGGCCTTGATCTGCGGATATCCCTTGATCTGGCGGCGCACCGAGTTGAAGAACGCCACCTTGAACGCCGGCTCGTCCTGCCGCTCGAAGGCCCCCCACTCGGCCACCATGATCGGCTTGCCGGGGAAGCGCGCCTGCGTCCAGCGGTAGAAGCCCGGCCAGCCGGCGTGGTCCTCGCGGGTCTTGTCGACCAGGTTGGCGAAGTCGTTCACCCGGCGGTCGGCGTAGGGGTCCAGGCCGATCCAGTCGACCACGTCGTCACCGGGGTAGAGCCGCTCGAACCACGGCTTCGAGGCCCAGTTCGGCGCCCCCATGTAGGTCATGACCGTGACGGCGTTCCTGACCCCGCGTTCGCGCAGGCGCAGCATGACGTGGCGGTACATGGCGGCGTAGTCCTCGGCGGTCATGCCCGACCCCGGGCGCGGGCGCACGTCGTTCTCGGGTTCGTGGTGGACGGTGAGGAAGAAGCGCTCGGGCAGCGTGCGTTTGATCCGCCGGGCCACGCGGTCGATGCGGTCGTCGATCGCGCCGTCGGCGATCTCGGCCCAGGTGTGGTCGAGCGAAGGCTTCCAGTTGATCAGCAGGATGCGCTTCCTGGCCAGCCGGCGTTCCTCCGGCGTGGGGAACGGCTCGCCGCCCCGGTGGTAGACGTGCAGGATGTCGGCCCTGCGGCCCATGCGTTCCTCGGCGGCGGCGATGGCCTGCGCGGGCGGGCGGCCGGCGAAGACCTCGGGGGCCACCCCCCACCACGCGCCGCAGCTCGGGATCAGCTTCGCGGTGGCCACGCAGCCGGGGGCGCCGTCGGTGCCGCCGTCGACGACCGAGCCGGGGACGCGGTCTTCCACCACGGCCCGCTGAGGGGGCTTCGCCGAGGCCACGGCATAGACGATCAGACCGCAGCCGACGGCGAGCCCTGTGCCGAAAAACCATATTCCCGTCACTTTTCTCAAGGCACTCAAACCCCCTTCTCACCGGTTTTCCCCGAAGGATGGTATTCACCTTCCCACTAATCGACGCCGGGCCGCCGGTAACTCGGCGTCCCATCGGACGGGCGCCGATCGCAACCCCCGAAATATCCGAATATAGGGGTGAGCTGGGATGATTCCCTGTCGACAAAAACTCCTGTATGCGATCGCCGCATCCCGCGTTGTGCCTATAGTTCTCTGGATCCGCCTCTTCGAATGCCGCTTCCGTTCGGCGGCCCACACGAAAAGGCGATGGGCAGACATCGCAGGAGAAAACCCCGCACCGAGAGGCATGCCGATCCCATGAGCCACCCGGCGTCCTCAGTTTCCGGCCCGGCCACCGGGCGCGAGCTCGCCGACTTCGGCTCGATGCTGGTCCGGCGCCGCGTCGCGCTGGCCGTGTTCCTGCTCGCCGGCGCGTGCGGCGGCGGCGTCGTGCTCGCGACCACCCCGCCGTCGTACACGGCCACCGCCGAGGTGCTGGTCGCCCCCACCGGGGTGCAAGAGCAGACGAACCCGACCACGCCGCGCCAGCGCGAGCCCTTGAACCTCGACACCGAGGCGCAGGTCGCCCGCTCGGCCGTGGTCGCCGCCCGCGCCGCGCGCACGCTCAAGGTCAACGACCCCGACCCGCTCAGAGAGCGCGTCTCGGTGGCCGTGCCCCCGAACTCGGCCGTCCTCGCCGTCTCCTACACCGCGGGCGACCCGGTGAGCGCCGCCGCCGGAGCGCAAGCGTTCGCCAAGGCCTACCTCGCCAACCGCGGGGCGACGGCCACGCACGCGCTCGACGCCCAGCTCAAGGTGCTCGCCGCCAAGCTGCGCGAGGTCGACTCCCGGCTCGCCGCCACCGTCGCCGGCCTGCCCCGCGTCGCGCCGGGCTCGGCGGCGCGCACCATCGCCGGTCAACGGCAGAACGTCCTGAGCAGGCAGGTCTACAACCTCACCGTGAAGTACGACGCGCTCAAGACCGTGGCGATCACCCCGGGCACCGTCATCAGCGACGCCCGCCCGCCCACCTCGCCCTCCGAGCCGAGCCCGCCGCTCTACCTCGGCAGCGGCCTGTTCCTCGGGCTGCTCGCCGGGGTCGGCGCCGCCATGGTCCGCGACCGCTTCGACACGCGCCTCAGAACGGCCGCCGACGTCGAACGGCTCACCGGCCTGCCCGTCCTCTGCGAGGGCGAGAACGCGCGCGAGCTGCGCGAGCTGGCCATGGCGGTGGCCCGCCACCTGCGCGACGGCGGCGAGCTGCTGGTCCGCAGCGTCTCCCCCGACACCGACCCCGAGCCGATCGCCGACGACCTGCGCGTCGCGCTCACCGGCCTCGCCCCCATCTGGGTGCGCACCGACCAGGCGGCCCGCGCCGACGCCGCGCTGCTGGTCGTCGAGAGCCGCGCCGCCCGGTCCAAGCAGCTCGCCCAGGCCGTCCGCCAGCTCAGGCGCACCGACACCGCGGCTCTCGGCGTGATCCTGCTGCCCACGCCCGTGCCGCTGCCCCGCGGCGAATCCTCGCCCAACGGCCACCACCGTCACCCCGGCGCCTCCGCCTCCCGCGCCTCATGAGGCTGCCGCCCCCGGCACGCTGGCCGATCACCGCGCTGCTCGTCGGCTACCCCGTGTGGTGGGCGCTCGGCTTCGGCGGCCTGTCACTGATCGTGCTCGCCGTTCCCATGGCCGTCGTGCTGTGGCGCCGCCGGCCGATCGAGGTGCCCAAGGGCATGGGCCTGTGGGCGCTGCTCGTCGCCGGATACCTCCTCAGCGCCCTCACACTGGGCGACATGCCGCCCGGCACCTACGGCGACCTCGGCACCGGTCGCGTCCTCGGGTACACGATGCGGCTCGTGCTCTACCTCTCACTCGTGATCATGGTGCTCTACCTGGGGAATCTCACCCTCGCCGAGCTGCCGCAGCGCACGCTGGTGCGCATGCTCGGCGCGCTCTGCGTGACCACCGT
Source organism: Sphaerisporangium dianthi (assembly GCF_042654065.1). Classification (NCBI taxonomy): domain Bacteria; kingdom Bacillati; phylum Actinomycetota; class Actinomycetes; order Streptosporangiales; family Streptosporangiaceae; genus Sphaerisporangium; species Sphaerisporangium dianthi. Next base: position 63,662 of record NZ_JBHSFP010000021.1, on the reverse strand, counting down.
GGCCGGCGGGCTGCTCGGCGTGCTCGCCCCCGGCTTCGAGTTCACCTCGCCGGTCGAGATGATCCTGCCTCAGTGGATCAGCGAGAACTCCTACGTCCGCAACCTGATCCACCCGACGGCGGCGCAGATGCAGCACGTCCTCGGGCACGCCTCCCCGCGCCCCGAGGCGCCCTTCGAGTGGGCCAACGCCTGGGGAAGCAACATCTCGGTGCTGCTCGTCTGGTTCGTCGTCGGCTGGTGGGTCTACGGCGGCCCGGCGCGCCGCCTGCTGTGCGCGGCGGTGGCGGCGCTGGCCACCGTCCCGATCGTCTACTCGCTCAACCGCGGCCTGTGGATCGGCCTCGCCGTCGCCGTCGCGTACGTCCTCGTGCGGTCCCGCTCGCGCACGGCGCCCATGGTGGGCGTGGCCCTCGCGGCGGCCGCGCTGGCGTTCTGCGCCGGGCCGCTCGGGTCCATCGTCGCCCAGCGCCTGGACAGCCCGCACAGCAACCGCATCAGGGCGTTCACCGTCGCGAGCACGCTCGCGGCCGCCACGCACTCGCCGATCATCGGATACGGCAACACCCGCAACGCCTTCGGCAACTACCAGACGATCACCACGGGCAAGACCGGCTGGTGCGCCGAGTGCGGCCATCCCCCGCTCGGCAGCGACGGGCAGCTCTGGCTGCTGCTGATCACACAGGGCTTCACCGGGGCCGCGCTCTACATCGCGTTCTTCGCCGGGGCCGTCCGCCGCTTCTGGCGCGACCGCACTCCCATCGGCCAGGCGGGGACGCTGGTCATGATCCTCGTCCTGCTTTACATGATCGTGTACGACGGCCTGGTCACCGCGCTGATCCTCTACATGATCTCTTTCGCCCTGCTCTGGCGCAACGGCCGCACCGCCGCGGCGATCACCGCCTCGACGCGAGTGCCCGGCGGCGTGACCGACGAGCGTATCCGGGCAGTCAGTACGTTGGCCGGCAGTCCGACCCGGACCACCGGCACGACGACCACCGCACCCATGGAGGCGTTCCGGTGAGGGACTATCGCGCCCGTCTGGGCTATCTCGACGAAGTGACCACGCTCCTGTATCCCGCCACCTCCCCCTCCGAAGCCACGTCCGCGCCCACGGGAACGGCCTCCTCCACCACCTACGCCCTGCTGCCGAGCAGATATCTGCCCCGGCGGCTCGTCCCGCGCTCGCGCTGGCTGCCCGGACGGCGGCGCCTGCCGCAGGGGCCGGGCACGATCGAGACCTACCTCAGCGAGGTGTTCGGCGAGCGCGTCAGAGCCACCGTCCACGTGCGACCGGCCAGGCGCGCCAACCGCAAGCCCATCCTCGAGATCCGCGGCGTCGCCGGGAAGCTCCTCGCGTTCGTCAAGATCGGCGACACCGACCGTTCCCGAGCGCTGGTCAGGCACGAGGGCGCCGTGCTCGAAGCGCTGGCCGGCCGGCCGCTGCGGGTCGTCGCCGCGCCCACCGTCCTGCACCACGGGGTCTGGAACGGCCTGGACGTGCTCGCCCTGTCTCCGCTTCCCACCCGCCGGCGCCGCGTCCGCTCGTCCCTGCTCGAGGACGCCGCCCACGAGATCGCCGCACTCGCCACGCCCCGCTCCGCCCCGGGCGAAGGCCGCCGTTCCCCGTTCGTCCCCTCCCAGCGCGCCAGCGAGGACCACCGCCCCCCGCTCACCCCGGGCGACGCCGGCGAGCACACAGGCCCCGGCGCCCTCGGCGGCGTCCACCGCCCGGTCACCCCCGGCGACGGCGCGGCCGATTTCAGCGCGGCCGGCGATGTCCTCCTCCTGCCGGTCGGCGCGATGGGCGGTCACGCCTGGCACGGAGACTTCGCGCCGTGGAACATGGCCCCCGCCCCGGACGGCCGTCTGGCGGTGTGGGACTGGGAGCGTTTCGCGACCGGCGTGCCGCTGGGCTTCGACGCGCTGCACCACTTCTTCCAGCGGGCACTGCGCCGCCGCATGCCTCCCCGGCTCGCCGCCGAGGCGTGCCTGGCGAGCGCCGTGCGCACGCTCGCGGCGTTCGGCCCGTCGGCGGGCGAGGCGCGGCGGACGGCCGCCCACTACCTGATCACCCTGGCCGACCGGTACGAGCGCGACGGCCACCAGCCGCTCGGCGCGCCCGCCGAGTGGCTCAACCCCGTCCTCGACCATCAGGAGGCCCTGCAGTGAACCACGCGGTGAAAAGATCCGCGCACGCCTTCTCGCATACGGCGGGCCGGCTCACCGTGAGCGGACGGCTGCTGCCGTCCTTCCTGATCATCGGGGCGCAGCGTTGCGGCACCACCTCGCTGTACCGCGCCCTGGCCCAGCATCCCCTGGTGCTGAAGCCGGTGCTGCGCAAGGGTGTGCACTACTTCGACATGGCGTACGGCAAGGGCCCCTCGTGGTACCGCGCGCACTTCCCGCTGAAGGTCACCGCGCACCGCCTGGAACGCAGGTTCGGCATCCGGCCGCTCACCTTCGAGTCCTCGCCGTACTACCTGTTCCACCCGCTGTCCGCCTCGCGCATCGCCGCCGACCTGGCCGGGGTGAAGCTCATCGCCTTGGTGCGCGACCCGGTCGAGCGGGCGCGTTCCGCGCACGCGCACGAGGTCGCGCGCGGGTTCGAGACCGAGTCGTCGTTCGAGCGGGCGATCGAGCTGGAGCCCTACCGGCTCGACGGCGAGGCCGAACGGCTGTGCGCCGACCCGTTCGCGCACAGCCGCGCCCACCGGCACCACGCCTACGTCGCGCGCGGGCAGTACACCGAGCAACTGGCGCGGCTCGCGCCGCTGGTCGGCCGTGACCGCATTCTGGTGATCGACAGCGGATGCTTCTTCGCCACGCCCGAGAGCGTGTACGACCGGATCTTGGAGTTCCTCGGGCTCCCCCGCCTCGGCGACCCCGTGTTCGAGCGGCACAACGCCCGTCCTCGCCCGTCCGGCATGCCGGCGGCCCTCCGGCAGCGGCTGTCGGAGCATTTCGCCCCCTGGGACGCCCGCCTCGAGCCCTGGCTCGGCGACCGCCCCTCATGGCGCCGCTGACCCCGGAGCCGTTCCCGTCCCCCACGTGCACGGGCGCGGCCGGAGGCAGGCGTTCGCTGCTCAAAGGTGGCGCCGCAGGGCTGGCGGGAGCGGCGGTCAGCGCGGGCTCGCAGTTCCTGATCGTGGTGGCCGTCACCCGCGGCTTCGACGCGCGCACGGCGGGCGCCTTCTTCACGGCGACCACGCTGTGCCTGATGGTGGCCGGGATACTGCGGCTCGACTGCGGCAACGGACTGATCTACTTCCTCGCCGGCTCCACCACCCCCGACCGCCACCCGACCCCCGACCAGCCCACCACCCCCACCCCGAACACCAAGGTCACCAGCGAAATCCCCACCGAACCCGACACAACCGCCCGGCACACCGACCACCACACGACCAGCCCGCACACCAAGGTCGGCGCGATCCCCGCCGCACCAGGCACAACCGGCCGACACACCGACCACGACACGACCAGCGGGTACATCGAGGTCGCCGGCGGGATCCGCGCCACGCGCGGCACGCCGTTCGGTCACCTCAAAGTGGCCCTGCCGCCGGTGGTCGTCCTGTCCCTCGTCACAGCGGCCCTCGTCACGCTCTACGCGGATCCGCTCGCCGCCGTCCTGACGCACAGCGCCTCGGCTACCATCGCCTCCACCCCGCCGGCCGCCGGCCCTGGCGCTGCCACCCTCTACGGGGCCGCCGCCCCGGCCGCAGGCGGCACCGGGGCCGATCCCACCGTCCCTCTGCTCGCCTCGGCGCTGCGTACGCTGGCTCTCGCCCTTCCCGTGATCGTCGTCGCGGACATCCTGGTGTCGGCGACCCGGGGCTTCGGCGCCATGCGCCCGACCGCCCTGCTGAGCGGGGTGCTCCAGCCCGGCCTGCAACTCCTCTGCGTGGGCGCCGTCGTCCTCATCAACGCCACCGGGGCCCCGGCCGCCGTAGACCCCGTCGTCCTCATCAACGCCACCGGGGCCCCGGCCGCCACCGCCGGCGCGATCGCCCGGCCGCTCGTCTCCGCTTCCTGGACCGGCTCGGTCCTCGCCGCGGCCTGGGCGGCTCCGGCGCTGCCCGTCCTGGTGCTGAGCGCGCTCTGGTTGCGCCGGCGGTCGCCTTCGGGCCCGCACGTTCCCGGGACGGCACGCGCGTTCTGGCGTTACACGGCTCCGCGCGCTCTCGGTGGCGCGGCGCAGGCGGTGTTCCAGCGGCTGGACATCGTCATCGTGGCCGTCCTGGCCGGGCCCGCGCAGGCGGCCGTGTACACCGCCGCCACCCGGTTCAAGGTGATCGGCCAGTTGGTGAACCAGGGGTTCGCCCAGGCGGTGCAGCCGCGGCTCGTCCGCGCCCTGGCCGAGGGCGATCTTCCGCTCGCTCGCAGGCTGTACCAGATGACCACGATGTGGCTGGTCCTGCTGACGTGGCCGATATGGCTGGGCTATGCCGTGCTGGCCCCCTGGCTGCTGCGGGCGTTCGGCGACGGCTACCCGGACGGGGCCGCCGTCGCGGTGGTCCTGGCCGCCACCATGATGCTGGCGACGGCGTGCGGCATGGCCGATGTCGTGCTGATCGCCGCCGGGCACACCGCCGCCAGCATGGCCGGCATCCTGAGCGCGATCGCGGTCACCGTCGCGCTCGACGTCGTGCTCGTCCCCTCCCACGGCGCGCTGGGCGCCGCCCTCGGCTGGTCCGGCGGAATGCTCGTCAAGAACCTGGCTCCCCTGCTCAAGATCGTCCGCAGGTACGGGCTACGTCCCTTCGGCGCGGACAGCCTGCCCTCCCTCCGCGTCTGGCGTCCCGAGGAGGCGACATGACCGGTGCCACCGGTCCGATTCTGGTCACCGGGTTGCCGAGAAGCGGCACGAGCTGGGCCGGCAAGATGCTCACCGCCGGCGGCGGCGCGGTGTACGTCAACGAGCCGCTCAACCCCCAGCGCCCGCCCGGACGCTCGCCCGGCGTGCTGAACGCCACCGTCGATCACCGGTTCCAGTACATCTGCCGCGCCAACGAGGACCCATGGCGGCGTGCCTTCGCCGACACCGTCGCCCTGCGCTACCGATACGCCGCCGAGCTGCGGCGCAACCGATCCCCCGGCGACCTGGCACGCCTTGCGAAGAACGCCTCCGCCTTCACGCTCGGCAGGCTCCTCCGCCGCCGCGCCCTGCTGGACGACCCGTTCGCGCTCTTCTCGGCGGGCTGGTTCGCCGAGCGCCTCGGCTGCCGGGTGGTCCTGCTGGTGCGTGATCCGGCGTCCCTGGTGGCGAGCTGGCGGCGGCTCGGCTGGACCATCCACCCTCATGAGCTGCTGGAACAGCCGCTTCTGCTGCGTGACCACCCGGTGGTGGAACGGCTACGCCCGCTGGCGGGCTCGGGGGACCACATCGCCAAGATCGCCGCCCTGTGGGCCGTGGCGCGCGAGGTCGCGGAAGAGCTGTGCGCCGCTCACCCCGCCATCCGCGTGGTGTCGTACGAACGCCTGGCCGCCGACCCGCTCGCCGGCTACCGCGACCTGTACGCCTGGTGCGGCCTGCCCTGGACCGCGGTCGCGGCCCGGCATGTCGAGCGCGCCTGCACCGCCCCGCCCCACCCCGGGCCCATGCCCGCCGGCGAGGGCGGTGACCGGTCGACGCCGGCCACTGCGGCCACTTCGGCGAATATCCAGACATGTGGCAGCACCTCCCGGACGGGCGGGTTCGCCTGGACCGGCCTCTCGCACACCGCGTACCGCCCCATGGACTCGGCCGCCGCCGCCACCCGTCCCCCCACCGGCCTCACCGCTCAGGACCTCACCCGCATCGACGAGATCACCGGCCTTCTCCGGCGCGAGCCCGGCGCCTGACCGCACCGGACACCGGCGACCTGCTCACTCGCCATGGTCGTCCAGACCTAGATCATCACCAGCGCTTCGGTTGGAGACAGCCGGGCCGCGCGGATCGCGGGGTAGAGCCCGGCCACGCCGCCGATGAGCACGGTGGCGGCGAGCGCGCCCATCGTCGCCCACGCCGGCACGACGGCCGGCCAGGTCTGGTAGGCGGCGTAGCCGGTGGTGACGGCGATGCCCGCCAGTACCCCGCCGACGCCGCCGAGCGCGGACAGCAGGAGCGATTCGGTGAGGAACTGCACCCTGATCTGCCCTCGGGTGGCGCCGAGCGAACGACGCAGGCCGATCTCGGCCCGGCGCTCCAGCACCGAGATCACCATCGTGTTGGCGACCCCGACGCCCCCCACCAGCAGTGCCACCGCGCCCAGGCCGAGCAGCAGCCCGTTCAGGGTGACGTCGGCCGCCCGGCTCGCGGCCAGGGCGTCCGAGGGCCGGGACACGCTGACGTCGCCGGGCGTCCGCGGGTCGGCGGTGGCCGCCAGGACGGCGCGTACCGCCTCGACCTGATCGTCCCGCGACCGGGTGTAGACGGTGGTCGCCCGCCCGTCGAAGCGGAACAGGCCGGTGGCGGCCTCCCAGCCGATCAGGACGGCCGTGTCGAGCTCGGGCGCGAGCGTGACCTCGTCGAGCACGCCGATCACGGTGAACCGTTCGCCACCGACCATGATCACCATCTCCGGTCCGGCCCGGCCGACGCCGAGCCGCCCGGCCGCGCCGGCGCCGAGCACCGCGGCGGGGTACCGGCCGGTGGCGCCGTTCAGCCACGCGCCGCCGCGCAAGGTCGCGCCGACGGTCCGCGGCAGGCTCGTCCGGGCGGCTGACACGGTCAGCCCGCCGGTCTCCACCTTGGGGATCTTGTCCGAGCGGTACACCTTGACGTTGCGGATCGCCCCGGTGGCCGAGACGGCGGTGACCGGGCCGATCCGCGCGATCATCGCCTCGGCCTCGGCCGGGAGCGTCGCCTCCTGACCGTCGAGGGTCTGCCCGGGGGCGACCGTGAGCAGGTTCGTGCCGAGCGCGGCGAGCTGACGTCCGAGCTGTTCGCGCGAGGAGGACGAGATGCCCACCACCGCGACCATGGCGGCGATGCCGATCGCGATGCCCAGCGCCGAGAGCAGCGCCCGGGCCGGCCGGGTGCGCAGCCCGGCCGCTCCGACCCGGACCACGTCCCGCGGGGCCAGCCGGGCGGGCGTGAGCCGGGAGCGGGTCTGCCGCGCCGTCACGACGCGGTCACCCCCGCCCCGCGCGGCGTGGTGTCGCCGCCCCGGCCTCCGTCGCCGTCACCGCCCCCGCCGTCGTCACCGCCTCCGTCACCGTTCCCGCCCCCGTCGCCGTTCCCGCCCCCGTCGCCGTTCCCGTCACTGTCGCCGTCGCCGTCGCCGTCGCTGACGACCCTGCCGTCGCGCATCAGCACCTGCCGGTCCAGCCCGGCCGCGATCTCCAGGTCATGCGTGATGACCACGACCGTGGTGCCGGCGGCGTGAAGCTCCCGCAGCGCGGCCATGATCCCTTCGCCCGAGGCGGAGTCCAGGTTGCCGGTCGGCTCGTCGGCGAGCAGCAGCGCCGGGTCGCCGATCACCGCCCGGGCGATCGCCACCCGCTGCTTCTCGCCGCCGGACAGCTCGTGCGGCTCGTGGTCGAGCCGGTGTCCGAGCCCGACCCGCTCCAGCGTCGCCGCGGCCCGCCGGCGCCGCTCGCTCAGGCCGACCCCGGCATAGAGAAGGCCGTCGGCCACGTTGTCCAGCGCCGGCACGCCCGAGGCCAGGTGGAACTGCTGGAACACGAAGCCGATGCGGCTCGCGCGCAGCGCCGACACCTGCCGGTCGGACAGCCGCGACACGTCGTGGCCGTCGACCACCACCCGGCCGGAGGTGGGGCGGTCGAGCGTGCCCAGCACGTGCAGCATGGTGGACTTGCCCGAGCCGGACGGGCCGACCACCGCGACCAGCTCGCCGGCGCCGATGGTGAGGGTGACGCCGGCGAGCGCGCGGACGCCGCCGGGGTAGGCCTTTGTCACGTCGGTCAGCTCGATCATCGCGGCATCCCCACGGTCGAGCCCTCGCGCAGCCCGTCGCCGGTGACCTCGACCCGGCCGTTCGCGAACAGGCCGGTCTCCACCTTGACGTAGCGCGTGGCGGATCCTTCGACGACCTCGACGCCGTAGCCGCCCTCGGCCAGCGCCACCAGCGCCGCGACGGGCACGGTGAGCACGTCCTCGCGCTTCGCCGCGGTGAAGACCACGGTGACCACGGCCGCCTCGATGCCCGCGGCCGCCTTCGGGTCGCGCAGTGAGATGACCGTCTCGATCGAGGTCTCCGCCTGGCCGCTCTGGCCGGCCGGCCGCTCGACCACCGTGCGGACCCGTTCCACCCTGCCGGCCACCTTCCTGCCGCCCGGCATCTGGACAGCCACCTTGACTCCCTTGCGGGCCAGCCGCTGCTTGGACACCTCCAGCCGGGCGGTCACCCGACGGCCGGTCCCGGTGTACCGCAGCACCTCCTGCCCGCCGCCGGTGGACCGGTTCACCCCCGCCGTGACGGCGGCGATCCGGATCCTTCCCGGGGCGAACACCACCCGGCCCAGCTCGACCTGGCCGGTCTGCGGCAGGCCCCGCTCCTTCTGCCATCGCCGCACCGCGATCGCGGTGCCCCACGTGTAGGTCCTGTCCACCGTGAACCCGCCGTAGCCGAGAGCCTTCAGGTTGCGTTCGAGCTGCCGTACGTCCACGCCGCTGACGCCCGGGGCGAGCGTCCGGTACGCGGCGACGTCGCCGTACATGAGCACGACCGGCGTGTCGTCCACCCGGTAGATCCGCCGGCCCCGGACGATGACGTCGCCCGGCAGCGGCACCCTGGTGACGACACCCGCGATCCGGCCGGCCAGCGCGGTCTCGGCGCGGTAGCCGAGGTCGCCCTGCACCTCCTCGGTGTCCAGCATCGTCCGCCGGGTCACCTGGGCGGCGCCCGGCGGCAGAGCCGCCGCGGCCGGCGCACCCGTGCCGCCCCCGCCGAACCCGACCGCGGCCGCGGTCGCCGTGCCCGCGGCGAGCACGACCTCACCGGCCGCCGCGACGCCCCCGGCACGCCGCCGGCGAACGGCGCGCCGGTCAGCCGGCGCCGTGTCGGCCGCCGGCGCCCTGTCGCCCGCTCTGGTCCTGTCGCTCACGGGCTCGGCCGCGAGCTCGGCCGCGCCGACGCGGCCGCCGCGTCCTCCCGCGCGTCGCAGGTCTCCTTCGCCGCGGGGAACCGCGGATCGTTCTCGACCGGCGGTTCTATGACGAAACGGCCGTCGGGCTCCGGGTCTGGAAAGTCCTCCACCCCCTGCTCGCGCATGCACCGGGCGAACAGGCGCGACAACCCCTGCTTCATCTCCCGCACGTCGGCCGGCAGGACGGGGCGGAGCTTCTCACACGCCTCCTGAGCCTTCTTAAGGACGCTGCCGTCCACCGCGTCCTTGGTGAGCCCCTCGTACCGGACTCCGTCACCGTTGGTCACCACCGGGTCCGGCTGCGGCACGCCGTGCTCCCGCATGCACCTCGCCCACCTGATTCCCTGGTCCAGGAGGCTGAGGCTCGCCGTCGCGCTCGGCTCGGCGGAGCCGCCCGCCGAGGCGACCCCCTTGCCGTCGGCGGGAGCGGTGCAGGCCGCCGTCGCTACCAGCAGGAGCGGTAGCAGGCAGACGACCAGGAATCTCGTTCTCATCGGCGGTCTCCTCTGGTTCGGTCGGCCCAGTGGAGCAGGATTCCGGCAACGCCCCTGTCACAGCGCCTGTAACACGGGTGTAATGCTCGATCGCGGAGACTCCGGACAAGGAGGATGTACGAGTGCGAGTGCTGCTGATCGAGGACGAGGTGCTGCTGGCCGAACAGGTCGCCGACGGACTGCGTGATCAGGGCATCGCGGTCGACCTCGCGGCCGACGGGCTCGACGGCCTGCACAAAGCCGGCGCGAACCGGTACGACGTGGTCGTGCTCGACCGCGACCTGCCGCTCGTCCATGGCGACCAGGTGTGCACCGCGTTGGCCGCGGGAGGCGCCGACGCCCGCATCCTCATGCTCACCGCGGCGGGTGAGGCGGCGGACCGGGTCGCCGGCCTGATCCTCGGCGCGGACGACTACCTGGCCAAGCCGTTCGTCTTCGACGAGCTGGTGCTGCGCATACGCGCGCTGGCCCGCCGGGCCAACAACGCTCCACGGGTCCTACGGCGCGCAGGACTGACCTTCGACACCGCACGGCGCGTCGTCACCCGAGACGGCCGCGTCATCCCGCTGACCACCAAGGAGCTCGCCGTGCTGGAGATCCTGATGTGCGCCGACGGCGCCGTGGTCAGTGCCGAGGACCTGCTCGAACGGGCATGGGACGAGCATGCCGACCCGTTCACCGCGACCGTGCGGGTCACCATCGCCCGGCTGCGCCGCAAACTGGGCGACCCACCGCTGATCGAGACCGTCGTCGGCGCTGGATACCGGCTGTGAGGCCGCTCGGCGAGCACCCGTCGATCCGGCTGCGGCTGACCCTGGTGTACGCGGTCGTGCTCGTGGCGACGTGTGCGGCGCTGCTCGCGCTCAACTATGCCCTGCTCTACCAGAGCCTCTATACCGGCAGCGCCGATGCCCTCCCCCCGGCGGGGGCGACGCGCGACGCCTCGACCGTGGACGGCTCGTCGCTGAGGGACGAGAAGTCCGGCGCCGATGACCTCGACGGGTACGACGAGGTCAAGCAGGCCGACCTCGACCGGTTGCGCGCCGGCACGCTGCTGAACACCGCCGGGACCTCGGCGATCGCCCTGGCGATCACCGCCATAGTGGGGCTCGGGGTCTCCTGGGTCGTCGCCGGGCGGATGCTCCGGCCGCTGCGGACGCTCACCGCCGCCACCCGGCGGATCTCCCAGGACCGGCTGCACGAGCGCGTCGCGCTCACCGGGCCGCGCGACGAGCTCAAGGAACTGGCCGACACCTTCGACGCGATGGTGGCCAGGCTGGAGGCCTCCTTCAACAGCCAGCGGAGGTTCGTCGCCGACGCCTCGCACGAGCTGCGCACCCCGCTCGCGATCGTCCGTACCGGCGCCGAGGTGCTGCTGGCCAAGAGGGAGAGCACGCCCGCCCAGTGGGAGGCCATGGCGCAGCGCGCGCTGATCGCGGCCGGGCAGGCCGAACGTCTGCTGGACGGCCTGCTGGCACTGGCCCGCAGCGACAGCGGCGTCATCGCCCGCGAGCCGCACGACCTGGCGGTGGCGGCGGCCGTCGCGGTGAGCGAGGCGGACGACGAGGCCGAGCGCGCCGGCCTGGACGTCACCACCGACCTGCGCCCCGCTGCCGTCGACGGCGACCCTGTCTTGCTCGAACGCCTGGTGCGCAACCTGGTGGACAACGCGATCAGGCACAACCGGAAAGGCGGCTGGGTCGAGGTGGTCACCGGCCACGGCACGGCCAACGGCAGTGGCACGGCCGATGGTCACGCCGTGGCCAACGGCAGCGGCGCGGCCAACGGTCACGACATGGCCGGCGGTCACGACATGGCCAACGGCAGCGGGGAAGCGTTCGTCACGGTGCGCAACACTGGCGACGTCATCCCTCCGGCGGAGGTCGACCGGCTGTTCGAGCCGTTCCAGCGGCTGGCGTCCGGGCGCGCCGCAGGATCCCGATCGACCGGTCTGGGCCTCGCCATCGTCCGGTCCATCGTGCGCGCGCACGGCGGTACGGTCACGGCGGCGCCGAACACCGAGGGCGGGCTGGCCGTCACCATCACGCTGCCGGCAGGAGCCGCCCGCCCCACGTCCACCGACGCACCCCAGCAGACCACCGTGCGCACCTCCTAGCACACCACCTCACAGGCCATCGGCCTCTCGGTGGTTTCGCCGGAGCCTGCGGGCGGCGTGCCGGAGGAGGCACACGGTGAGCAGGCGCAGCGCGAAGGGGAGGTCGTCGACCAGATAACGGCGGGCGAGCCGTCCTGGGTCGGCGGCCAGGCGGAACAGCCATTCGAGGCCGGAACGTCGCATCCACTCGGGCGCCCGCCGCATCGACCCCGCGGCGAAGCCGATGGCCGAGCCGCAGCCGATGAACCACGCCCGGGGCAGATCGCCCCGCAGGAGCCCGATGAGGCGATCTTGCTTGGGGAAGCCCAGCCCGACGAAGACCAGGTCGGGCCGTGCCCGCATCAATGCCTCGCGTACGGCGGCCAGGCCTTCCGCTGAGGTCTCGAACCCGAACGGAGGGGACACCACCCCCGCGACGCGCAGCCCCGGGTAGCGGTCGCCCAGCACCTCGGCCGCGCGTACGGCGACGCCGGGAGGCCCTCCGACCAGGTAGACGGACAGCCCGCCGGACGCCGCCGCCTCCGAGAGAGACCAGATCAGGTCGGCCCCGGTGATGCGCTCGGGTACCGGGGTTCCGAGCAGCTTGGACGCCCAGACCAGCGGCATGCCGTCGGGCACCGCGAGGTCGGCCCCCGCGACGATCGCCCGCACCTCGGGGTCGCGGGAGCAGGCCCGGCAGATGTCGACGTTCGGGGTGACGACATGCCCGCCTCGCCCCTGCAGCAGTGCGGCGATGACGTGGCCGACCACCGCCTGCTCGGTGAGGGTGTCGACCGCGACGCCCCCGACCGTGACCCTCCCTCGCGCCGCGACACCGGCACCGGTGGCGCTGCCGGTGACGGCGTCGGCGTCGATGTCGGCGTCGGCGGCGGCGGCGGCGAGGGCTCGTCCGGAACGCCCGCGGGGCGCGATCGGGGACCGTGCCGGCAGAGGATGCCGTGCCATCAGATGCCGTGCCCTCGGGTGTGCAGCAGGCCGAGCATCGTGTCGGCGGGGACCAGGCCCAGCGCGACCGCGAGCGCGATGGGCACGCGCGGCTCGCCCCAGCGGGCGGCGAACGCGCGGCGAGCCCAGTGCCACGCCGCCGCGCGCCGCCCCAGCGCCGCGTGGTGGAAGGCGAGCTGGCCGTAGATGCGCGCGGCGCCGCGCGGGTCGGTGACCAGGTAGGGGTGACGGGCCAGCATCCACTCGAGGCCCGCGATGCGGTCGGCCCAGCGCGTCGCGTAAGCCGAGCCGCCCCAGCGGACCCGCACCAACGGCCGGTCGACATAGGCGATCGGATGGCGGCCGACGGCGCGCAGCGCCAGATCCCAGTCTTCGTTCTGCCCGCCGGGCGCGCTCTCGTCGGGCCAGATCGACCCGCGCCTGAACAGGAACGTCGATGAGTGCACCATCACCATGCGTGAACGGGTGAGATGCCCCTTGGTGACCTGGTCGGTGCCGGCGAGACGGACGACGCGGCGCGAGCCGTATTCGACCTCGATGGCGCAGCCGGCGAACTCGGCGCCCGGAGCGGCCTCGAGCGCCGCGAGCTGGGCGGTCAGCTTGCCGGGCAGCCACACGTCGTCGTCGTCGCAGAAGGCCACCAGATCGGTGCCCAGCGCCGAGATGCCGGTGTTGCGTGCTCCGGGCAGCCCGGGGCTGAAACGGTTGGCGACCACCCGCGCCCCGCCGGCGGTGAGCTGCCCGGCGACCGCCGCCACCTGCGCCGGGCCGTCGACGACCACGACGACGTCCGCGGCCCGCGGACTGCTCTGCGCCAGGACGGCGTCCACCGCGGCGTGGAGCAGATGGGGACGGTCGCCGCGTGTGGGGATGACCACGCCGACCGATGGGCTCATCGGCACTCCTGAGCCGCGACACCGGCGGCGATCCACGCCCCCGGCACCGGTTCGGCGGCGCGCCGCTCGCGCATGCGGTAGCCGTACTGGAGCATCAGCGGCCAGGTCAGCGCGGTGACCAGCCACCGGTGCCGCCGGGCCAGGTGGTCGCTCCAGGAGTCGTCCCTGCTGAGCTGCAGCGGGCCGGCGGTGAAGCGCATCGGGTTCCCGGCGCAGGTGTGCGTCTTTGAGAGCTCGGCGAGCCCGGGACGCAGGAACGCCAGATCGCCCCCGTCGAGCCGCAGGTGGGCGAGCAGCGCGGCCAGCACCGAGCGCGGATCGGCCAGCAGGTCCTCGTACCTGACGCGGACCACCGTGCCGCCGCGGCGTGCGAGCAGCTCGAAGGCGAGGTTCTGCACGACCCAGTGGAGGGAGGTGCGCCACGGCCGCCACCGGGTCATGCGGGCGCCGTTCTCAGGCCTGTCGACGCGCCGGCCCCAGGAGTGGGCGACCGCGCGGGGGTCGCGGACGACGTGGACCACGCTGAGGTCCACGACCGGGGAGGTGCTCAGGCAGAACGCGAGCGAGGCGTGCTTGCTGGAGTCGACCACGACCGGGCGGGCGGCGACCTGCGCGGCCGCCTCGTAGACGCGGGAGTACGCCCGGGTGTAGCCGCTGAGGTCGATGCGACAGCGGCGGCTCGCCAGGGCGGGGATGTGCCGCGTGCGGTCGACCCGGCGCCGCAGCGTCAGCACGCGGTCGGCCAGCCCCGGCGACCACCCTCCGAACGCTCGGACGCCGACCCTGCGCCAGAAGGGGCACGAGGTGAACGGCTCACCGCACCCGCAGGGCTCACGCGAGCAGACCCCGCGTTCCCACAGGTGGACGACCTCGCCGAGAGGTGTGACGCCGGGCGTCTCACCGAGCATCCGCTCGAGCAGGGTCGTGCCACTGCGTCCCAGCCCACCTATGAACACCACACGAACAGTCACTGAGACGGACCCCCGAGGGAAAGGCCGATACATAACGTGCCGACATTATCGCTGAGAGTAATCATCGGATGCCGAAACAGTAAAGGATCTACCTGCTGCTCCCGGTTCTCCCAAGGCGGGCCCAGCGCCTCCCTTGACAAGGATCGTGGGGACGAACTGTAATGATCGGCGTGTTGTCGGCACGACGGACCAAACGGTCGGCGTGCGGGCCGCACCCGACCTATAGGGGATGATGTCGTGAGTTCACACTCAACAGGCCGCGCCTGATCATCTGATCGCGCCCCGCGCGTCGTCCCCCCTTCCAGCGGCATCGAGCGCCGCCCTTTTCACGAGTCGCTTCAGCCCTTGACCCATCGGCGATGACCTGCCGGTCCGGGGCCGGACCTCGCGCGCGGTGACGTCCCACCGTTCCACCCCATTCCGCGGTTCCACGCGCCGTCGGCCACGGACGCGCACCCGTCGCCTTCGACGGACGCGCTCTCGCCGCCGGTCACGTCGTGGTCCGCCGGCCCCCATCCCCGCGGCGCGCCCGCGGGCACACTCACGCCAGGAGCAGAACCGAGCATGCCCGAAGACTTCAACCAGCAGATCATCAAGGAGTTCCGAGCCAACCGCGGACAGGTGAGCGGCCCCTTCGGAGGGGGGCGGCTCCTCCTGCTGACCACCACCGGAGCGAGGACCGGGGCCAGCCACACGACCCCGGTCGCCTACCTGCCGGACGGCGAGCGCCAGCTGATCATCGCCTCGGCCGGCGGGGCCCCGTCCCATCCGGCCTGGTACCACAACCTGCTCGCCAACCCGAGGGTCACCGTCGAGGACGGGATCTTCACCTACGAAGCGGACGCCATCGCGCTGGAGGGCGAGGAGCGCGACCGCGTCTTCGCCCGGGCGGCCGAGGCGAACCCGGGCTGGGCGGCCTACCAGGCCAAGACGGCCCGGGTGATCCCCGTCGTCGCCCTGCACCCCATCGGCCCGCCGCCCGTCGCCGGCTCTCCCGCGGACTTCCTCAAGGCCGTCCACGACGCCTTCCGCCGCGAACTCGCGCTCGTACGCAAGGAGGTCGCCGCGTCGGGCCGGAGCCTCGGGGCGCAGCTGCGGGTCAACTGCCTGACCGTGTGCCAGGGCCTCCACCACCACCACTCGATCGAGGAGGCGTACATGTTCCCGACCTTGGGCGAGCGGCATCCGGAGCTGTCCTCGGCGCTGGCCCGGCTACGGGAGGAACACCAGACGATCAAGCGGCTGGTCGACGAGCTGCAGGAGCTGCTCTCGGGCGACGGGGCCGAGGCCGGGACCGAGGGCGGGGCAGGGGCCGACCCGGCGACCGTGCTCGCCGAGGTGGAGCGGCTCACCGCCGAGGTCGAGGCGCACCTGGACAACGAGGAGGAGCACCTCCTCCCCGTCCTGCACGCCTTCACCCCCTGACCGTCCTCCGACCGCCCCTGCCCACGCTCCAACCGTCGCGGTACGGCGGGACCGGCGCCGCCGTACCGCGACCGGCCGGAACACGTCCGTGCACAGCGCGCCGGCCGGCGTCCGCGGACAGCGCGCCGGTCGGCTCAGGGGTACGTCCGACGACGCGCGTGCTGATCGCTCATTCGCCTAGCCGCCGCCCCTGAGCTGGGCGAACAGGCGGCCGGCGTCCGGTTGGAGCCATTCGAGGCGGTGGGGGTCGGCAGGGTAAGGCCGCACGGGCACGATCAAGAAGCGGACGGGATCGGTGCTGCCCGGCTGGGCGCCCTGCAAGACGGTGAGGAGAGTGCCGAGGTCCAGGTCGACATCGGTGATGACGGACTTGCGCACAGCCTGGAACAGAAGCCGCAGCCTGTCCGGTTCGCCGATGTGCAGGATCTTGTCCAGCAGAGAGGCCATGAGGACCTGTTGCCGCCTGATCCGCGGGATGTCGGACCCGGCCCCCAGCGCGTAGCGGGTCCGCACGTACGCCAGGGCCTGCTCGCCGTTGAGCAGGTGCCGGCCTGCCGGCAGGTCCAGCTTGGACTTGGGGTCCTTCACCGCCATGGGCAGCGTGATCTCCACCCCGCCGAGCGCGTCGACAATGTCCTTGAACCCCGAGAAGCGGATCTCCACCGCGTGGTCCACACGGACGCCGGTCAAGCTCTCGACGGTCTTCCAGGCGCAGCGCAGGCCCCCTGTCGTGAACGCCGAGTTGATCATGTCGGTGCGGGCGGGAGCGGTCGTCCCGTCCGGCGACTGGCAGGCGGGGATGCGCACCATGGAGTCCCGCGGCAGGCTGACCGCGCTGATCTTCCTGCCGTCCTCGGGAACGGTCACCAGGATCATGACGTCGCTCCGCTCGCCAAGAGAGAGGCCAGGGGCGCCTTTCGGGGCGGGCCGCTCGTCGGAGCCCACGACGAGCACGTTCAGCACGCCGTCCTGCTTCGCCGGCCGGTGCCATGTGGGCGCGGCCACGGTGGAGCCGGCGGGCGTCGTGCCGCGGAGCAGCACCGTCGGCACGACCACCAGCGCGGCGGTGACCGCCGCGACCCCGGCCAGTGCCGCCCATCCGATCCGGCGCCGCGGGCGGCCCGCCCCGGGAAAGCGCCGGCGCCTACCAGGACCCGCTGCCGCTCCCGCGTCCGCGGAGGCGGTGGCGGTGGCCGCGTCGAGAAGCCGGCGGCGCTGCCGGGCCAGCGTCGCGGGAGGCTCGTGCTCCAGGCCGCGCCCGAAGTCGCGAAGCACCTTCAGGTCGTCCATGGCCGCTCCTCCTGCTCCTGCATCGGGTTGATGTCGCCTAGGGCGGCGCGCACCTTGCGCCTGGCGCGGTTGAGGCGGGAGCGGACCGTGCCGATCGGGATGCCGAGGGCCTGGGCGACCTCCTCGTACGACAGGTCACCCCAGGCGATCAGAAGGAGGACGTCACGGTCGCCCTGGGACAGGCTCGCGAGCGCCGGGGCCAGCACCGACCTGGACGCCCTCGCGGTCACCTCGCCGGCGACCTGCTCCGCGTGGCCTTCCACCACGGCGTCCACGGGGGTGCGCGTCAAGGCGCGGTAGCGGGCCGCCTCGGAGCGGTGATGCCGGGACATCAGCTTGGTCGCGATGCCGAACAGCCAGGGCCGGGCGTCGGCGTAGGTCAGGTCGTAGCGGTCCCTGCGCCCGAAGGCGACCAGGAACGTCTCGCCGACCAGGTCCTCGGCCACCTCGGGACCGAGCCGGCGGGAGATGTACCGGTAGAGCATCGCGGCATAACGGTCGAAGAGCGTCGCGAACGCCTCAGGTCGCCCTCTGGACTCGGCGATCAGATCCGAGTCCAGGATGCTCCCGGCGGTGGGGGGAGCGCTCATCGTCGGCACCATGGCATCGAGCCGGCCTTCCCATGGGGGACTTGTCGCGGATATATCGCCACAAGTCCCCGCAGGAGTTCACGCCCTCCCCTGCGGCCCCGGGAGCGCACAGGGGACAGGACACCGGCCGATGCGGGCGAAGGGCAAGGGAACCCCGGCCGATGCGGGCGGGGAGGGGAAGAGGACGCCGGCCGATGGCATCGCGAGGAGAGCGGAGGGACCCTAGCCGATGCGGAGTGGGAGGGCGCGCGGCCCGCGTACCTGCCCGGTGGACCAGGTGACCGCGGCCGGGTCGTGCAGGCTGAAGTCGGGGATCCGCTCGAGCCAGACCTCCAGGGCGACCCGCAGCTCCATGCGCGCGAGGTGCGAGCCCACGCAGCGGTGGATGCCGAGACCGAACGCGGCGTGCCGGTTGACCTCGCGGTCGATGACGACCTCGTCCGCCCGCTCGAACTGGGACGGGTCGCGGTTGGCGGCCGGGAACGACAGCAGGACCCAGTCGTCCCCCTTCATGTCGGCGCCGCGCCAGTCCACGTCCTCCCTCACCAGCCGCGCCATCGTCACCGGCGCGTAGGCCCGGAGGAACTCCTCCATCGCGGTGGGCAGCAGCGCGGGCTCGGCGACCAGGCGCTCGCGGTCGCGCGGGGTCTTCGCGAGGTGCCACAGCGACGCGCCGATCGCGCTCCATGTCGTGTCGATGCCGGCGACGAGCAGCAGGGCCATCGTGCCGGCGACGTGCGGGGGTTCGAGCTTGCGGCCGTACAACTCGGCGTCGATGAGGTAGCTCGTCAGGTCGTCGCGCGGGTTGTCGACGTGGTCGCGGATCTGCGCGAGCAGGTAGTCGAACAGGCTCCCCATCCGCGCCGACCGTTCCTCCGGCGGCAGGTTGACGCCTTCGAGCGTGTTCTCGATGAACTCGCGGAACAGCGGCGCGTCCTCGATCGGGAAGCCGAGCATGTCGGCGATGACCCGCATCGGGATGTACTGCGCGTAGTCGTGGGCGGCGTCGACGACATCCCGCCCCTCGAACGCGTCGATGAGCGAGTGGCATAACGTTCTGGTCGCCTGTTCGCGCTTGACGACCGCGCTCTTGGTGAACGCCGGGAGCAGCAGCTTGCGCGCGTCGTGGTGGAACGGCGGGTCGGAGGAGATGGGCGGCGTGCCGCCCACCGGCGCCAGCTCGCGCGGCGGCCGGAAGTTGCTCATGACGACCGCCCGCGAGGAGAAGTGCTCGGTGTCGTAGGCGATGGCGGCGACGTCCTCGTAGCGCGTGGGCAGCCAGCCGCCGCCGAACCGGCCGGTGTGCGCGATCGGGCAGCGTTGCCGCAGGTCGTCCTGGATGGGATAGGGGTCGGCGGCCCACTCGGGCTCAAGGTGGGAGAAGTCGGTCGCCCAGTCGGAGACCGGACCGGTGATGATCTCGTTGCGGGTGCCGAGGGACTGGTCCGCCCGTGTCTCCCGGTAGTCCCGCGCGAAGCGGTCGTCGACGGTCATGTCAGCTCTCCTGGACGATGTCGATGGCGCGTTCGGGGCAGTTGGCCACGGCCAGCCGGGCGTCGTGCTCCTGATCAGGCGGTACGACGCCGCCGGCGATGACGTGCCCATAGCCTTCGCCGTCCTCGGAGAACACCTCGGGGGCGAGGTCGTAACAGCGGCCGTGGCCGTGACAACGTGCGGGGTCCAACTGCACTCTCACTGCGGTGCTCCGCTCTGTGCGGTGGTGTCTTCGGGAGGGATGAGTGCCGCCACGACCCGGGCGAGCAGCGCGTTCCACTCGGCGTCGTCGACCGAGTGCAGGTCGGGGGTGACGAGCGCGCTGCCCATCGCGAGCAGGAGGCAGAAGTGGGCGAACGCGCCGGGCGCCAGCGCGGGGTCCAGCTCGCCGCCGGCCTGGGCGACGCGCACCAGCCCGGCGAGCCAGCCGGAGCGCTCGTCGATGTAGTCGCGCATCGGCCGGGCGACGTCCTCGTCCCGGCGGGCCGCGACCAGCGCCTCGACGATGAGGTAGCCGCGGGTCTCGCGCCGGCGGGGCAGCCGGCGGCCGATGGCGACGAGCAGCTCGGTGACCGACAGGCCGGGTTCGGCGGCCAGCAGGTCGGCGAGCAGGCTGGGCCCATGGGCGCGGAGCGCGGCGACGAGCAGTTCGGCCTTGGAGCCGAAGTGCGCGTACAGCGCGCCGTTGCTCACCCCCGCGGCCGCGGCGATGTCGGCCACGCGCGTGCCGTCGTACCCGCGCGCGGCGAACACGTCCGCCGCCGCGCGCAGCAGCCGTTCCCGGGTCTCGGCGGCGGTGACGCCCGCGATTCGCCCCACCCAGAAAGTAAATGATCGTTCATTTCATTCGTCAAGAGCTACGCCGCCGCGCTCGTACGGCATTCCTATAGTCCAGATCATGGATTCTCTGTCGGACCACTACATCGGCGACGTCGCGTCCGCGATGGCCGCGGTGCTCGGCTCGCGCCTGGTGGGCGTCTACCTCCATGGATCCGCGGTGCTCGGCGGCTTCGACGCGCGGCGCAGCGACATCGACGTCCTTGTCGTCTGCGAGCACCCCATGACGGCGGATGAGCAGGCGGCCGCCGCGGAACGGCTGAGCGACGACCGCCTGCCCTGTCCTGCTCAATCCTCTCTACGGTCATCGACGAATCGGCATGACGCGGCCTCGGGCGACCGCCCGGCCAAGGTGCACGGCTTCACGGGAACCGGAAAGGGCCACGTGGGCACCACGTCTCCGGCCAAGGTCCTGATCAGGCGCCGCCGGCCGGCACGGACCGGCACGGACCGGCCAAGGTCCCGATCAGGCGCCGCCGGCCGGCACGGACCGGCCGTCCACCCGCGAGGCCGGCGAGGTCTTCCGCTCTCAGGTCCCGTGACGCCGGCCATCCGTCGCCGCCGCGAAGCCGTGGAGCAGGGAGCGGACGACCTCGTCGGGGTCGGGAAGTTCCAGGCCGAGCAGTCCCCGGTACGCCACCAGCCCGGCGAACAGGTCGGTCAGCAGCCACAGGTCACCGTCCGGGCGGAGCTCGCCGCGCCCGATCGCCCGGTCGTAGACCGCCCAGGTGCGCGCCATCCGGTCGCGCATGCTCGTGCGAACGAGGTCGGCCACGGCGGGGTCACGGCCGGTCTCGCCGAGGACCGGACGCCTCCCCCATCCCGCCGGACGCCTCCCCCATCCCGTCAGGTGGCTCTCCCACCCCGTCGGACGCCCCCATCCCGTCGGACGCCTCCCCCATCCCGTCAGGTGGCTCTCCCCCTCGCTTGGGGTGAGGCCCCCAATCGGCGCCGGGTCGGCGGGACGGGGTACGGCGAAATCGGCGCCGTCATACGGCGAGCAACCAGTACCGGCCGCCGTTCAGCCGAGACGGCCGGCCTTCACCAGCCCGAGAAAGGCAGCCCACGCCTCCGCGTCGACGACCAGTGCCGGTCGAGCACGATCCTTGCTGTCGCGCACTCCTCTCAGGCCTCTCTGCAGGCGAGCCACCTCTACGCAATTACTGCCGTCGTCACCGGAGAACGTGGATTTACACCACTGCACGGCCCCGGGTCCTTGAATCACGCCGCCCATCTCCGCATCATCTCCTTGATCATTTTCAGGGACTCGCAACGTGGCAGTGCGTCCGCTCGAATCAGGTCGTACCTGAGCGCCAAACCTTGGACCTCATTCGACCGGTCGCTCACCCGGTCTTCTGTGCTCTGGGATTCGATATAAGCCGCCGGAGGCGATCCCTTCGGCATGTCGGCGATGACGAAGCCACCCATCAAGCCAACCACGCTGCAAGCGCTGAAAGGAAGGATCTGAAGGGATATATGAGGGTTCTCGCTGATATAGATAAGGTGCTCGACTTGCCCTCGCATCACCTCGGCTTCCGTCACGGCACGATGGAGGACGCCCTCCTCCAGGATGACCCAGAGCATTGGAGGAACGGTGCGTTCGAGAATGCTCTGTCGGTCCATTCGTGCTCGGACTTGCTCTTCCACATCCTCGCCGGTGATGCCGGGCTTGCGGCTCAAAATGGCTCGGGCGTAGGCCTCGGTTTGGAGGAGGCCGGGAACCATGAGCGGCTCCCACATGCGCAGGGCCTCGGCTTCGCGTTCGTAGTCGAGCCAGGGGCGGAACCAGCGGGGTAGTTGGGCGGCGGCGCGGTTGAGGCGGTCGAGGAAGCCGGTGAGCGTGGTGCCAAGACCAAGGATCTCGTCCGCCCGCCGCGCCAGATCCATGGTGGGTGCACGGTGGCCGTTCTCGATCATGCTGAGCTGGCTGACCGACAGATGAATCGCATCGCAGAGCCGCCGCTGGGTGAACCCCGAAGAAAGTCGGAATTTGCGCAGTTCTGTACCGAATTGAATGCGCGGAGATATGGACGGATCCGGTTCCAGGGGGGTGCTCATCGCCGAACTCCTTTCCCGTCGCCGACCGGCGCGTCAACGCCATCATGCTGGGGGTTCGCACACTTCGGCCAGAAGGTTCACACGATTGTGAACACAGTGCGAACGCCGAATCGCCATAACGACTCCTTGTTCTTTGCCACGGTGTGAGGACCGCGCCGACCTCATGGCGGCGCCCCGGCCGACCCGGCCGGGTGAAACGAGAATGCAGACATAAACGACCGGCGAAAGGCCCGCCGATGGCACCGGAAACGCTGAAAGAGCTTCGCCTGCCGAATAGTCCTGAATCGGCTTCGCGTGCCCGCGCCGCCGTCCATGCCTGGCTGGGGGAAGCGCATCCGGCCTACGAGCCCGTACGGCTGGCCGTCAGCGAGTTGGTCACCAACGCCGTCCGTCATGGCCGGCATGGGGTCAGCGCTCAGGGGGCCGACGAGCATGGCTCCGAGCCTCTGGTGCTCCGGGTGTCGGAGTGCGACGACGGCGACCGGGTACGGGTCGAGGTCACCGACAGAGGCCTCACCGCTGGAACGCCCCGCGTCCGCCCGGACACGGTCGCGCTCCTCGCGGAGAGCATTCCGGCGGACCCGGCGTTCCTTCTCGCCGAGGGCGGGCGCGGCCTGGCCATCGTCGACATGCTCTCCCGAGGCCGCTGGGGCTTCCATCCCAACGCGGACGGCCTCGGCCGCACCGTCTGGTGCGAGATCGCCCCGGAGCACCTGGAGGCGCCGCGCCCGCCGGGCGCCCCCTACCCGCCGGCCGAGCAGTCGATCTCTGCCGTCACCTCGAGCGACATATAGGGGCGGGTGCCCTCGGGCTGGAAGCCGACGCGTTCGTAGACGCGGCGCGATCCGTCACCGGAGTACTCCAGCCATACCGACCGCGCCCCACGGGCGAACAGAATCCAGCACGCAGGCAGGGCGCGCTGCGGTGCTCACCCTGAAGATCTCCGCGCCGCGCATGCGTATGCCGACGATGGCGACGCCGCGTTGCCCAGCACGAGCTTGTTCACCCCCTGGACCGGCTCGCCGAACCGGCGACATTCATTTACTTTGCGTTACATCATGTCAGCGATCAGTAACATGGGTATGCTGGCATACATGAAACGCACCACCATTAAACTGTCAGATGATCTTGATGCCCGCGTGCGACATGAAGCGGAGCGGCGGGGCATGACGGTGTCCGAGTGGACTCGCGAGGCCATAATGGCTCACCTGCCCGGTGATGGGCGTCGGCAGTTGCTTGCGGCCGGGGCAGGCCACAGCGGAGAAGACGACATCTCCGAACGGATCCATGAAATCCTCGACCGCGAGTGGGCGCGGCGCCATCGGGAGGCGTCATAGGCGCTCTCGTCGTAGACGCGGGACCGTTGTACGCCTATGTCGATGCGGACGACAAGCATCACAAACCCTGTCTCACGCTACTTGAATCCCATCCCGGCCCGCTGATCGTCCCTACCTTGGTGGTGGCGGAGGCGGCTTACCTCATCTCGACTCGTCTCGGCGCCGAAGCAGAAGTGAAATTCCTCGGAGACTTCGCTCGAGGCATCTTCGCGGTCCAGCCGGTGCATCCATCGGATTGGCTTCGGATGGCGGAACTCGTCTCCACCTACCGCAATCTCCCCCTGGGCACCGCGGACGCTTCGGTTCTCGCGTGTGCTGAACGACTTGGCATCACCGACATCGCCACTTTGGATCGTCGGCACTTCACCGTCGTTCGTCCCCGTCACGCCATGGTGATGACACTCCTGCCATAGCGGAGCGTGAGACGCGGTCATGCCGGATGGCCTGTGCGAGGGGCGGTGACGGCTACGAGCACCGAAGTGCCCGCAACCGTCACCGTCACCGTCGCCCAAGACCGATCACGTGCGACAAGGCAGGGTCAGCGGGCGTCGACGATCATGCCGGCGCCGACGGTGCCGTTGGTGGCCTCGTCGATCAGGATGAAGCCGCCGGTCATGCGGTTCCTGGCGTAGTCGTCGACGAAGAGCGGCTGGGTGACCCGCAGCGACACCCGGCCGATCTCGTTGAGGCCGAGCGACCCGGCCGACTCGTCGCGGTGGAGGGTGTTGACGTCCAGCCGGTAGTGCAGGTCGCGGACGAGCACGCGGGCCGTGCGGGTGGTGTGCTTGATGACCAGCTTGGAACGCGGGCCGAGCTTGAGGCCGTCGGTCATCCAGCAGACCATCGCGTCGAGCTCCTGGGCGACCTCCGGCCGGTTGTGCGGGCGGCAGATCATGTCGCCGCGCGAGATGTCGATGTCGTCCTCCAGGCGGAGGGTGACGGACATGGGCGAGAAGGCCTCCTCGACGGGGCCGTCGAAGGAGTCGATGGCCGCGACGCGCGTGGTCAGGCCCGAGGGAAGGTGCATGACCTCGTCGCCCGGCTTGAGGATGCCGCCCGCGACCTGGCCGGCGTAGCCGCGGTAGTCGTGGAACGCCGGGTCGGTGGCCCGCTGGGGGCGGATGACGTACTGCACGGGGAACCGCACGTCGACCAGGTTGCGGTCGGAGGCGATGTGGAGGTTCTCCAGGTGGTGCAGCAGGGAGGTGCCCTGGTACCACGGCATGTTCTCCGACCGGGTCACGACGTTGTCGCCGTGCAGGGCGGAGATCGGGATGAAGGTGAGGTCGGAGACGTTCAGCTTGGCCGCGAATGCGGTGAACTCTTCGCGGATCTCCTCGAAGCGGTCTCTGCCGTAGTCGACCAGGTCCATCTTGTTGACCGCCAGCACCAGGTGGGGCACTCGCAGCAGCGTGGTGAGGAACGCGTGGCGGCGCGACTGCTCGACGACGCCCTTGCGCGCGTCGATCAGCACGACGGCCAGGTCGGCGGTGGACGCGCCGGTGACCATGTTGCGCGTGTACTGGATGTGGCCCGGGGTGTCGGCGATGATGAACTTGCGCTTGGGCGTGGCGAAGTAGCGGTAGGCCACGTCGATGGTGATGCCCTGTTCGCGCTCGGCGCGCAGGCCGTCGGTCAGCAGCGACAGGTCGGTGTACTCGGTGCCGCGGTCACGGCTGGTGCGCTCGACGGCCTCCAGCTGGTCCTCGAAGATCGCCTTCGAGTCGAAGAGCAGCCGTCCGATGAGGGTGGACTTGCCGTCGTCGACCGAACCCGCAGTGGCGAAACGCAGGATGTCCATCAGAACTGCTCTCCATCGATTGTGCGGCGGGCCGTGCGCGCGGACCGCGAGAAGGACGTGCCCTGGGCTGCGACGAGAAGGGGCATCAGAAGTAGCCCTCCTTCTTGCGGTCCTCCATGGCGGCCTCTGACGTGCGGTCGTCGGCGCGGGTCGCGCCCCGCTCGGTGATGCGGGTGGCGGCGATCTCGGCGATGATCTCCTCCACCGTGGCGGCGGTGGACTCGACGGCGCCGGTGCAGGTCATGTCGCCGACGGTGCGGTAGCGCACGACGGTGTCGTAGGCCGGCTCGTCGTCGCCGCGGTTGACCACGTCGGCGTCGGCGAGCAGCATGCCGTCGCGCTCGAACACCTTGCGGGTGTGCGCGTAGTAGATCGACGGGATCTCGATGCCCTCGCGCCGGATGTAGTCCCAGATGTCCAGTTCGGTCCAGTTGGAGAGCGGGAAGACCCGGATGTGCTCGCCCTTGCGGATGCGCGCGTTGTAGAGGTTCCACAGCTCGGGACGCTGGTTCTTCGGATCCCACTGGCCGAAGTCGTCACGGAAGGAGAACACGCGCTCCTTCGCGCGGGCCTTCTCTTCGTCGCGCCGGGCGCCGCCGAACACCGCGTCGAACTCGTGCTCTTCGATGGCGTCGAGCAGCGTGGTGGTCTGCAGCCGGTTGCGGCTGGCCCGCCGGCCGGTCTCTTCGGCCACCCGGCCGGCGTCGATCGACGCCTGGACGGACGCGACGACCAGGCGGGCGCTCAGCTCGGCGACCCGCCGGTCACGGAACTCGATCACCTCGGGGAAGTTGTGCCCGGTGTCGACGTGCATCAGCGGAAACGGGATCGGCGCCGGCCAGAACGCCTTCTCGGCGATGCGCAGCATGACGATGGAGTCTTTGCCGCCGGAAAACAGCAGGCACGGACGCTCGAACTCGGCCGCGACCTCGCGCATGATGTGAATGGCCTCGGCTTCGAGCACATCGAGCTGCGATGTCGTGTAATCGCTCTGGAGCATCTGCTCTTCCTCCGGTGTGGGCCCTAACGGTGCACGTCGCGGATGCCGGCGAGCAACGTTGGCGCCAGATCCGGTAGGGAGACCAGGATATCCGGCAATGAAGGGTTCTCCTGGTTGTAGATCAGCGGCGACCCGTCGATGCGGCTCGCGTGGGCTCCGGCGGCCAGCGCGACGGCCACGGGGGCGGCGGAGTCCCATTCGTACTGCCCGCCGCCGTGGACGTACGCCTCGACCTCACCGGTGATCACCGCTGCGATCTTGGCGCCGGCCGAGCCCATCGGCACGAGGTCGGCGCCGACGAGGTAGGCGAGCTTCCTGACGAACTCGGGCGGGCGGGTGCGGCTGACCGCGATGCGGATGCGGCCCTCGCGCGGGGCGGGAAGCGCGGGCGGGGACGCCGTGCTCAGCGTGACCCCCTGAGCGGGCAGCGCCACGGCCCCGGCGACCAGCCCGCCGGCACCGCCGCCACCACCGAGCGGCCCGCCGGCGACCGGATCGCCTGCCGCCGGATCGGCGGACGAGCCCACGCCCGTCGCCGGGGCGCCGAGGGCTCCGCCGGACGTGCGCTGCCAGAGGGCCACATGGACGGCCCAGTCGGCGCGGCCCTCCTCGCCGAACTCGCGGGTGCCGTCGAGCGGGTCGATGATCCACACACGCTCGGCGGCCTGCCGGCGGGGATCGAGCCGCTCTTCGCGCGTGCCCTCCTCGGACAGGACGCTGTCGCTCGGCCTCAGGCGGGACAGCGACTCGATCAGATGGTCATGTGACTCGTGGTCGCCCGCGTGGCGCAGCGCCACCGGGTCGCCGAACCCCTCACGGGACCGCAGGGCCAGCAGCCTCTCACCGGCCTCAGCCGCCAGATCTCTGGCGAGCGCGTGGTCGTCGCGTATCGTCACGATGCCCTTCCTGGTGCGCACCCGGGTAATCGGTCACCTCAGGCTAGTAAGCGCCCGAGCCACGTGCCACGGCCGACCAGGTCTTCCACAGGATTTGTAGATCCAAAGTGAGAGACCAGTTCTCGACATAACGCAGGTCCAACCGTACCGATTCCTCCCAGGAAAGGTCAGACCTGCCGTTGACTTGCCACAGGCCCGTCATGCCCGGACGGACCACCAGCCGCCGCCGGACGTCGTCCCCGTACCCGGCGACCTCCGCGGGGAGCGGCGGTCTCGGCCCGACGAGGGACATGTCGCCGCGAAGCACATTGAACAGCTGGGGCAACTCGTCAAGAGAGTAACGCCGTAACAAGGCTCCGAGCGGAGTGACCCGAGGATCTTCCCTGATCTTGAACAGGACGCCGTCGCCGTCGCTGACGAGGTGGACCTTGCGCCGCTCGGCGTCCGGGCTCATCGTGCGCAGCTTGAGGATGGTGAACTCCACGCCGTCTCTGCCGACCCGCGTCTGCCGGAACAGCGCGGGCCCGGGGCCGCTCGCCCGGACGGCCGCCGCGAGCACGGCGAGGACGGGGGCGAGGACGACGATGACCAGGCCCGCGACGACCCGGTCGAAGAGGTTCTTGAGCAACTGGCGGACCCCGGACAGCTCGGGATGCTCGACGTGCAGCAGCGGCAGCCCCGCCACCGGCCTGATCGTGGTGCGCGGCCCGGCGACCTCCATGAGCGCCGGGGCGACGACGAGGTCGGTGCGGGTCTTCTCCAGTCGCCAGGCCAGCCGGCGAAGGGCGGTGCCGTCGAGCTCGGGGCAGGCGAGAACGGCCACGGTGTCCGCCGCGACCTGGCCGACGACCAGCGGGACGTCCGAGAAGTCACCGAGCACCGGGACGCCCCCGACGACGCCCGAGGCGTCGCCCCGCGGCAGGCACACTCCGACGACGTGCATGCCGTGGTACGGCTCGCGCCGGAAACGACGCACCAGATCGGCGGTCGACGCCCGGTGGCCGACGGCCACCACCCGGCGCATGCACAGCCCTCGTGCGCGCATGACGTGTAAGCGGAGCCGTAAGGCGTACCTCGCGAACAGGGTGAGACCGGTCATGAGGGGCAGGTCGAGGACGACGTACCCGCGGGCAAGGTCGGTCTTGGTGACGTACGACGCGATCGCCACCCCGGCGGTGAGGAAGAACCCGCACTGCGTGATGCGGCGGAACTCCTCTGACCCCACGCCCACCAGCCGCGCCTCGTAGGCCCGGTTGAGCGCCACGGCGGCCACCCACAGCACGGGCATCACCAGGCTGAGCAGGAGGTATGGCGCGACATACGGCGTGACCTCGCCGAACCGCACCACGATCGCCGTCGCGCCCGCGAGCAGCCCGCACCCGAGATCACCCGCCATGGCGCACATGCGGTAGCGCCGCACCCATCGAGGGAGGGAAGCGGAACCATGCCCGCCGGCACGGGCCCCGGCGCGCGGGAAGGCCGCGCCGGGCCCTTTGACGACCGCCGCCGAGCTCTCGCCGTCGCGCACGCATCCTCCTCGTGACCGATCGGATACTTTCCGTGAGGATGCTAGCGGCCGCCTGCGACGGTCTTGGGGGAATCCGGTAACTCTCTTTACGCTCCCCGAGGCGCTCGACGCACTCCCGGTCCGCGCGGCCCGGTCATCACCCGAGGCGCTCGGCGCACTCCCGGGTCCGTGCGGCCCGATCATCACCGACGAGGTGATCTCTCACATAGGCGAGCGAAGGGTGCCGGGTGGACATGGTCCGGAGCCTTGTCAGAGCCTCTTCGAAGCATTCCGGAGCCTTGTCGCGAGCCTTTCGTCGCCATTCCGGAGCCTTGTCGCGGACTTCCCCGTGTTCCGCCGCCGGCGTCTACGGCACTCGCCCACCGCCCGGCACGCCGAGAGTCTCCTCGCCCCGCCGGGCGCCGTTCCGTCCTGCAGGGCAGGGCGAGGGTTTGCCGATTCAGCAACGTTTGTTGGCGTTTCGGCGGGCCGCACCGCACCGTAGGCGCATACCGAGACCCGAAGGAGACACACGGTGGAAGCGACATATGACGTGGTGGTGGTCGGCGGCGGCGCGGCCGGCCTCAGCGGAGCCCTGGCACTGGGGAGGGCACGGCGGTCGGTGCTGGTGGTGGACGCCGGGGAGCCGCGCAACACCCCCGCCGGGCACGTGCACAACTACCTGGCCCGGGAGGGGACGCCTCCCGCGGAGCTCCTGGCGGCCGGGCGCGACGAGGTGGCCCGGTACGGCGGCGAGATCGTCGCCGGGCGCGTCGAGGCCGCCGCGAAGCAGGACGACGGCTTCACGGTGACACTGGACGGCGGGCGCAGTGTGCGGGCTCGTCGGCTGCTCGTCACGACCGGGCTCGTCGACGAGCTTCCCGACGTCCCCGGATTGGCCGAGCGCTGGGGTCGTGACGTGCTGCACTGCCCCTACTGCCACGGGTGGGAGGTGCGCGACCGGCGGATCGGCATCCTCGCGACCGGCCCACTGGCCATCCACCAGGCGGAACTGTGGCGGCAGTGGAGCACGCAGGTGCTGCTTCTGCTCGACCGCACCTCCGCCCCTGACGCCGAGCAGGCCGAGCGGCTGGCCGCCCGCAGGATCATCGTCGTGGACGGCGCGGTCGCCTCCGTGGAGACCTCCGGCGACACGCTCTCGGGTGTGCGGCTGACCTCGGGCGAGGTCGTCGCGCTGGACGCCGTGGTCGTCGCGTCCCGGCTCACCGCCCGCTCGGCCGTGCTGGAATCGCTCGGGCTGAAGCCGGTCGACGTCGAGATGCAGGGACACGTGATCGGCAGCCAGATCGCCGTGGACCCGAGCGGTGCGACCGCCGTGCCCGGCGTGTGGGCGGCGGGCAACGTCGCCGACCTGCGCGCCCAGGTGATCACGGCCGCCGCCGCGGGCCTGAACGCCGGCGCGGCGATCAACGCCGATCTCGTCGCCGAGGACACCCGCGACGCCGTCGACGCCTACCGGCACCTGGTGAGCACGATGTTCGAGGAGGACGCCTGGGAGGAGCGGTACCGTGCCCGCCCCGCGCTGTGGAGCGGACGTCCGAACCCGCAGCTCGTCGCCGAGGCCGTCGGGCTGACCCCCGGCCGGGCGCTCGACGTCGGCAGCGGCGAGGGTGCCGACGCCGTCTGGCTCGCCGAACGGGGGTGGCGGGTGACGGCGGTCGACATCTCCACCGTCGCGCTGCGCCGGGCCGCCGGCCACGCCGCCGCCACCGGCGCGCACGTGGCCGGCCGCATCGAGTGGACGCACGCGGACCTGCGCGGCCACGAGCCCGCCGAAGGCGCGTACGACCTGGTGTCGTCCCAGTTCATGCACCTGCCGGGTGTGGAGCGGCGGGAGCTGTTCGCCCGGCTGGCCGCCGCGGTCGCGCCGGGCGGCACCCTGCTGATCGTCGGGCACCATCCGGCCGACCTGCGGACCACGGCCCACCGCATGCACTTCCCGGACATGATGTTCACCGCCGAGGAGGTCGCGTCCTCCCTCGACCCCGTCGGCTGGCAGGTGCTGGCCGCCGAGGCCCGGCCGCGCAGTGTGGAGGACGAGGAGGGACGCGTCTCCACCATCCACGACGCCGTACTGATCGCCCGCCGCCGCCCGTGATCACGCCCCGGCGACGAGGTCAGCGCGGAGGCTTCAGGGGCTTGAGGTCGGAGGCATGGACGCTGTTCTGCGTGGCTTCCAGGCCGGAGGTGATCAGGGACTCGGTGACGTCGGCGGCGCGGTCGACCAGCAGCGGGAGATCTTTGCGCTCGGCCGTGGCGAAGTCGCGGAGCACGAAGTCGGCCGGGTCCATGCGGCCCGGCGGGCGGCCGACGCCGAAGCGCACCCGTAGATAGTCCTTGGTGGCGAGCGACTTGGTGAGCGAGCGCAGGCCGTTGTGGCCGTTGTCGCCGCCGCCCAGCTTGACGCGCAGCGCCCCGTAGGGGATGTCCAGCTCGTCGTGGATCGCGATGATGTTCGCCGGGACGACCTTGTAGAAGTCGGCGAGGGCCTTCACCGGACCGCCGGAGAGGTTCATGTACGAGCGGGGCTTGGCGAGCACGACGGGCACGCCCACGAGGCGGCCTTCGATGATCTCGGCACGCGATTTGTGGGCCTTGAAACGGCCGCCGACCCGCGCGGCGAGCTCGTCCACCACCATGAACCCGGCGTTGTGCCGGTTACCGGCGTACTCGGGGCCGGGATTGCCCAGTCCGACGATCAACCAGCGGTCCACGACGACCTCTTCCGTCTTCCGTTCGTCTGACGGCCTGCGGGCCGCACCCGCCTGCCTGACCGGCCTGCGGTGCCGCCTGGGATGCCGGCATCGCCGACCATGTGGGGTGGGGCCCGCATGCCGGACAGGGCAGCCGGGCGGCCGGTGAACGGCCGCCCGGCTGCCCTGCCGACGATACGGGACTGCCCGATGATGGGCGGTGTTACTCGGCGGACTCGCCCTCGGCGGAGCCCTCGCCGCCCTCTTCGCTCTCGGCCGTGGTCGGGACCCCGGTGACCTGGAGGATGACCGTCTCAGGGTCGGCGGCCAGCGTGGTGCCCTTCGGCAGCTTGAGGTCGCCTGCGGTGACGACCGCGCCGATCTCGAGGCCCTCGATGTCGACCTCGACGCCCGTCGGGATGTGCGTGGCCTCGGTCTCGACGGCGATGGACAGGAGCTGCTGGTCGAACAGGCCGCCGGGGGCGATGTCGCCGGTCGTGGTGACCGGGAGCTCGACGGTGACCTTCTCGCCGCTCTTCACCAGCAGCAGGTCGACGTGCTCGAGGAAGCCCTTGATCGGGTCCTTCTGGACGCCCTTGGGCAGCGCCAGCTCGTTCACGCCCTCACCCTGGAGGCGGATGAGCACGTTGGGCGTGCGCAGAGCGATCATCAGCTCGTGACCCGGCAGGGTCAGGTGCTTGGGCTCGATGCCGTGGCCGTACAGGACGGCGGGAACCTTGGCCTCGCGGCGGATCTTGCGCGCGGCGCCCTTGCCGAACTCGGAACGCTGTTCGGTCGGGATGCGTACTTCGGACACGGCATGTCTCCTAGGGAAACGGAAGGAATCGGAAGGCGCTCACCCTCACCCGCCCTAGCGGAAGGCGTTACGAGCGCGGAACCTTGATGAACTCTCAGAGCTTACCGGACCGCGCGGGCCCCCCGGCTCCACGGCCGGTCCGGCCGGGACGCGCGACGCGAGTCGCGCGCCCAGCTCACCAAGCCGGCCCCCCGGAACCGAGCCGGGGGGCGCGGGATCAGGCGTCGCCTTCGAACAGGCTGGTCACCGAGCCGTCGCTGAAGACCTCGCTGATGGCTCGGGCGATCAGCGGGGCGATCGACAGCACGGTCAGCTTGTCGAACCGCCTCTCCTGCGGGATGGGAAGCGTGTTGGTGACGACGACCTCGGAGATGCGCGAGTTCTTCAGGCGGTCCACGGCCGGCTCGGAGAAGATCGCGTGGGTGGCGGCCACGACGACGTTCGT
The DNA here is from genome assembly GCF_042654065.1 of Sphaerisporangium dianthi. Lineage (NCBI taxonomy): Bacteria > Bacillati > Actinomycetota > Actinomycetes > Streptosporangiales > Streptosporangiaceae > Sphaerisporangium > Sphaerisporangium dianthi. Next base: position 30,942 of record NZ_JBHSFP010000021.1, on the reverse strand, counting down.
CGCGCCCTGCTCGTACAGCGCGTCAGCGGCCTTGCAGATCGAGCCGCCGGTGTCGATCATGTCGTCGATCAGCACACAGGTGCGGCCGCGCACCTGGCCGACGACCTCGTGCACCTTCACCTGGTTGGCCACGTCGAGGTCGCGGCGCTTGTGGATGAACGCGACGGGCGTGCCGAGCTGGTCGGCCCAGCGCTCGGCGAGGCGGACGCGGCCGGTGTCGGGCGAGACGATCGTGGTGTTCGCCGGGTCGAGCCTGCCGCTGAGATAGCGATAGAGCACGGGCAGCGCGAACAGGTGGTCGACGGGCCCGTCGAAGAAGCCCTGGATCTGCGGGGTGTGCAGGTCGACCGACATCAGCCGGTCGGCGCCGGCCGTCTTGAACAGATCGGCCATCAGCCGGGCGGTGATCGGCTCGCGGCCGCGCCCCTTCTTGTCCTGGCGCGAGTAGCCGAAGAAGGGCAGCACCACGGTGATGCGCTTGGCCGACGCCCGCTTCAGGGCGTCCACCATGATGAGCTGCTCCATGATCCACGTGTTGATCGGCTCGGTGTGGCTCTGGATCACGAAGGCGTCGCTGCCGCGCACCGACTCCATGTAGCGGGCGTAGATCTCGCCGTTGGCGAAGTCGTGCAGCCTCGTCGGCGTGATCTCGATGCCGAGGTGCTGCGCGACCTCCTCGGCCAGCTCGGGGTAGGCCCGGCCGGAGAAGAACATCAGGTGCTTCTCGCCCGTGGTCTTCTTGCCGGTCATGTTGCCCTCTTCGGCCGCCTGCTCGCCGGACGGAGCCGTGAAGGGCTCCTCGCGCATTCCCGCTGGCTCGCCGCGCTGGTTCATTTCGAAAGCTCCCCGTTATCGTTCGCCGGCCGGTTCGGCCCGCTCGCTGCCTTCGGCCCGCTGGGAGGGTGTACCCAGTCCGCCGTTCTCCGCTCGCCCGGACTGCGCGTCCTGGCCGCCGGTCTCATCGCCGCGACCGTCGCGCCGCCCGTCATGGCCGTCGTACGCGCCCTGACCGTCGTGACCGTCGTGACCGTCGTGTGCGCTCTGACCGTCTTGTTCGCCGTGTTCGCCGGTCGCGCGCGTCGCGGCCTCGGCCGAAGCGGTGCCCGCGCGCCTGCGCACGACCCACCCTTCGATATTGCGCTGGCGCGCCCGGCCGACCGCCATCGCCCCCGGCGGAACGTCGGAGGTGATGACCGACCCGGCGGCGGTGTACGCGCCGTCCCCGATGGTCACCGGGGCGACGAGCATGTTGTCGCCGCCGACCCGGACGTGGTCGCCGACCGTCGTGTGGTGCTTCTGGACGCCGTCGTAGTTGAGGAAGACGGTGGCGGCGCCGATGTTGCTGCCCTCGCCGATGGTCGCGTCGCCCACGTACGACAGGTGGGGAACCTTAGAACCGGCGCCGACGCGGGCGTTCTTGAGCTCCACGTAGCTGCCGGCCTTGGCCTTGGGGCCGAGCACCGTGCCGGGCCGCAGGTAGGAGAACGGGCCGACCGACGCGCCGGGGCCGATCTCGGCGCCCTCGCAGACGGCGTTGCGCACGACCGCGCCGGCGCCGACGACGGTGTCGGTGAGAGTGGTGCCGGGCCCGACCTCGGCGCCCGAGGCGATGCTGGTGCCCCCGTGGAGCTGGGTCGCCGGGTGGACGACGACGTCCGGCTCGATGGTCACGCCGACGTCGATCCAGGTGGTGGCGGGGTCGACGACGGTGACCCCGGCGCGCATGTGGGCGTGCAGGACGCGGGTGTTGAGCACGCCGCGGGCGAAGGCGAGCTGGACGCGGTCGTTGACGCCCTCCACCTCGACGTGGTCGGCCGCGATGTACGCCCCGACGCGGTGCCCGTCCTCGCGCAGGATCGACAGCACGTCGGTGAGGTACTCCTCGCCCTGGGCGTTCGCCGTGGAGACCCGCTTGACGGCGTCGGCCAGCAGCAGCCCGTCGAACGCGTAGACCCCCGAGTTCATCTCGTTGATCACCCGCTGCTCAGGGGTGGCGTCCTTGTGCTCGACGATCGCGAGCACGGCGCCCGAGGCGTCGCGGACGATGCGGCCGTATCCGGACGGGTCGGGCACCTCAGCGGTGAGCACCGTGACGGCGTTGCTCTCGGCCGCGTGGGTGGCCAGCAGCTCGGCGAGGGTCTCGGTGCGCAGCAACGGCGTGTCGCCGTAGGTCACCAGGACGGTTCCGTTGATCGTGCCGACCGCCTCCAGGACGGTGCGCACGGCGTGACCGGTGCCGTTCTGCTCGGTCTGGACGACCGGGTGGGCGTCGGGCCCGGTCGCGGCGAGATGCGCCTCGACCAGCTCGCGCGCGTGGCCGATGACGACGATCAGGCGTTCGGGCGAAAGGCCCCTGGCGGCCTCCAGCATGTGGTCGACCAGCGCGCGGCCGCACAGCTCATGGAGGACTTTCGGCTTGGTGGACTTCATCCGGGTGCCCTCGCCGGCGGCGAGGACGATGACGGCTGCCGGGCGCGGCACACTCACGGACTGAGGCTCCCTCGGCGTCGCGGCTGAGACATTGGCGAGCGGGCTCGCGAACGGCCACCGTTCAGGCACCGCCCGGCCACCCACTCGACACCGTGAGAATACCCGCCGCCTCCCCGATGGGCTCCAGCCCCCTCGCGGAAGAGTCACACCGCGAGAAGACGACTGGTGAGGAGGACGAGGGCGACGCGCATGAGAGAAAAGTTCCGGCGCCTGGACTCGAACCAGGACAACCCTGCTCCAAAGGCAGGTGGGCTGCCAATTACCCTACGCCGGACCGGTGCGAGAACTTCCTCAACCGCGCTGACAAGAATACCCACGAGGGACCCTCCCCGCTCAACAGTGTTCATGGCGCTCGCTCCGCTCGCGCGGTGCTCGGGCGCCCTTGAGCCGGCGCCCTTCCTCGTCGTTCACGAGCGCTCGTCCCTCGCACTCGCTCCCTCCTCGTCACGACACCGGCGCGCCCGAGCCCGTGTTGTCGGCGCTCGCTCCGCTCACGCGGTGCCCGGGCGCCCTTGAGCCGGCGCCCTTCCTCGTCGTTCACGAGCGCTCGTCCCTCGCACTCGCTCCCTCCTCGTCACGACACCGGCGCGCCCGAGCACAGTGCTCATGGCGCTCGCTCCGCTCGCGCGGGTGTTTGGGCGTCCTTGGGGCGGGGGCTGGAGTCGGCGCGTGAGTGGGGGGAAGGGGTGTCAGAGCAGTACAGGGGAGGGGAAACAAACCTGATCTTCGGGGGGTTGTGGCGCATCCCTGTAACAGATGAGGGCATGTATGCGCAAGGCGCGGATCCGCCACGGGTTCTCGACCGAACCGTCACCTTCCCCACATTATGACTTAGGGATTCCTAACTTACGATGGCGTAGGTTACGGTTACGTAGCTAAGCCACACTTCGCTCGAACCACGTGAGGTAGCCCATGACAGTCGTCGCAGATCGCACGACCCCGCCGCCGCCGCCGCGGCCGGATCTCGAGCCCGAGCCCAAGAGCAACTTCGAGCGAGTTCTCCTCGTCATCTTCGTGACCGTCCCGTTCCTGGCGCTGGTGGCCGCCGTGCCCATGGCCTGGGGGAGCTTCCTGGGCTGGAGCGACATCGCGATCACCGCCTTCTTCTACGTGTTCACCGGGCTCGGCGTCACCGTGGGCCTGCACCGGTACTTCACGCACGGGTCCTTCAAGGCGAACCGCCCGCTCAAGATCGTGCTCGCCATCGCGGGCAGCATGTCGCTGGAGATGGGCGTCATCGACTGGGTGGCCACTCACCGCCGCCACCACAAGTACTCCGACAAGGAGGGCGACCCGCACTCGCCGTGGCGTTTCGGCAATGACTGGAAGGCGCTGACCAAGGGCCTGCTGTTCGCCCACATCGGCTGGATGTTCTCCTCCGAGCGCACCAACCAGGAGCGCTTCGCCAAGGACCTGATGAGCGACAAGGACGTCGCCCGCATCCACCGGCTGTTCCCGTGGCTGGTCTTCGCCTCTCTGGCGCTGCCGGCGGTCATCGGCGGCCTGGTCACCTGGTCCATCACCGGCGCGATCACCGCCTTCTTCTGGGGCAGCCTCGTGCGCATCGCCATGCTGCACCACGTCACCTGGTCGATCAACTCGGTCTGCCACGTCTTCGGCGACGAGGCCTTCGAGGTCCGCGACAAGTCGCGCAACGTGTGGTGGCTCGCGATCCCGTCCTTCGGTGAGTCCTGGCACAACCTGCACCACTGCGACCCGACGGCGGCCCGTCACGGCGCGCTCAAGGGGCAGATCGACCCGAGTGCCCGCGTGATCCGCTGGTTCGAGCAGGCCGGCTGGGCGACCGACGTCCGGTGGCCCACCGCCGAGCGTCTGGCGGCGAAGCGGCTTGGCTGATCCAGCCCCCATGTCGGGCCGCCCGACGGCGGCCCGATCTCTCATTTCCTCTCCCCCCACCCCGCTCGTCCCGTACCCCTCAACCCCCCGAAAAAGCGAAATAGCTCGCCAAAGTGGGGTATCGACCGTTGCCCGCCCCTCCGGGCCAGCCATTATTGAAACCATGACCGAACCCCGCTCCCGCGTGCGCATGACCGGCAAGGAGCGCCGAGAGCAGCTCATCCGCGTCAGCCGCACCCTTTTCGCGGAGAAGGGGTTCGACGGCACGTCCATCGAAGAGATCGCCGCCAGCGCCAGGGTCTCCAAGCCCGTGGTGTACGAGCATTTCGGCGGCAAAGAAGGCATCTACGCCGTCGTCGTCGACCGCGAGATGCAGCGGCTGCTCAGCCTGGTCGCCGTCGCGCTCAACGCCGGCCACCCGCGGGTCCGCCTCGAACGCGCCGCCCTGGCCCTGCTGCAGTACGTGGAGGAGTCCAGCGAGGGCTTCCGCATCCTGGTGCGCGACTCGCACGCCGCCTCCGGCACCGGCACGTTCGCGAGCCTCATCAGTGACATCGCCAGCCAGGTCGAGGACGTCCTCGCCGACCAGTTCGCCGACCGCGGGTACGCCCCGACGCTCGCCCCGATGTACGCCCAGATGCTCGTCGGCATGGTCGCCCTCACCGGCCAGTGGTGGCTGGACGCGCGCCAGCCCGACCGGGAGGAGGTCGCCGCCCACCTGGTCAACCTCGCCTGGAACGGCCTGACCGGCCTGGAGCCGCGCCCCGCCCTCACCGCCGCCACCGCCCGCGGCCTGCCCGCGATGTCGGCCATGGTCGAGTTGCGCGGCATCTCGCGTCCCAGCGAGAAAGAGCTCAAGGACCTGGAGAAGATCAGGGAGAGAGAGCTCAAGGAGCAGGAGAAGGCCCGCGCCCGCGAGCTGCGCGAGCAGGAGAGGTTCCTGCGCGAGCAGGACAAGGTTCGAGCCCGCGACCTGCGCGAGCAGGAGAAGCTGCGCCGCGAGGAAGAGAAGCTGCTGGCACGTGAGCAGCGCGAGCGCGAGAAGCTGCGCGCCCAGGAGGCCAAGCTCGCCGAGCAGCAGGCCCGGCAGGCCGAGCGGGAGGCCGCCAGACGGGCCAAGCTCGCCGCCGAGCGGGCCGAACGCGCCCAGCGCGGCGAACTCGTCGAGAGGGTCGAGCGCATCGAGCGGGTCGAGCGCGTGCCGCTGGTGGTGCAGACCGAGCCGGCGGAGCTGCTCCAGGGGCATGAGGTTCAGATCACAGAGCCCCCCACCAGCGCGGATGCCGAGCATCGGGCGAAGTAAAACCCTCGTTGCTGAAAAGTTAACGTGGCGTTCAATCGAGTAGGGCATTTTGGACATATGTCCGCCGAGATCGTGCAGCCGACCCCTGAAGGACACGACGAGCCGCTTCCTGTCCAGGAACGCTTCCTCAACCGTGAGGAGAGCTGGCTCCACTTCAACCAACGCGTGCTGGAGCTGGCCGAGGACCCCTCGGTGCCCCTGCTCGAACGGGTGCGCTTCCTCGCCATCTTCGCCAGCAATCTGGACGAGTTCTTCCGCGTACGCGTCGCCGGCCTGAAACGGCGGATGGCGACCGGCCTGCTGCTGCGCACCAAGAGCGGGCTCAAGCCTCGCGAGGAACTGGCCCGCATCGCCGCGATCGCCGACGATCTCGCCCAGCGGCACGCCGCCGCGTACCACAAGCAGGTCTGCCCCCAGCTCGCCGAGGTGGGCATCGACGTGGTCCGCTGGGACGACCTCGACCGGGACGAGCGCACGGCGATGCGCAAGCTGTTCCGCGAGCGGGTCCGCCCGGTGCTGACCCCGCTCGCCGTGGACCCCGCGCACCCGTTCCCCTACATCTCCGGCCTCTCGCTCAACCTCGCCGTCACCGTGCGCAACCCGGGCAACGGGCAGACGGTGTTCGCCCGGGTGAAGGTCCCCTCCCAGCTCCCGCGCTTCGTCGCCGCCTCGCCGAACCGCTTCGTCCCGCTCGAAGACGTCATCGCCGCCCACCTCGGGCAGCTCTTCAAGGGCATGGAGATCCTGGAGCACCACGTCTTCCGGGTGACCCGCAACGAGGACCTCGACGTCGACGAGGACGTCACCGAGAACCTCATGCAGGCCCTCGAGAAGGAGCTGCTGATGAGGCGCTTCGGGCCGCCCGTGCGGCTGGAGGTGGAGGACACCATCACCCCCGCCGTGCTGGACCTGCTGGTCGACGAGCTGGACGTGGCCGACCACGAGATCTACCGGCTGCCCGGCCCGCTCGACCTCACCGGACTGCACAAGATCGCCGACCTCGACCGCGGCGAGCTCGGCTTCCCGCCGTTCGTCCCCGCCGAGGCGGTCCACGCCGAGGACGACATCTTCTCGGTGCTGCGCGAGCGCGACATCCTCGTGCATCACCCCTACGACTCGTTCTCCACCAGCGTGCAGCGGTTCATCGAGCAGGCGGCGGCCGACCCGAACGTGCTGGCCATCAAGCAGACGCTCTACCGCACGAGCGGCGACTCCCCCATCGTCGACGCGCTGATCGACGCCGCCGAGGCCGGCAAGCAGGTCGTCGTCGTGGTCGAGATCAAGGCCAGGTTCGACGAGCACGCCAACATCAGCTGGGCGCGCAAACTGGAGAAGGCCGGCTGTCACGTCGTCTACGGCGTGCTCGGCCTGAAGACCCACGCCAAGCTCGCCCTGGTCGTCCGGCAGGAGTCGTCGGGCGAGTTGCGCCAGTACTGCCACATCGGGACCGGCAACTACAACCCCAAGACCGCCCGGCAGTACGAGGACTTCGGCCTGCTCACGGCGGACCCGATGGTCGGCGAGGACCTCACCGACCTGTTCATCCACCTGACCGGCTACTCCTACCACTCGGCGTACCGGCGGCTGCTCGTGGCCCCGCACTCGTTGCGCTCGGGCCTGCTGGCCCGCGTCGAGCGCGAGATCGCCCACCACGCCGCCGGCCGGCCGGCGCGCATCCGGATCAAGACCAACTCGCTGGTGGACGAGCCGGTGATCGACGCGCTGTACGCGGCGTCCACGGCCGGCGTGCCGGTCGACCTGGTGGTGCGCGGCGTCTGCACGCTGCGGCCCGGCATCCCCGGTTTGTCGGAGAACATTCGGGTCAGGAGCATCCTGGGACGCTTCCTTGAGCACTCGCGGATCTACGAGTTCGGCGCCGGGCGGCGGCCGGAGATCTGGATCGGCAGCGCCGACATGATGCGCCGCAACATCGAGCGCCGCGTGGAGACACTGGTGAAGGTCAACAGCGCCCAGCACCGGGCCTACCTTTCCGAGCTGCTCGACCTGTCCATGGCCGACGCCACCAGCAGCTGGTGGCTCAACGGCGACGGCGCCTGGGTGCGACACCACCTCGGGGAGAACGGCGAACCGCTGCTCGATCTGCAGTCGCACCTGGTCGGCACCCGGCGGTGGAGGACCATCGATGACTGAGGGCCAGCCGCACGGCGGCATGATCAGGGCCGGCGGCGCCGTCGTCTGGCGGGGCGACCCCGGCGACCCCGAGGTGGCCCTGGTGCACCGGCCCAAGTACGACGACTGGTCCTTCCCCAAGGGCAAGCTGAAGCCCGGCGAGCACGTCGTCACCGGCACGCTGCGAGAGATCGCCGAGGAGACCGGGGTGAGCGCCGTGCTCGGCCGGCGCCTTCCCCCCGTCCACTACATGAAGGGCGGACGGCTCAAGCGCGTCGACTACTGGACGGCCCAGGTCGTCGCGGAAGTGACGCACGACCCCACCGACGAGGTGGACCGGCTCGAATGGCTTCCCGTACGGCAGGCGCGCGGGCTGCTCAGCTACGACTGGGACGCCGGGCTCCTCAGGGCCCTGACCTCGGCGCCGCTGGACACCACGCCGCTGGTGATGGTCAGGCACGCCTACGCGGGCTCCCGGCAGGCGTGGGACGGCGACGACGACCTGCGGCCGCTCGACCGGGAGGGCCTGGCGCAGGCCATCACCGTCCGCGACATCCTGTACGGCTACCGCCCTGCGTCGCTGATCAGCTCGCCGAGCAGGCGGTGCGTGCAGACCCTGCTGCCGTACGCCGCCCGGCAGGCGCTGCCGATCCACGCCGAGGCCGTGCTGAGCGAGAGCCGGTTCGACCGGTCGCTGTCGCTGAAGGCGACCCTGTCGCTGGTGGACGAGGGCGCCTCCACGGCGGTGTGCAGCCACGGCAAGGTGCTGCCCGAGCTGATCACCGCGCTGTGCGAGCGCCGGTTCGACGGGCGGCCTGAGGACTTCCACCTGCGCAAGGGCGCGGTCGCGGTGCTGCATCACTCCCGCGGGCGCATCACCGCCATCGACCGCTACCTCACCTGAGCTCCACCCTCCACAGGCCCCCACAGCCCCACGCTTCGCGCCGGTCCCGGGCGCCTCACCCGCCGCCCGGCGCGGACGTCAGCGCGCGGCCGGGACGACCTTGCCCACGATCTCGTCCCAGACCTCGGGGAAGGCCTCGCGGGACCGCTCGGCGGCGGTGCGCTCGAGGCCGAGAAGCAGGCCGTAGGTGAAGGTGTCCTCCCCCGCCTCGCGAGCCCGTCCGGTCTCCTCCAGCAGGATGCCCTGGGCCACGACGCCGTCGAGATAGAGCCCGAGCGTCTCCTGGACGAGTTTGGCCCGCTTGGCGAGGCAGGACGCCTGGTCTCCGAGCAGCGGCTTGAGCGACTCGGCGGTGTACCTGGCCCGCTTGGCGGCCTTGCGGACGTCGTGCATGGCCGTCTCGCGCTGGGCGGCGTCCTCGATGGCCTGGGCCAAGTCGTACTTCTTCACCACGCGGCGCCAGGACTTGTCGGCCACCTTGGCGAGCGTCGTCTCCGCCTTCTTGGCGGCGAGCGGGGTGAGCGGCGGCTTGGCGACCATCGTGTCCAGCCGGTCCAGCAGGGCGAAGTAGCGCTCGCCCTTCATCGCCTCGGTGGCCCGCGCGAGCGCCTCGCCCTCGCGGCGTTCGAGGTCCTCGCCGAGGCGGGCGCGGATCGGCCCGGCCACGAGATCGGCGTCCAGCTCCTCCAGCGTCCGGGCGAACCGGTCGCGGATGACCTCCAGGTCGCGGGCCTCGCCGAGCACGCCCGCGATCCACCGCAGCTCCTCCTGGATGCCCGTGGTCTCGCTGATCACGTCGGAGAAGGACTGGAGCGCGCTGCGCAGGCGGCGGCAGGCCACCCGCATCTGGTGGACGGCGTCCTCCTCCACCTGGCGCACCCGGGGGTCCTGGGCGAGCAGCGCGGTGAGCTGTGACCTCAGGTAGTCCACCACGACGGCGCCCGCCGTCCCCTCCTGCGGCTCGCTGAGGACGGGAACGGGGACGCGGTCGCCCAGCAGGCGCGCCAGCTTGCTCTGCGTGCCGGCCGTGGTCGCCCCTGCCTTGCGCAACGCCTTGCCCACCCGCTTGAGCAGCGCCTCGTCGCCGCCGGTCAGCTCGGCCTCGATCTCGCGCCAGCGCTCGACGTGCTTGTCCTCGCCGAACGCCGTCGCGAGCACCGTCCCCTTGACGTTGTCGTCGGCGACCTCGAGCAGCCGGCGCCCGTCGGCGTCCCGGAGGCTGATGACCTTGCGCACCGTCTCCAGCTCGGCGACCGGGATGAGCGGCTCGCCCCGGGTCAGCGCCAGGACGAGATCGGACAGCCGGCGCGGCACGATCTTCGCACTGCGCGTCAGCGGGTGGGTGACCTCGTTGCGCACGCCTTTGGCCTTGGGCAGTTTGAGGTGCCACCCGGCGTCGTGGCCGCCCCGCCGCCGTCGCAGCGTGATGCCCCGCGCGGCCAGCCGGAGATCGGCGGTGTCGAAGTACACCGCGACCAGCTTCTCGGGCACCTGGTCGACGGCCTCGGCGCAGCCGCGCACACCGTCGAAGCCGGGCGTCGCGAAGTCTCGCGGCACATCGAACTTGTCCTCGATTTCGAGCGCCATGCTCACCTCGCAGTCAGCCAGATGTGGCCATCATCCCCTATCTCACCTTAACGGCGGGTTGCGCCGTTCTGGCGACCACGAAGACGCGGCGGAACGGGAAGGCCGTGCCGTACGGCGCGCGCGGGTAGGCCTCCGCGAGCAGGCTCGCGCAGTCGGCGAGGAACGCCTCGCGCCTGCGCTGGTCAGGGCCGATGCGGTCGAGCATCGGGCGCAGGGCCGTACCCATGATCCAGTTGAGCACGGCGTTCTCCCCCTGCAGCAGGTGGATGTAGGTCGTCTCCCAGGCGTCGACCTCGCACCCCAGCGCGGCGAGCAGCGCCACGTACTCCTCAGGGTCGCCGACCGGCGTGTACCGCACCAGGTCGCCGAGCTGGTCGCGCCAGGCCGCGCCGCCGCACAGCCGCCTGACCAGGGCGTGACTCGGGGCGTCGAAGTTGCCGGGCACCTGGAAGGCCAGCCAGCCCCCCGGGCTCAGAGCCTCCACCAGGCGGGGCAGCAGCTCGCGGTGCTCGGGCACCCACTGCAGCAGCGCGTTGGAGACGATCACGTCGACCGGGCGCTCCGGGCGCCAGGAGCGGACGTCGCCCACGCTGAACGTGGGCCCCTCGGGGGCCTTGGCGATCATCGCGGGCGAGGAGTCGACCCCGTGGACCGTGGCGCCCGGCCAGCGCTCGCCGAGCGCGGCGGTCAGCTCACCGGTGCCGCATCCGAGGTCGACCACGTAGCCTGGGCTCTCGGCGCGGACGCGGGAGATCAGTTCGTAGAAGGGCCGGGCGCGCTCGTCGGCGTACCGGCCGTAAACGGTGGGATCCCACATATCTCTTGACATCAAGATATTCATACTCGGCGAGATCTCTCGATGTCAAGAGAGATAGACTCTGCGCATGACGACGCGCCGCAGCGACGGGACCGCCGAAGAGTCCGCGCGGGACGAGGTGGATCAGCTCGTCATGTCCTGGCGCCAGGAACGTCCCGACCTCGACGTCTCGCCGCTGGAGGTGCTGAGCCGGGTGTCCCGGCTGGCCCGCCACCTCGACCGCGCCCGCCGGGCGTCGTTCGTCGAGCACGGCCTCGAACCGTGGGAGTTCGACGTCCTCACCACCCTGCGCCGCTCGGGCCCCTCTTACGAGCTGAGCCCCGGGGCCCTGCTGCGCGCCACCCTGGTCACCTCGGGCACGATGACCAACCGCATCGACCGGCTGGCCGCCGCCCGCCTGGTGCGCCGGCGGCCCGACCCCGAGGACCGGCGCGGCGTGCTGGTCTCGCTCACCGAGCAAGGACGGGTCCGCGTCGACGAGGCGTTCGCCGACCTGCTCAGACGCGAGCGAGAGCTGCTCGCCGGGCTCGACCACGCCGACCGCGACACCCTGGCCGCGCTGCTCCGCACGATTCTCGTCCCGTTCGACTCTGCCCAGAACGGCGCCTGACGGGTGCCGCCGGGTAGCTGATCGCCCAGAACGCGGCCCCCGGGGCCGACCCGCTCGGCCAAGCCGGCATGACCCGGTCGGCCACCCCGGCGTGACCTGCTCGGCCAAGCCGGCATGACATGCTCGGCCACCCCGGCGTGACCCGCCCGGCCGACCCGGCGTGACCCGCCCCGCGAAGACGCGGACGGGTCATTCACCCAGCTTCTCGGCCAGCTCCATCCACTCGAGCTCGACGGTCTCCTTCTGCGCCGCCAGCTCCTTCAGCTCGGCGTCCAGAGAGGCCAGCTTGCCGTAGTCGGAGGCGGCGTCCGCCATGGCGGCGTGCAGCGCCGTCTCGCGCCCGCCGATCTTGTCGAGCTGGCGTTCCAGCCGGGACAGCTCTTTCTGCAGCTCGCGGAGCTCCTTGGCCGACAGGCCCGGGGCGGCCGCGCCGTCCGCCTGCGCGCCGGCCGCCTCACCGGCGGCGGACGTGCCCGCGCCGGTCGGGGCCGAGCCCGCCCGGGCGGTCAGGGCCGTGCCGGACGAACGTCGTTGCAGATATTCGTCGACGCCTCCGGGCAGCAGCGACAGCCGGCCGTCGCCCAGCAGGGCGACGCAGCGGTCGGTCACCCGCTCGAGGAAGTAGCGGTCGTGGCTGACCAGCACCAACGTGCCCGGCCAGGCGTCGAGGAGGTCCTCCAGCTCGTTCAGCGTCTCGATGTCGAGGTCGTTGGTCGGCTCGTCCAGCAGCAGCACGTTGGGGTCGTCCATGAGCAGCCGCAGCAGCTGCAGCCGCCGCCGCTCGCCGCCGGAAAGGTCGCCGACCACCTTCCACTGGGCCTCGCCCCGGAAGCCCAGGCGCTCCAGCAGCTGCGAGGCGGTCCACTCGCGCTTGCCGACCTGGATGAACTTGCGGATCTCTTCGACAGTCTCGAGGACACGCCGGCCAGGGTCGAGCTCGGCCAGTTCCTGCGACAGGTGCGCGAGCCGCACCGTCTTGCCGCGGACGACCGTGCCGGAGTCGGGCTCGACGCCGTCGGCCAGCAACCGCAGCACCGACGACTTGCCCGAGCCGTTCACGCCTATCAGCCCGACGCGGTCGCCGGGGCCGAACTGCCAGGTGCACCTGTCGAGCACCAGCGGGCCCTCCCCTGGGCCGCCGGCGTGCAGCGTGACCTGGTCGAGGTCGTAGACCGTCTTGCCGAGCCGCGCGGAGGCGAACTTCACGAGCTCCACGGTGTCACGGGCCGGCGGCTCGTTCGCGATGAGCGCCTGCGCCGCGTCGATGCGGAACTTGGGCTTGGACGTGCGCGCGGGCGGACCCCGGCGCAGCCAGGCGATCTCTTTGCGCATGAGGTTCTGCCGGCGTTCTTCGGCCGCCTGCGCGATGCGCGCCCGTTCGGCCTTGGCCAGGACGTAGGCGGCGTACCCGCCCTCGTACCGCTGGACCGTGCCGTCCACGACCTCCCACGTGCGCGTGGACACCGCGTCCAGGAACCACCGGTCGTGCGTCACGACGAGCAGGGCCGAACGGCGCTGCGACAGGTGGCCGGCCAGCCAGGCGATGGCCTCGATGTCGAGATGGTTGGTGGGCTCGTCGAGGATGACCAGGTCGTGCTCCTCGATGAGCAGGCGCGCGAGCGCGGTGCGCCGCCGCTCGCCGCCGGACAGCTCACCGGCCCGCGCCGACAGCTCGATGTCGCCGATGAGGTTGGCGAGGATCTCTCTGACCGCCTGGTCGCCGGCCCATTCGTGCTCGGCGCGCTCGCCCAGCACCACCTGACGCACGGTGATCGCGGGGTCGAGGTCGTCCCGCTGGGAGAGGAAGCCGATGCGCAGCCCGCGGGTGTGGGTGACCCGGCCGGCATGGGGCTTGAGCGTGCCGGCGATCACGGAGATCAGCGTGGTCTTGCCGTCGCCGTTGCGCCCCACGACACCGACGCGGTCGCCCGCCTCGATGCCGAGCGACACCTCGCCGAGCAGCGGCTTGGGACCGTAGGCATGGGAGACCGATTCGAGGTTAACCAGATTCATCGCCCCCAAAGCCTATCTGCGCCCACCCCCCAACGCACCGCCCCAACTCGCCCCGCCCCCCATCGGCCCCACAGACCTCAGGGTCATCAGAGCTCGGACATAAGGGCCGGGTATCGGGGCTCGGGTTGTCAGCGCTCGGGTCATCAAGGCTCGGGTCATCGGGCCACGCGCGGGTGATGATCGTCAGGCGGGGACGATCATGGCTCCGGGGACGGGGCCGTGGGCGGTGACGGTCGTGCGGCAGACGCCCGCCGCCCGCAGAGCCGATGCCAGGTTGACCGCGCCGGCCTCGGAGTCGACGAGGAAGGCGCAGGTGGGGCCGGAGCCGGAGACCAGGGCGCCGACCGCGCCGTTCTCCCGCCCGGCGGCCAGGGTGCGCACCAGAGGATGGCACAGCATCAGCGCGGCGGGCTGCAGGTCGTTCACCAGCGCCGCGCCGAGCGCCCTCGCGTCGCCCCCCGCGAGCGCCGCCGTGAGGGCCTCGTCGGCCCGCGGCCAGGCGACCTGCTCACCGGCGGCCTCCCGCAGCCGGTCGCATTCGCCGTACACCTTGGCCGCGGACAGACCGCCCTCGGCGAGCGCGAACACCCAGCGGAACTCGCCGCCGACGGGGATGGAGGTGAGCTTCTCGCCGCGACCGGTGCCGACGGCCGTGCCACCGAACAGGGCGAAGGGGACATCACTGCCGAGGCCGGCGCCGATGTCCATCAGCTCCTCCCGGCTCAGGCCAAGGCCCCACAGCTCGTTGCAGGCGACCAGGGCGGCGGCCGCGTCGGCGCTGCCGCCCGCCATGCCGCCGGCGACGGGGATGGCCTTGCGGATGGCCAGGTGGACGCGCAGCGGCCGCCCGGCGCGCGCGGCCAGGGCGAGGGCGGCCTTGACCGCCAGATTCTCCCCGTCGAGGGGCACCAGCCCGGCGGAGTCGCCGTGGACGCTCACCGTGACCTCGCAGGCCGCCGAACCGCCGGCCGCCGTGCCGCTTGCAGCCGTGCCGCTTGCAGCCGCGGGGGCGTCGCCCGCGGTGGCCGCGGGACCGTCGGTCCCCGTGGCCGCCGGCTCGTCGGTCGCGGGCTCGTCGGTCGCCGTGACTTCGTCGAAGAGGGAGACGGCGTGGAAGACGTTCACCAGGTCGTGGTAGCCGTCGTCGCGCCGAGGGCCGACGGAGAGCTGGAGATTCACCTTGGCGGGCACCCGGACGGTCACGGAAGTCACGGGATCCGATCGTAACGTCCCATGCCACATGCCCTCGGCGTCCCCCTGCGGCCCAGTGCGGAACGCCGAGGGCATGGTGCCGGATATGTAACTAAATAGTCGTACAAAGCACGTCCATCATCTGTACGGTGACCGTTCGGGGGACACGGGGTGAACGGTTAAGGAGAGATCCATCGACGGTCAGGGCGTCTCCTCCCCGCTGCGGGACGGCGATCCCGCCACGATCGGGTCGTACACGCTCACCGGACGGCTCGGCGAAGGCGGCATGGGCACGGTCTACCTGGGCAGGTCCGCGACCGGCCGGCAGGTGGCGATCAAGGTCGTGAAGCGGCAGTTCACCGAGGACACCGGGTTCGCCGCGCGTTTCCGCTCCGAGGTCGCGAGCGCTCGCAAGGTGGCCTCGTTCTGCACGGCCAGGGTGCTGGACGACGGCGTCGCCGAGGACGGGCGGCCGTACATGGTCACCGACTTCATCTCCGGCACCTCGCTCTCCACCCAGATCACGGCCTACGGCCCGCTGGAGGAGTCGCCCCTGGTCGGCATGGCCTTCGGGATCTGCGCCGCGCTGGCCGCCATCCACGCCGCCGGGCTGGTCCACCGCGACCTGAAACCGGGCAACGTCATCCTTTCCATGACCGGTCCACGGGTGATCGACTTCGGTATCGCACGCGCGCTCGGCGGCCTCACCGGGCCCACCCTGACCGGCGAGGTCGTCGGCACTCCCGGCTGGTGGGCTCCGGAGCAGATCGACGGGGGGCCGGTGACCCCGGCCGCGGACGTCTTCGCCTGGGGCTGCCTGGTCGCCTACGCCGGCAGCGGGAGGCATCCGTTCGGCGAGGGCGACCCGATGACGGTCGCGTACCGCATCCTGAACGAGGAACCACGGCTGAGCGGACTGCCCGAGCCGCTGGACCGGCTGGTCCGCCGCGCGCTCCAACGCGAACCGGCCGCCCGCCCCACGGCCCGTGACCTGCTGCTCGCCCTCATCGGCGGCGACGACGCCGGGGACGGGCCGTCCACGCGCGTGCTCGAAGCCCTGTGGGAGCCCCCGAAGAACCTGCACGACCCGGGCGGAGCCCCTGACTCCCGGCATTCGGCCGGACGGGACGGGGAGCCGGGCCAGGGCCCGCACCCGGAGCGGAGCTCGTACCGGGGAACGGGGCGAGGGCCGTTCGGGACGCCGCTTCCTGGTTCGGGACTGTGGCGGGGATGGAGCCGGCGGCGGACGCGACGGGTGTCGATCGCGGTCGTCGTGACGCTCGCGGTGTGCGCGGGCGCCGTCCTCGTGGCCCGGTGGGGAGCCCTGAGCGGAGACACGGAGACCGGACGGGCGGGCCCCGGCCAGGCGAACGACATCGGACGGCGCATCGCCGTCGGCGACCGCGGCCTCCAGCTCCTCGTCAGCGCCCCGCCCGTCTGCGGCTCCCCGGTCGTGGCGGACGGCAAGAGCGTGCCCGGCCGGCAACAGTGCCGCGCCTACTGGTTCGTGCTCAACATGGGAGGGACCCCGATCAGGCTGACCGGGCGACTGGACCTGGTCGACGACGCGGCGCAACGGCACCAGATGGCCGGCGTCCTCACCACGAGCCTCCAGCTCGCTCTCGGGGCCCCCGATCCCGGCCCGCCGAACCGGCCCGTCGACCTCCAGCCGGGACAGGTGCTGACCTTCGGCGGAACATACGAGCTGGCCGCGGAACGCGCCGCCGTCGCCCTCGCCGGCCGGATCGTCGCCGGCGACGCCCCGGTCGAGATCCGCCTGTGAACGGCCGGGGGGCGTGGATGAGACGTCTGTCGGTCGCGCTGCCGCTGCTGGTGCTGCTCCCTCTCGGCGCCGCGCCTTCGTACGGCTCCCCCGCCGTGCCCTCCGCGTCCGGGACGCCTTCCACACCCGGCGCGCCCAGCACGCCTGATACGCCCACCGTGTCAGGTGCGCCCGGAACGGCCGGTGCGCCCATCGTGTCCGGGGCGCCCGGAACGCCTCTCACGTCCGGGACTCCGCCGGTGTCCGGGGTGGCCCCGGACGAGTGCGCGGACGCCGGGACGGCGGACTTCGACGGGGACGGCTTCAACGACGTCGTCGTCGGCGACCCCTTCGGCGAGCCCGCCGACCAGTGGTCGGGTTCGGGAGGCCTGTTCTTCCTGCGCGGCACCCGCGCGGGGTTTCCCGAGGTGATCAGCCGGCCGTTCGACCGGAGCGGCGGCCTGAGCGGCTGGACGGCCCGCGCCGGGCACATCGACGGCGACGGGTGCCTGGACCTGGTGGTCGCGAACCCGCACTGGATCGGTCACGTGACCGAGAAGTCCAGCGGCCGCGTCACCCCGGTGCCGGGGGCCGGCAGCGTCACCGTCTACTGGGGCGGCAGCGGCTTCGGCCGTTCCGGCCCCGGTGACCGGCTCGACCTGCGCGCCCCCGCGCCCCGCAACGGCGCGCACTACGGCTGGTCCCTGGCCGTCGCCTCCGGCGTCGTCGCCGTCGGGGCGCCGTACGAGGACGCCGACGGCATCCCCGACTCCGGCGCGGTCTACCTGTACCGCTTCGGCGGCGCCGACGGCCGCGAGGCGGGCGTGCCGCGCCGCATCACCCAGCAGTCGCCCGGCGTGCCCGGCGACGGGGAGGCGGGCGACCTGTTCGGCTGGTCGCTCGCCCTCGGCCCGCTCGTCGGAGGACCGGGCGCGGAGCTCGCCATCGGCGCCCCGTACGAGGACACCCCGGGCAAGGGCGCGCCCGTGCGGGACGCGGGGGCCGTGACGGTCCTGTACGACCCGGCGGACGGCGCCGGGACCTGGTATCGCGGCAAGGGATGGGAGCTGTCGGAGCTGACCGACGAGGTGCCGGCCCGCGAGGGCGACCTGTTCGGGTACTCCCTCGCCTACGGCGCCGGCGGCGGCCCCGGGCGGCTCGCCGCGGGCGCCCCGTACGCCGACCCGAGGTCCGTCGAAGACGCCGGGCTCGTCCAGCTCTTCTCCGGCGGCCGGTCCGCGCGCGATCCCCGCCCGGCCGGAACGCTCTGGCAGGAGACGGAGGCGACGGAGGTCAGCGAGCCGCACGACGCCTTCGGCTTCTCGCTGGCGTTCTCGGGGAGCCGTGACCTGCTGGTGGGCGCGCCGTACGACGGGGACGGCAGCCACCCCGAGACAGGGGCGGTGCACATGCTGACGCTCGGCGAGACCGACCCGGCGAGCGGGGAGCCGGTGAACCCCGGCCGGCCGCTGGCACGGGCGGGGCACCTGACGCGGGCGCGGAACCCGCAGAGCTTCGAGCATTTCGGCTGGGCGGTGAGCGGCGCGGGCGACGGCTGGGCGGTCATCGGCGCCCCCGACCGGGACGGGACGGGAGCGATCGGCCTGGTGCCGCTGGGCGGCGCGGACGCCGTGCCCCTCCGTCCCGGCGACGGCAGGACCGAGCCGTCCGGCCAGAGCGACCGCACCCCGTACCAGGGCATGGACTTCGGCGCCGCCGTCGCCGGATGACCGGACACCCGCAGGAACGACGCGCGGGGGTCAGGTGGGGCGGTGTTCGGCGATGCGGGCGAAGTCCTCCACGTGGAGTTGCTCGCCGCGCTCGGAGGGGTCCACGCCCGCGGCGCGCAGCGCCGTCTCGGCCGCGGCGGCCGTGCCCGCCCAGGAGGCGAGCGCGGCCCGCAGCGTCTTGCGCCGCTGGGCGAACGCCGCGTCGATGACCGCGAACACCTCCTTGCGTGACGCGGTGGTCCGCGGGGGCTCCCGGCGGGTCATCGCCACCAGCCCGGAGTCGACGTTGGGCGCCGGCCAGAAGACCGTGCGGCCGACCGGCCCCGCTCGGCGCACGTCGGCGTACCAGGCCGCCTTGACCGAGGGCACCCCGTACACCTTGGACCCCGGCCCCGCGGCCATGCGGTCGGCGACCTCGCTCTGCACCATCACCAGGCCCTTGCTCAGGGACGGCAGCACCTCCAGAAGGTGGAGCACGACGGGCACCGCCACGTTGTACGGCAGGTTGGCCACCAGGGCGGTGGGCTGCCCGCCGAGCTCCTCGGGACGGACGCGCATCGCGTCCGCCTGGACGACGGTGAGGCGGGCCGCCACTTCGGGCGCCCGCTCGGCGACGGTGAGCGGGAGCTGGGTCGCGAGGACCGGGTCGATCTCGACCGCGATCACCTGGGCGGCCTCGGGGAGCAGTGCGAGAGTGAGCGACCCGAGCCCCGGCCCCACCTCGATCACGGTGTCGGCGGAGGTGACCTCCGCCACTCTGACGATGCGCCGGACCGTGCCGCCGTCGATGACGAAGTTCTGTCCGAGCCGTTTTGTCGGACGAAGGTCGAGCTTGTGCGCCAAATTACGTATTTCGGCCGGGCCCAGCAAGCCCACAATTGAACTCCCCATCCATTCAGTGTCTCGCACCGAACACTCCCCAGAGTCGGCGGACGAACCGCCTTCAATCGCCCTGCGAGCCGTAACCGATCTTCAAGCGGAAGGAAAGTGGGCATGGGTAGTGTGGCCACGCCAGGGAGTGAGGAGGCGTCGTCAATGGACCGTACCGGTGCGGACCCGCTGCTCCCTGCCGACCCTCCGGCCATCGGGCCCTATCGGCTGCTCGGCCGTCTCGGCCAGGGCGGCATGGGCACCGTCTATCTCGCCGAGGCGCCCACGGGGCGGCTCGTCGCCGTGAAGGTGGTCAAGGCCGAGTTCACGATCGACGAGGGCTTCGCCGTCCGGTTCCACGCCGAGGTCACCAACGCCCGTCGCGTCGCGTCGTTCTGCACCGCCGCGGTGCTCGACAACGGCAACGCCGACGACGGCCGGCCGTACATGATCACCGAGTACATCGCCGGGACGCCGCTGTCCAAGCAGATCTCCCGCTACGGCGCGCTGGAGGCGGGCACCCTGCACGGCGTCGCCCTCGGCGTGGCCGCGGCGCTCGCCGCCATCCACGTGGCCGGGCTGGTCCACCGCGACCTCAAGCCGGCCAACGTGATCCTGTCGATGTCCGGCCCACGAGTGATCGACTTCGGCATCGCCCGCGCCCTCGACGCCACGCAGGGTGTCACCCGGTCCGGCGAGTTGCTCGGCAGCCCCGGCTGGTGGGCGCCTGAGCAGGTACGCGGCGAAGAGATCACCCCGGCCGCCGACATCTTCGCCTGGGGGTGCCTGGTCGCCTACGCCGGCAACGGGCGGCACCCGTACGGGCGCGGCGACCTGATGACCCTGGCCTCCCGCGTGCTGACCGGCCGCCCCGATCTCGGCACGCTCCCCGCGCCGCTGGACCGGCTCGTGCGGCAGGCCACCGAGCCCGACCCGCGGCACAGGCCCTCCGCGCAGGAGTTGCTGATCGCGCTGGTGGGCGGCGACCCGACCGGCGCCACGCCGCCGCCCTCGCGGGCCGTGCCGGTGGACCCGCCGACGCTCGTGGCCAGCGAGATGCTGAACGAGTCCTGGGAACCCCCCGCGAACGTCGCCGCCGCCACGTCCGCCGAAGACCCCGCAGCCGCGGCCCTCCCCGCCGCAGGCCCTGATGACCGCCCTGAAGGACGCCCTGACGGACGCCCCGGCGAGCGTCCCGCCGCCGAGCGCCCCCTTTCCGAGCCCGTTCCCGAGGAGCCCTCCCCCTCCGGCCGCCCCCCGTCCAGGCCCCAGCCCTCACCCTTCGGCCGCACCCCCTCCGCGGCCGGCCCCGCGGCGTCCCCGGCCCCTGAGCGCACCCTCGTGGAGGGCGCTCTCCCGCAAGGGGCCACGGGGTCCAGGGGCCCCGGCGGGGCCGCCGAGGGCATCGGGGACGACGACGACACCAACCCCGGCCTGTCGCTCCCTGGCCTGGCCCTGCCGCCGCGTCCTTCGCCCTTCACCGCCCCCGGCTCCTCCGGAACGGCACCGTCTGGCGTGGCGCCCTCATCCGTGCCTCCCTCATCCGTGGCGCCTGCCGGCATGGCACCCTCCGGCACGGCACCCTCCGGCACGGCACCCTCCGGCGTGGCGCCCTCGGCCGTCACGCCCTCCGGCGTAGCGGCCGCCCGAGTGGCATCCCCCGGCGTGGCGCCCTCCGGCGCATCCATGGGGCCGCGGAACGAGGACACCCGTCCCTCCGCGGAGGGGACCGGGGCCACGGTGCCCTCACTGCAGCCCGCGACCGCGGCCGAGTCCCCGCGTAGGTCGAGGGGCCGTAAGTGGCTGGTGCCGGTGCTGACGGTGCTGGGCGGTCTCATCGTCACGGCGGGCGTGCTGGTGATGGTGCTGCCCGACCGCACCGCGGTCCGCGCGACCGGAGTGGCCGCCGTCACCGCGCCCACTCCCACCCGCGAGACCGACGTGGACCGGCGCTACACGACGGGCGACACGCTCGACGGCGCGCAGTTCGTCGTCCCCGCCCGGCCCCGGTGCGGCCTGACCTCCTACGAGGACGCCACGCCCGACGAGGGCCGGTTCTGCGTGATCAGGTGGACGCTGGTCAACCCCGGCGGCCTCCCCGTGGCCGTCGCGGCCACGCCGCCGGTGCTGGTGGACGACCGCGGCGGCGAGCACGATCCGCTCCCGGCGGCCACCCCGGCGCCCGGCACTCTGGCGCCCGGCGGCCGGCTCGACGGCGTGCTCGTCTACGACCTGCCGCCCGCCCGGGGGCCGGCCACCCTGAAGGTGCCGATCTCCGACACGACGACCATCGAGGTGCGGCTGTGACCCTGCGCTCCTTATCGGCCGCCCGCCTGACGGCCAGGGCCTCGCGCTCCTTATCCATCGTCTTACGGTCCTTGCCGGCCGCCCGCCTGACGGCCAGGGCCTCGCGTTGCCTGCCGGCCGCCCGTCTGACGGCCGGGGGCCGGCGGTCCTTATCGGCCGCGCTGCTGGCGGCCGGGCTGCTCGCCGCCTCCCTGACCGCGCCGGCCGCCCAGCGCGCCGAGGCCGCGGCCGGTTGCGCGAAGGCGAGCGCCGCCGACTTCGACGGCGACGGCCGCGACGACGTGGTCGCCGGCGACCCCCTGGCCGACGCCGGGGGCGTCAGCGGCGCCGGAGCGGTGCACATCCTGCCGATCGGCGGCGGCGACGGCCCCGGCGGCGGCCTGGTGATCACCGCGCCCGTCCCTCACCCCGGTGACGCCTTCGGCTGGACCGTGCGCACGACGCACTACGACGGTGACCGCTGCCTGGACGTCATCGTCGGCGCCCCGTACGCGGACGCCGGGGGCGCCGCCGACGCCGGAGCGGTGTACGTCATCCGCGGCGGCGCCTACGACGACCGGGTGCCGGCCGGAGCGATCACCGAGATCTCCGCTCCCGAGCCCGAGCGCGACGCCCATTTCGGCTGGTCACTGGCCGCCGCCCGGTCCGCCGGCCGCCCGGCGGGGGTGATCGCGGTCGGGGCGCCGTACGAGAACGCCGACCGCACCGGCGACTCCGGCGCCGTCTACCTGTACTGCGCCAAGCCCGAGGGCGGGACCGAGCCCGCGATGCGGGTCACCCAGCAGTCGGAGGGCATCGTCGGCAACAGCGAGGAAGGCGACATGTACGGCTGGTCGCTGGTCTTCGGCCGCTTCGGCGGGCGCGCCGACTCGGTCGACCTCGTCGTGGGCACGCCGTACGAGAACGACGACGGGGCCGGCAAGCAGGTCGGCGACGCGGGTAAGGCCGACACCGGAGCGGTCGAGATCATCTTCGACGCCGCCGAGGCCGGCAAGACCTACACCAGCATCAAGTGGAGCATCCCCGACTCGGTGCGGGGCGTCGCCGAGCACGCCGGCGACCGGTACGGGTACGCCCTGGCCTACGCCGAGTCCGGCGGCAGGCCGTACCTCGCGGCCGGCGCCCCGCTCGCCGACGTGGGCGGGGTGAAGGACGCCGGTCTGGTGCAGGTGTTCGGCCTGGGCAAGGACGGCAAGCCCGCTCCCGCACGGACGATCCGGCTCGGCGGCGAGGGCCTCGCGGACCAGCCCGCCAAGGCCGGGGCCGCGCTCGGCTGGTCGCTCGCCATGGTCGGGTCCGCCACGGCGCTGCGGCTGGCGATCGGCGGCCCGTTCGACTCCGCCGGCGCGCCCCAGGCGGGCGCGATCAGGCAGGTGCCGCTCAGCGGAGGGCCCGCCGCCGGGGTGCTGCGAGGGAGCCCGGAACGTCCGTACGACCACTTCGGCTGGTCGATCGCCGCCTTCGGCGCCGCGGACTCTTTCGGTCCCGGTGTGGGGCTGCTGGCCGGGGTTCCGGACCGGCGGGACGCTCCGGGCGGGGCGGTCGCGGTGCTGCGCGACGGCGCGGCGGCCCGGCTTCTCGTCCCGGGACGCGACGGGGTGCCCGTCGTCCCCGGCGGCGGGTCCGCCGACTTCGGCGCCGCCGTCAGCGGGTGAACAGCCGGTAGCCGCAGATCGGCCACTGGACGCGCCAGCGGCCGGCGAGCCTCTGGTAGAGGAGCTGGGCCCGGTAGGTCTGCTCGGCCGCCGGCCAGTCGAGCGGCGTCCTTGTGCCCCCGACCGTCTGCCACATGGGCAGGCTGAACAGGTACATCCCGTAGTAGGGTCCGGCCGGGTCGAACGCCTTCACATTGGCGAAGGTCGTGCACCGCGCCAGGGCCGCCCAGTTGAGCGCGGCCACGGCGGGGCTGACGGCCACCGTGTGGACCGGCGCGGCGGGCGCCGCCGGGATGATGCGGATCACCTCGCTGTCCTCGGGGAAGGCGTCCATGGGGGGACGCACCCGGTCTCCCTTGCCCAGGGTGATCTTCTCCTGGGCCAGCACCGAGCGCACCGTGCGCCCTGTGGTCACCGCCTCCAGCCGCACCCCGCCCCGCACGACCGTCACCCGGCGCTGCGTGCGGACGTCGAGCGCGAACCCCGAGACCGGGATCTGCCGCATCCGGGAGGCCGACAGGGTCGCCTTGCGGTCGTTCAGGTCGAACTGCTGGAGCACCTCCCCCACGTTGAGCGCGGTCACCGTGTGCATGCTCTTCCTGCCGTCCACGGTGAGCGCGAGCGGCCGGGCATGGCGCACGACGATGGACCCGCCGTCCGCGACGGGGGCGGCGGGCGGCGGGGACACCTCGTCGTGCGGGCCGACCTCGACCTTCACGGCGGTGAGCACGTCCCGCACCGTGCCGCCGAAGCTGCGGACCGTCGTCTCGCTGCCGTCCACGGCCAGCCGTACCTCCTTGGTCAGCCCGTGGCCGGTCAGCAGGCCTGCCGCGACGCCCGCCACGACCGCGCCCGCCACCCTGGCCCACACCCGCCGAGGCGGGCGCCGGCGGCGGGCGCCACGCGACCCGGCACGGCGCACGCCTCGTCTCGAGGCGGAAGATCGAACCACAGCGCGTCCTTCAGGTAGACCGAAGACCCGGTAGGGGCCGGTGGGCCGCGCGGTCAGGCCCCACCGGAGACCGGCTGCCGACGCTAGCGCGGGGGCGTCACGCCCCTCAACCAGAACACCGAAACCAATCCGTGACATTGGCTCGGCTTGAGGTCGTCGAATGCGGCCGACGGGTACACGAGCCGCCTAACGCACCGAATCGCCCGCGGTCTCGCACCACCTGGCGCGCCAGGCCGGTCACCAGGCACCGGAACGGCGCTCCGCCCTCGCGATCACCAGGCGCCGGAGCGGCGGCTCTGCCTTGCGGTCATCAGGCGCCGAGGCGTCGTTCTGCCCCCGGGGTCACCAGGCGCCGAAGACGCGTTCGCCGTTGGCGCTGATGGTGCGGGCGAGCTCGTCCACGTCCGCGGATCTCACCTCGGCCAGGCAGCGCAGCGTCAGCGGGATGAGGTAGGGCGCGTTCGGCTTGCCGCGGTGCGGGGTGGGCGGCAGGTAGGGGGCGTCGGTCTCGACCAGGATGAGCTCGGGCGGCGCCACCCGGGCCGCCTCACGGAGGTTGGCGGCGTTCTTGTAGGTGACGGGCCCGGAGAACGACATGACGTACCCCGCCTCGACGCAGCGCCTGGCCATGGCGGCGTCCCCGGAGAAGCTGTGGAACACCACCACGTCGGGGGCGCCTTCCTCGGCGAGGACGCGCAGGACGTCGTCGTGGGCGTCGCGGTCGTGGATCACCAGGGCCTTGCCCGTGCGCTTGGCGATCTCGATGTGCGCGCGGAAGGACGCCTGCTGGTCGTCATGCGAGGCCCAGTCGCGGAAGTAGTCGAGGCCCGTCTCGCCCACAGCGCGCACCCGCGGCTCGCCGGCGAGCTTCTCGATCTCGGCGAGGACCTCGGGCGTGGCGGCGTGCGCCTCGTTGGGGTGGATCGCCACGGCCGCGTAGACGTCCTCGTGCCGGCGGGCGGTCTCGGCGTTCCACCGTGAGGAGCGCAGGTCGTAGCCGACCGTCACCAGCCGGGTGACGCCGACCGCCCGCGCCTCGGCGAGGATGCGCTCGACCCCGCCGCTCGCGGCCTGCGCGGCGAGCGCCACCGGGTCTCCGGAGGACGCCTTGCGGTCGCCGACCATGATGTCCAGGTGGCAGTGGCTGTCGAAGACCTCCGCGCCGAGCGGTCTCGGCGCGGAGGGAAGGTCGGTCACCGGTGCTCCCCCATCGTGCTGCGGCGCGTCACTCGGACGGCGGGGTGTCGAGGCGGGCGAGCTCCTCGTCCACGACCTTGGGGTCGAGCTTGGCGAACAGCGGCGTCGGCGGGGCCAGCGGGACGCCCGCCCGGATGGGCTTGGACTCCCAGGTCGCCGCGCCGTCGTACTCGCCGGTGATGACCGGGTAGTGACGGCCGTCCTCGTCGTCCACCTCGCGGATCTGCGGCATGCCCGACCACACGCCCTCGCCGCCGAGCATGGCGTGCACCTTGTTCGACGAGCCGGGCAGGAACGGGGTGAGCAGGGTCTTGGCGTCGTCGACGACCTGGAGCGCGACGTGCAGGATGGACTTCACCCGCTCGGGGTCGTCCTTGAGCTTCCAGGGCTCCTGCTCGGCCAGGTAGCGGTTGGCGTCCCGGACGACGTCGAACGCCTCGGTGACGGCGTTCTTCAGCCGGGACCTGCCGAGCTCGGCGCCGACGGCGGGGAACGCCGCGCGGCTGCGCTCGAGCAGCACGCGGTCGGCGTCGGTCAGCTCGCCGGCCTCGGGCACCGCGCCGAAGTTCTTCGCGGCCATCGAGATCGAACGGTTGACCAGGTTGCCCCAGGCGGCGACCAGCTCGCCGTTGTTGCGGTTCACGAACTCGGACCAGGTGAAGTCGGTGTCCTGGTTCTCGGGGCCGGCCACGGCGATGTAGTAGCGCAGGGCGTCGGCGTCGTACCGCTCGAGGAAGTCGCGGACGTAGATCACGACCTGGCGGCTGGAGGAGAACTTGCGGCCCTCCATGGTGAGGAACTCGCTGGAGACGACCTCGGACGGCAGGGCGAGCTTGCCGAGGGAGCCCGGGGTGCCGCCCCGCGCGCCCTCGCCGTTGTAGCCCAGCAGCATCGCCGGCCAGATCTCGGAGTGGAAGACGATGTTGTCCTTGCCCATGAAGTAGTAGCCACGGGCGTCGGGGTTCTGCCACCACTGCCGCCAGGCGTCGGGGTCGCCGGACCGGCGGGCCCACTCGACGGAGGCGCTGAGATAGCCGATGACGGCGTCGAACCAGACGTACAGCCGCTTGTCGCCGCGGTCGCTCCAGCCGTCCAGCGGGATCGGCACGCCCCAGTCGAGGTCGCGGCTGATGGCGCGCGGCTGCAGGTCGCCGAGGAGGTTCAGCGAGAACTTGAGCACGTTGGGGCGCCACTCGCCCTGCTTGGACTGCAGCCAGGTGCCGAGCGCCTCGGTGAAGGCCGGCAGGTCGAGCATGAAGTGCTCGGTCTCGATGAACTTGGGCTTCTCGCCGTTGACCTTGCTGCGGGGGTTGATCAGGTCGATCGGGTCGAGCTGGTTGCCGCAGTTGTCGCACTGGTCGCCGCGCGCGCCGTCGTACCCGCAGATGGGGCAGGTGCCCTCGATGTAGCGGTCGGGCAGCGTGCGGCCGGTGGTCGGCGAGACCGCGCCCATCGTGGTCTTCGGGAAGACGTAGCCGTTGGCGTACAGGCCCTTGAAGATCTCTTGGGCGACGGCGTAGTGGTTGCTGGTCGTGGTGCGGGTGAACAGGTCGTAGGAAAGGCCGAGGGCGGTGAGGTCTTCGGCGATCACCCGGTTGTAGCGGTCGGCGAGCTCGCGGGGGCTCACGCCCTCTTTGTCGGCCTGCACCAGGATGGGCGTGCCGTGCTCGTCGGTGCCGCTCACCATCAGCACCTTGTTGCCCGCCATCCGCTGGTAGCGGCTGAAGACGTCGGACGGCACGCCGAAACCCGAGACGTGCCCGATGTGGCGGGGGCCGTTCGCGTACGGCCACGCGACGGCGGTCAAGATGTGCTGGGACATGGCACAAGCCTAGATGCCCCGGCGGAACGTCTCGAACCGTTTGCACGAGTGGCGCCAAGACGCCGCAGAGCCGCCCGGCACGCTGCCGGGCGGCTCTGGCGGAGGAACGGCGGGTCAGGCGGCCGGAGTGGCCTCGCGCTGCACGGCCTCGGCGGCCTCCTCGGCCGCGGAGGCGGCGACGTCGACCGGGGTCTCCTTGGTGCGGCGGATGCCGAGGATGCTGATGAACAGCGACGCGAAGATGGTCTGGAAGCTCATGATGAGCGCGGTCGCCGACGGGACGACCAGGCGAAGGGACTCGGCCGGGATGAGCGCGCCGAAGTTGCGCACCTGCCAGTGGGCCAGCGAGGCCACCAGGCCCCCGAGGCCGGCGAGAGCGAGCAGGCCGCCCGCCACCAGGCCCTTCTCCAGCGTCACCACGTCGACCAGCCGCGCGATGCGCCTGTCCTCCGGCAGGAAGCCCTCTTCGGCGGCGTACACCTTGGTGAACAGCGCGAACAGCACCGCCTGGAAGCCGATGACGACCCCCGCCGACGCGCCGACCAGGGTGTCGATGTCGAAGGCGAGCTTGCCGATGTAGACCGGGCCGAAGGTCAGCGCCGTGCCGACGGTCAGGCCGATGGCCATCAGGACCAGGCCGGGGATGAAGAACAGCCACCGCGGGCTGTACAGGAGCAGGAAGCGCAGGTGGCGCCAGCCGTCGCGCCAGGAGCGCAGGTGCGGCGGGCGGGAGCGGCCGTCGGGGCTGAGCGTCGTCGGCACCTCGCGCACGGCCAGGCCCTGCAGGGTGGCCTTGACGACCATCTCGCTCGCGAACTCCATGCCGCCGGTCTGCAGGCCGAGCTTGAGAATGGAGTCGCGGCGGAACCCGCGCAGGCCGCAGTGGAAGTCGCGGATGGCGCTGGGGAAGAACAGCCGGCCGATGAACGACAGCACCGGGTTGCCGAGATAGCGGTGCAGCGGGGGCATGGCGCCCGGGGCGATGCCGCCGCGGAAGCGGTTGCCCATGACGAGGTCGGCGCCGGCGCGCAGCTCCTCCACGAAGGGCAGCAGCGCGGTGAAGTCGTAGGAGTCGTCGGCGTCGCCCATGATCACGTAGCGGCCGCGCGCGGCGCGGATGCCGCCGATGAGAGCGTTGCCGTACCCCTTGGCGTCCACGTGGACCACCCGGGCTCCGGCGTCGCGGGCAAGCTGCTGGGATCCGTCGGTGCTGCCGTTGTCGGCGATCACCACCTCACCCTCGATGCCATGCTCCGCCATGCACGCCACTGCCTTGCGGACACACGTTTCGACGGTCTCCGCCTCGTTCAGGCATGGCATGACCACGGTCAGTTCCACGTCGAAACCCCTCGTTCGTGCCTCGATCATCGTCTGCGTAGTTCAACCATGATGCCCTCTGCCCCCCGGTGCTCGGGTCAAGACGTCGAAAGGGCTGGCATCCTGTAATCCATGGTGACCGTTGCCGACCCGGCACAGGCCGGCCTGCCGACGCCGCGCAGGGGTGCGCGCTTCCTGGGGTTTCTGAGGCGGCGGCGGCTCTTCGTGATCGCCTGCGCGCTCGGCGCGGTCCTGCGCGTGATCGCCATGCTGGGCTACGGGCCGGCGATGTGGTTCAACGACTCCTATGAGTACGTCT
The DNA here is from genome assembly GCF_042654065.1 of Sphaerisporangium dianthi. Lineage (NCBI taxonomy): Bacteria > Bacillati > Actinomycetota > Actinomycetes > Streptosporangiales > Streptosporangiaceae > Sphaerisporangium > Sphaerisporangium dianthi. The sequence continues at coordinate 2,109 of NZ_JBHSFP010000021.1, read as the reverse complement.
CGGTCGCCCTGCACCCCCGCCCGCACCCCATCCGCCCGGACGGGTACGGGTTCTGGCTGCTCATGCTCAAACCGTTCCACAGCTTCGCACTGGTGGTCTTTACCCAGCACCTCATGGGCCTGGCGACGGCGGTCCTCGTCTATGCGCTTCTGAGGCGCAAATTTGGGCTCCCCGACTGGGGGGCGACCCTGGCCACCGTGCCCGTGCTGTTCGACGCCTACCAGATCCAGCTCGAACACATGATCATGTCGGACACCATGTTCACCCTGCTCATCGTGGGCGTGGTCACGCTGATCCTGTGGCACAGGCGGCTGTCGTGGAAGGCGGGCGCCGCCATCGGCCTGCTGCTGGCGCTCACGGCGCTGACGCGCAGCATCGGCCTGCCGATCCTCGCCGTCGTCGTGGTCTTCCTGCTGATCAAACGCACCCACTGGAAACCCGTGGCCGCCGTCGTCATCGCCTGCGCGGTGCCGGTGGTCGCCTACATGGGGTGGTTCAACGCCGTCAACGGCCAGTTCGCGATGACGCAGAGCGACGGGCTCATCCTGTACATGCGCACCGCCAAGTTCGCCGACTGCACCAAGATCAAGCCTGATCTCCAGCGCGAGCAGGACCTCATCCCGCTGTGCAACAACCCCAACGTCGAGCGCAGCAAGTTCTCCCAGCTCTATCTGTGGAACAACGGGCTGGGCGAGGTCCTGCACCGCTACGGCACCGACAAGTTCGACCGCTCGATCAACGAAGCGGCGAGCAGGTTCGCCAGGCGGGCGATCCTCGCCCAGCCCGGCGACTACCTGTCCGCCGTCGTCGGCGACCTGCTGCGGAGCTTCCGCTGGGACCGCCATTCGCAGGCCGCCGTCTTCCCCGACCCCATCACCTGGAACCAGTACCAGTTCGACAGCAAGGGCGTGAGCGGCAGAGACCCGGTGCGGCTGCTGACGTCGCTGCCCCACTGGCCGAGCTACCTGGGCTGGACCGACCGCGACATGGTGGCCTACGAGCAGGGCAGGGCCAGCACCAAGGTGTACTGGCCGTGGGCGACGTTCATGGAGCGCTACCAGCGCGTCGCCGCCATGCCCGGCCTCGTGCTCGGGCTGGTGATGCTGGTGGGCGCGGCCGGGGTGGTCGTGCGCTGGCGCCGGCTGGGCGGGCCCGCGCTGCTGCCGCTGGTGGCGGCGGCCGCCCTGGTGGTCGCTCCGGCCGCCACCGCCGAGTTCGACTACCGCTACCTGCTGCCCGCCGCGCCGCTGGCCTTCCTGTCCGCCGCCATCGTCGTACGCCATGGCCTGCGCCCGTCCCGCTCCCGCGAAGCGGCGCCGTCCGAAGAGGCGCGCCTGGACCCCGCCGCGTAGCCTCGCCGTCCTTCCAGACGCGGCTGGATCCGCCGGGCTAGATCCAGCGGGGGAAGAACATGCGCCGGTACCACTCGTCGTAGGGCAGCAGCTCGGCCGACAGCACGGGGTGCAGCCAGGCGAAATTCGCGATGGCGAGCAGCATGAGCGCCCCGGTGACCGCGGCCCCGACGGCCCTGCGCCTCCCCTGCGCGCGCGCGGGCCCGATGAGCAGCCCGGCGGCCAGCACCAGCGCGAGGATCATGAAGGGCACTATGGGTGCCATGTAGAACAGGAACATGGTGCGGTGGTCGGTGATGGCGTAGTACACCCACGGCAGCAGTCCCACGCCGTAGGTCAGCAGCACCGCGCCGGCCCGCCAGTCGCGGGTGGCCACATACCAGGCCACCAGCGCGATCAACGCGACCAGCGCGCCGTACCAGATCACCGGCGTGCCCACCCCGAGCACCGCCTGCGAGCACTTGGCGGCCCCGCAGCCGTTCGGGCTCTCGTAGAAGAACGCGACCGGACGCAGCAGCAGCGGCCACTCCCAGGGCCACGACTGGTAGGCGTGCGGCCGGGCGAGGCCGGTGTGGAAGGTGAGCACCTGCAACTGGTAGTCCACCCACGACCGCGCCGAGCTGAACACCCAGTACCGCCATCCGCTGGAGGTGGCCTGGTCCCAGTTGCGGCCGTACCCGTAGGCACTGGCGAACCAGCCGGCCCAGCTGGCGGTGTAGGCGATGGCCGGAGCCGCCGCCAAACCCAGCAGACCGGT
>NZ_JBHSFP010000020.1:0-165568 GCF_042654065.1 Sphaerisporangium dianthi | reverse complement strand
ACGAGAAGAAGTAGCCGTTGTTGGTGCCGGTCTGGTTGGTGGTCACGGCCGCGTCGGCGGTGCCGGGCAGCATCATGACCGCGGCCGCCGCTATGACGCAGGCACGGCTGACGCGCCGCCAGATGCGACTGCGTCCGCGGCTCTTCGGGTGGGCGGGGGCATCGTTCATACGCGTGCTTCCTCCTGGTGAAGGCCGGCCGGGGGAGGCCGGGCAGCGCGGGACAACCCGGGGGCTGCCTGTGGCACAGGATGAGGTTCGCCGCGCGTCGGCGTCATTCAACGCGGCGGGGATCGCCGGTCGCGGTGCAGGCGACGACCGGAGGACCAGGTCGTGGCGGAGTGACCCGGATCGACGGTGATTGGGTTCGTCGATGGCGAAAGTGTGAATCCGCCTCCGTCGAGCTGTCAACAACTTTCTGAAATATATCGGAAACTTGATCTTGCTAGAGGTCTCGTGCGGGCGCATTTCGCCTGGTCGGTCTACGTGACCGGGCGATCGGGTCTGTGTTGAGTCGCGGAAAGCCCGCTGAATACGCAAAAGCCCAGGCTGGCGCTATTGAAACTTGGGATCTGTTGCCGAAAGTTTCAGAGTCGTCCGGGTCATGGTGTGCGGGGCGCGGCGGGCATGATCGCGGCCGTCCGGGCGCCTCGCCGATGAGAGCGAGTGATCGCCTCGACTCCGAAACGTTTCAACGGAGGTTCCCCGCGTCGTCGCACGTGAAGGGGCGCTTATCCGGTTAATGCGACCGAAAGCTTTCGCGCACTTTCTTGACACATTTCGCAACAATCCGCAAAATGGCTCACCAGGCAGGGCCGTGCTCGCTCCACCTGGGTGCCCAGCGACAGAATCGCAGCTCAACGCGGTTTCGCCGCTCCGTACGTCGACCGCCGCAACCGTACGTCCCGCCTTCTGCCCGATCGATGTTCCAGCGGAGGAACAGACATGATCGACAGCGTCGTTCCCCAGGGCCGCACCGGCAGGCGCCTTCCGGCGCCCGCGAGCGGCTCACCGCCGGCGCCGCCGGGATCCGGGGGCGAGCTCCGCCGTGGCGGCGAGCAACGCACGCCGGAAGCGCGCGGCGCCGCGACACGGGTCACGCGGGCCCCCGCGGATGTGCCGGAAGCCCGCCGGTATCGACCGCGCGCGTGTCATACCTCCAGGACGATCCGGCCGTCGTGGTCCACGACGACCGGGTAGACGGTGAGCGGTGGTTGTCCGGTGGCGGAGCATCCGGTGCCGAGGTCGAAGGTGTGCTGGTGCAGCGGGCAGACCACGACCCGCCGATCGACCAGCCCGTCGGCGAGCGGGCCGCCGGCGTGCGGGCACACGGCGGACACCGCGCGGACGCCGCCGTCGCGGAGCCGGAAGACGGCGATCATCAGGTCGCCCACGGCGTAGGCCCGGCCCTCGCCGATCGGGATCTCCTCAAGCGGCCCGAGCCGGTGCCGGGTCGTCACGCCGGCCATCACGCGTCCCGTTCCGGCGAGGACGAGAAGCCGGTCATCGCCGAGCCGTTCGCCGCCGAGCCGTTCCCCGCGGAGCCGTTCGCCGGCACCGCCGGTTCCGGGGTGCGGGCCGGGCCGGGCTCCCGCACCGGGATCCGCGCCGGTGCGATCAGCGGCAGCGACGCGCGGAACTGCCCGGGTGTCACCGGCGCGGCCCGTTCCCTCCACGGATCCCGGTACGCCGCCACGGACCTGGCCATCGCGGCGTCCAGTTCGGCGGCGATGCCGTCGGAGTCCTCCACGACGATGCGGCGGATGCGCTCGATGCCGACCCTCGGGACGAACGCGTACGTGCGCTCGAGCCAGCCGGCGTTCTCCCGGTAGTACTGGAGGAACCGGCCGGTCAGCGTGATGACCTCGTCGGCGGAGTCCACCGTGGCCAGCAGGTCGCCCTTGCGCACGTGCGCGCCGGCCGCGCCACCGACGTAGATCTCCCACCTGCCGCCGTCGATCGCCACCACGCCCAGGTCCTTGACGTAGGCCTCGGCGCAGTTGCGCGGGCACCCGGTGACCGCCAGCTTCATCTTGCCCGGGCCCTCGATGCCCTGGTAGCGCTCCTCGATGGCGATGCCGAGCGCGGTCGAGTCGCCCACCCCGAAGCGGCAGAATTCCGAGCCCACGCAGGTCTTCACCGTGCGGAAGCTCTTGCCGTACGCGTAGCCCGACGGCATGTCCAGGTCGGCCCAGATCTCCGGGAGGTTCTCCTTCGGGATGCCGAGCAGGTCGATGCGCTGGCCGCCGGTCAGCTTCACCATCGGCACGCCGTGCTTCTCGGCGACCTCGGCGATCCTGCGCAGCTGGGCCGGGGTGGTGACACCGCCCTTCATCTGCGGCACCACGGAGAACGTGCCGTCGCGCTGGATGTTGGCGTGCACCCGGTCGTTGATGAACCGGGCGTCGCGCTCGTCCACGTACTCGTCGTCCCACATCATCTTGAGCAGCGACGCCAGGCCCATCTTGCTCTTGGCGTCCTCCTCGCCGCCCGGCGCCAGCGTGGCGAACACCGCGGAGACCGACTTCAGCTCGTGCTCGCGGATGGCCCTCATCAGCTCGGGCTTGGGCATCGGCACACCGGGCACGTACCAGGAGGCCGCGGGATCCTCCTCGACCGCGCCTCCGGCGGCCCACTCGACGATCTGCGCGACCAGGCCCTTGCAGGTGCCGCAGCCCCTGCCGGCCCTGGTCTTGTCCATCACCCCGGTGACCGTCTTGCACCCGTCGCCGACACAGGCCGTGATCATGCCCTTGGTGACGCCGTTGCAGTTGCAGACCTGGGCGTCGTCGGCCAGCTCCGCGGCGCTCACCTCGGCGGACGGCGCGCCGAGGTCGAACAGCAGCTCCATCCGCTCCTCCGGCAGCGGCAGCCCGCGGTCGAACGCCTGCATCAGGAACGCGACCTTCCTGACGTCGCCGAGCAGGGTGGCGCCGACCAGCCGGCCGTCCCGGACGATGATGCTCTTGTAGACGCCCTTCTTCCGCTCGCTGAAGACCAGCGTCTCGTCGTCCTCGCGCTCGGGCTCCTTCACGCCCATCGCCGCGACGTCGACGCCGGCCACCTTGAGCTTCGTGGCGACCCGGGAGCCGTGGTAGGCGGCGTGCGGGTCCTTCCCCGTGATGTGGTCGGCGAGCACCCTGGCCTGGTCCCACAGCGGTGCGACCAGCCCGTACGTCTGGCCGCGGTGCTGCACGCACTCGCCGACGGCGTAGATGTCCGGCTCGTCCAGGCAGCGCATCTGGTCGTCGACGACGACGCCGCGCTCGACCACGAGCCCGCTGACCTCCGCGACCTCGGCGTTGGCGCGGATGCCCGCGGCGATCACCACCACGTCGCACGGGATCTGCCGGCGGTCGTCGAGCTTGATGCCGGTGACCGCGTGCTTGCCGAGGATCTCGGTGGTGCGCGCGCCGGTGACCACCTCGATGCCCAGCCGTTCGACGCTGCGCCGCAGGATCGCGCCGGCCTGCGGATCGAGCTGGGCGTTCATCAGATGCCCCGCGGCGTGCACCAGCGTCACATGGCCGATGTGGTTCTGCAGGCCGCGGGCGGCCTCCAGGCCGAGCAGGCCGCCGCCGATCACCACCGCGCGTTCGTGCTCACGGGTGTAACGCATCATGGCGCGGGTGTCGTCGAGGGTGCGGAACGCGAAGACGCCCTGGTGGAAGCCGCGGCCCGGCCGGCGGATCCCAGGGATCGGCGGGATGTACGCGCTGCTGCCGGTGGCGATGATCAGCTTGTCGTACGGCGTCGACGTGCCGTCGTCGGCGTAGACCCGCCTGGCGTACCTGTCGACGCGGGTGACCCGGCGGCCGGAGTGCAGGATGATGCCGTTGTCCGCGTACCAGGCCATGTCGTTGAGGAAGATCCCGGACTCGTCCTCGACGCCGGCCAGGACGTTGGACAGCATGATCCGGTTGTAGTTGCCGTACGGCTCGTCGCCGAACACCGTGATGACGAACCGGTCGCCGCCACCGCGGGCCAGGATCTCCTCGACGGTACGGGCCCCGGCCATCCCGTTGCCGACGACCACGAGTCTGCGCTTCATCAGACCTCCATCAGGCCCAGGTCGACCACGACCATCCCGGCCACCCCCGGCGGAGCGCAGAGGTAGAGTTCCACGGCCGTGCCGGAGTCCAGGTCCTCGACCACGCGCAGCGGGATGTGCACGTCGGACTTCGCGCCGATCGGGAACCAGCGCATCGGCTTGCCGTCGCGCATCAGCACCACGCAGATCAGTTCGTCGGTCGCGTTGCCGCCGCGGAAGTAGACCGCCTGGGTGGTGATCCCGGCCGGCACGACGTAGCTCAGCGCGCCGTCGACCGGCACCGGCTGGTCGAGTCCCTTGCCCTCGAAAGCGAACACGCCTTGCAGGAAGCGGGGTGTGGAGTGCACGTGACTGGTCCCTTCGTCGATGGGGGCGATGGCGACCGCGCACACCTTGAACGCGGGCATCTTGGAGTGCGGGTCCAGGGCCGGGTTGGTGAGCAGGTTGGCGCCGGTCCAGTGGAACGGGGCGAAGACGGTGTCGGGCCGGATGCCGGGAGTGAGCACGGCCCGGAACACCGCCCGGCCGCGGCGGGTGCGCAACTCCACCATGTCGCCGTCGGCGACGCCGTGCCGGCGTGCCAGGTCGGGGTGCATCTCGGCGCGCGGTTCCGGCAGGGCGTCGGCCAGGGCGCTCACCCGCCGGGTCTGGTTGCCGCTCTGGTACTGCTGCATGTTGCGGCCGGTGGTCAGCACGTACGGGTAGTCGTGGTCCGGCAGCTCGTCGGGGTCGCGGTGCTCGACGCGGACGAACCGGGCCCGGCCGTCGGGGGTGGGGAAACGGTCGGCGAACAGCCGCGGAGTACCGGGGTGGTCCACGGCGGGGCAGGGCCAGAACACGCCCTGCTCCGCCTCGATCCGCTCGTAGCTGATGCCCGCGTAGTCGGCGATCCCGCCCGCGCTGGCCCGCCGCAGCTCGTCGAAGACCGTGCGCGGATCGGTGCTGAAGTACCGCCCGCGGCCCAGCCGCTCGGCCAGCTCGGCCAGCATCGCGAGGTCGGTGCGGACCCCCGGCGGCGGCGGAAGGGCCCGTTTGCGGCGCAGCACGCGACCCTCCAGGTTGGTCATCGTGCCCTCCTCCTCGGCCCATTGCGCGGTCGGGAGCACGACGTCGGCCATGGCCGCGGTCTCGGAGAGGAAGATGTCCGAGACGACCAGCAGATCCAGGGCGTTCAGCCGCCCGGCGACCCGGTTGGCGTGCGGCGCGGAGATGACGATGTTGCTGGCCAGCACGAGCAGCACCCGCACGCCGCCGTCGGTGCCGAGACGGTCGAGCATCTCGTACGCGGACCGGCCCGGCCGTGGCAGCTCGTCCGGGTCGATGCCCCACACGGCGGCCACGTGCGCCCGCGCGGCCGGGTCGTCCAGCCGCCGGTAGCCGGGCAGCTGGTCCGCCTTCTGCCCGTGCTCGCGGCCGCCCTGCCCGTTGCCCTGCCCGGTGATCGTCCCGTACCCGGAGTACGGCCTCCCGGCCAGGCCCAGGGCCAGGGCCAGGTTCAGGTACGCCTGAGCGGTGTCGGTGCCGTTGCTGTGCTGCTCCGCGCCGCGCGCGGTGAGGATCATCGCCGGGCCGCCGGCGGCCAGCAGCCGGACCGTCTCGCGCAGGCTCGCCTCCGGCACCCCGGTCATCCGCTCCACCCGCTGCGGCCAGTACAGGTTGGTCGCCACGCGGACGCCCTCGAAGCCGGTGGTCCGGTCCCGGATGTAGGCGTCGTCGACCAGGCCCTCGCGGATCGCGATGTGCAGAAGGCCGTTGGCGAGCGCCAGGTCCGTGCCGGGCAGCGGTTGCAGGTGCAGGTACGCGCCGGCCGCGGTGGCCGTGGTCCGCGGGTCCACCACGATGTGCTTGGCGCCGGACGCCCGTCCGGCGTGCAGGTACTGCATGGACGGCGGCATGGTGTCCGCCGGGTTGGCTCCGGCCAGCAGCACGGTCCGGGCCTCGGCGATGTCCGCCAGCGGGAACGGCAGCCCGCGGTCCACCCCGAACGAGCGGTTCGCCGCGGTGGCCGCCGACGACATGCAGAACCGGCCGTTGTAGTCGATCGCCGACGACCGCAACGCGACCCGGACGAACTTGCCGAGCGTGTACGCCTTCTCGTTGGTCAGCCCGCCGCCGCCGAACGCGCCGACGCTGTCGGGGCCGAACCGCTGCTGCGTGGCCTTGATCGTGTCGGCGACCAGCGTGAGCGCCTCGTCCCAGCCGGCCTCCCGCAGCGGGCTGGCACGGTCGCCGGGCACCTCGCGGACCAGCGGGGTGAGCAGCCGGTCACGGTGGCCGAGCAGTTCGGCGGCGGTCCAGCCCTTGGCGCACAGTCCGCCCCGGTTGACCGGGAAGTCGGTCGGACTCAAGCGGACCGGCGTCTCGTCCACGGTCAGCGCGATCCCGCACTGCAGAGCGCAGTAGGGGCAATGCGTTTCGGTGGCCCGCATGTCGCGCATGCTCGCAGCGCGTTGTTACCCGGTGACTCCAGCGAAATGTCGGCAAGGTTGACAACTCGTACACCGCCTGGCAGGCGGATGTGAAGTCGCGGCGACGAACGTGGAGGAGGGGCGGCGCACGACCGCGGGCGGCGCCGTCGCCGGTGCCGCCCGCCTCGGAAGTCGCGCGTCTTCGATCAGCCCCCGCCCCCGCCCTCGCCGTCCTCGCCGGCCGGTCATGGCCGTCGCGTGCCGGCCATGGCGGGCCCCGCATCCTGCGGCCCGGCGAGCTCGGGCGTCGCCCTGCCCGCCGGGCCGGGACGGGTCAGCTGCGCAGGCTCCATCGCTGGTTGGCCTGGCCGTTGCAGGACCAGAGGATGAGCTTGGTGCCGTTGGCCGTGCCGGCGGCGTTGGCGTCCAGGCACCGTCCGGACTGCACGCCGGTGATGGTGCCGTTGGAGTTGACGTTCCACTGCTGGTTGGTGCCGCCGTTGCAGTCCCAGATGATCACCTGGGTGCCGTTCGCGGTGCCCTGCCCGCTGGCGTCCAGGCACTTGTTGCCGTACACCTGCAGCTGCTTGCCGGAGGTGGAGGTCCACCGCTGGTTGGCGCCGCTGCCGCAGTCCCAGATCTGCACCTGGGTGCCGTTGGTGGTGCTGCTGTTCGGCACCTCGACGCACCGGTTGGACTGGCCGCCCACGATCTGGGAGCCCTGCTGCGGGGTGCCGCCCGACGGCGCGTAGCCTGCCGCGGTGATGTTGGCCTGGACGGCGTTCTCGGTGTCGGCCGTCGGGTAGCCGGAGGTCATCACGCCCTCGAAGAAGGTGCCGCGGCCGGAGACGCTGTTGTCGCCGCCGATGCCGAGCAGGATGGCGCCCTCCTTCTTCATCGGGTTGTAGCCGTTGGGGCGCCGTCCGTCGAAGTAGTTCGTCAGGCCGCCCGACTGCGCGTTCCCGCCCCGGATCGCCCAGTGGTTGGGCTCACCCTTGACCATGGCGGTGACGAAACGGTGGTTGATCGACGGGAGGGTGTTGTGGCCCGCGTTCACCCCGGAGAACAGTCCCCACTCCAGGTCGGCCATGATCCAGGGGCCGGCTCCGTCCCCGTAGCCCCACTGCTTGTTGGCGCCGAAGTAGACGGTCTCCATGATGGCGGGGGCGTCGGCCTGGCCATCGGTCTGCGCGTTGCCGTAGTCGAAGCAGCACCACTGGTTGTAGTGCGTGCCGTCCACGACGGCGTAGATCCCCTCGGGCTGGTCGCCCTTGGCCACGCCGTTGGTGTTGTTGTTGCGGTAGCCGGTACCGGGTTCCACGCGGACGCCGTAGGCCTTCTGGCCGCCGATGGTGATCGGCGCCGCGGTCGCGTTCGCGAGGTTGTCCCATCCGCCCGCGGCGGGGCCCTTCCAGTAGCCGGGGGGCGCCTGGGTGAGATGGTTGCCCCGGCCGGACTGGTCGTAGATGATGCTGATCAGGCAGGTGGTGCCGGCACAGAACGAGTCCTGCGCGGCGGCGTTGACCACTCCGCCCTCGCTCAGCAGCCCGATGTCGCGGGTGGTGTTGTCCGATGAGCGGCGCACCTGGTACAGCGAGCCGTTGTACGCCCCGTACAGCGCCCGGGTCGTGCTGTGCGCCGCCACACATGGCGTGCCGCCCGCGGCGTAGATGTCACACGACTGCGATCCCGCGGCCTGCGCGGCGCCGGCGCCGGAGCCGACCAGGCCGGCAGCGGCGATCAACGCGCTCGCACCGACCGCGAGCGCCTTTCTCAGCTTTCCAAGGGGCATGACGCTCCGCCTTTCGATCGTCATCACGCGAAGCCGGTCACCGGTTCGGTGGGACAGGTTTGTCCGTATTCGAGGTCCGCAGGACGAGTCAGATCGAATCGATTGGTTGTTAGCGATAACATCGTCGCTGCGCTCTGACCGTCGAAATTATTTCGTGGATGGTGGTCTGGCGGAGCAAACACGACGTGAGGAACCTTCGTCAAGGCTCGGGCGCGTCGCCCGTCCGGCGGCGTCCGCGTACCGATCCGGTCCGATCTGCCGTTATTCAACGGAAGATCGCACTCTCGCGGATGCGACGCTGTGAAAGTTTCAATCGGTGATGGCGGCCCTCGTGATGTCGGGCCGGCGTCATCCTCCCTTCCCTTTGGACGGCCGTCCAGAGCGCGTGGTCCAGGTGCGCGGCGGCGAAATCGAAACGATTCGACCAGCTCTCTCCTCGGCGAAGCCGGGAGTGAGCGCCGTCCGCCGGAGGCGGTCGGCGTCAGCCGGTGAGTTCGGTGATCGGCTTCTCGACGCGATCGCCCGCGAGATGGCGCAGGAACCCGGCCGCCATCTGGGAGCGTCCGGCATTGTGCACGCAGACGAACAGGACACTGGGCTTGCTGGTGGTCACATCAAGATCCTTTCGTGGGCGGCTTCGGCGTCGACTGATGTGAGAGTATCAGTGCATGCTGATGTCAGTAGATGCTGATCTGATCAGAGCGCTGGCCGACCCGCTCAGGCTGCGGATCGTGACCCTGCTCGCCCGCGAGACGCTGTGCACCACGCACCTGGTCGAGGAGACCGGGGCGCGCCAGACCAACCTTTCCAACCACCTGAGGGTGCTGCGCGACGCGGGCGTCGTCGACACCGAGCCCTGCGGGCGCTTCACGTACTACCGGCTCAGGCCCGAGATCTTCGCCGCCCTCGCCGACCGGTTCGGCGAGCTGGCCGAGACCGCCCGCGCCACCGCCGCCGCCGATGTCAAAAGGGCCTGCCCGTGACCACCGGACGGACGAGCGGCCTGCCGGGCGGCGACGCCGCCGGCGTCGCCGGCAAGCTCTCCACCCTCGATCGCTTCCTGGCGGCGTGGATCATCGTCGCGATGGCGCTGGGCCTCGGGCTCGGCCGGCTGATCCCCGGTCTGAACGACGTGTTGTCCAGAGTGGAGATCGGAGGGATCTCCCTGCCCATCGCGGCCGGCCTGTTGGTCATGATGTACCCGGTGCCGGCCAAGGTCCGCTACGACAGACTCGACGCCGTGACCGGTGACACTGCTGGCAGGCTTCCTCACCCGCCGCATCGGGTTCACCGGACGGCCGGGCCGGATCATGGCGGTGGTTCACCGGACGGCCGGGCCGCGTCGTTCGCCGACCAGCAGCATCGAGCCGACGGTGATGAGCATCCCGACCACGATGACCGGCACGAGGGCCTGGTAGCCGAACCCGCCGGCCACCAGGCCGAACAGCGGCGGGCCGAGCAGCGCGCCGATGCTGCCCGCCTGGGCGATCACGCCGTTGCCGACATCGGCGTGATCCAGGTGCTCCAGCACCAGAGGGAGGGTCGCGATGGCGAGGGCGCCCAGCAAGCCGTTCACGACGGAGATGACGCCGGCGCCGGCCAGCGCGAGGACCGGCGAGCCCTCACCGCCGTAGGTGAGCCAGGCGGCCGGCAGAGCGAGGAGCCCGGACAGCGTCAGGACGCGAGCCGGCGTGCCCCGGCGGAGCAGCAGGCCGACGGACAGCCCCCCGAGCACGCCGATCAGCGAGATCACCGAGGTCATGGCGCCCGCGGCGGCGGCCGAGCGTCCGTACTGCTCGATCAGGAGCGTGGGCAGCAGCACGACCACCGGCATGGTCACCAGCACGTTCACGGAGAACGCCCCGGCCAGCGCCGTCGGCCGCCTCAGTGCCCGCACCCCGGGGACGGGCCCGGCCGCCGCCGATCCCACCGGCCCGCGTGGGAGGAACGCCCAGACGACCGGCGCCATCAGTAACGTCAGCCCGGCGACCAGCACGACCCAGCCGCGCCAGCCCAGAGCGGAGCCGAGCGCGCCGCCGGCGAGCGTGCCTGCCCCGATGCCCACCGGCACGAACGTGGCCCAGATCGACAGGGCGACGCCGCGGTCCCGTTCGTGGGCGAGACGGAGGATCAGCGCCGGGCAGGAGATGGTGACCAGGAGATATCCGGCGCCTTCGATGCCACGGGCGGTGAGCAGCCAGGCGAAGTCGCGCGCCGTCACACTCGCCAGGCTCGCCGCCGCGATCAGTGCCAGGCCGGAGATCAGTGCTCTCTCCACGCCCAAGCGGCGGATCAGGTACCCGGCGGGCAGGCCGGCGACGGCTCCCACACCGACGACCGCCGAGATCACCCAGCCCAATTGCGACAGTGACAGCCCGAGCTGCGCCGCCACCGCCGGCCCGACCGAGGCGAACTTGGCGAAACTCATCGCCGCGACGACTCCGCCGAGGTAGACGAGGGCGATCGCCGCCCACTGCGTGCGCGGCCGGTCTTCCTCGCTCGGAGCCGGTGCGCTCGTCGTCGGCCGGGGGGTCATGGGCGCTCCTTTTTCGTCGTCCGGGTCGCGGTCAAGGGAACCGACGAATTCGTGGATGACGGGGTCGGCGACCTTGCCCGCTCCCGAAGGATATGGCCGATCTGCCTGCCCTGCCGTGCGGTGCGATCAGGACCGCGCGGGCCGCGTGTCGCACCCCGGTTCCCTTGATCCAGGCATCCGAATAGATCCATCCAGCATGTGACTATTGGCACATACATCGACATAGCGGAATCGTTGCAGGTCAGCGCCAGTTCGTCCCTGCGTAAAACCCCTTATGGAAGGACGAGACGGTGGCTTTGCCCGTCGCGGCGCTGCGCTCCTTGCGGCACCGCAACTACCGGCTGTGGGCCGTCGCGGACTTCGTCTCCGTCGCCGGCACGTGGGCTCAGGTCCTCGGCGTGAACTGGCTGATCCTCACGATCACCGGGTCGGCGACCAGCGTCGGCGTCAGCCTCGTCCTGCAGGCGCTGCCGACGCTGCTGCTCGGTCTCTGGGGCGGATCCCTCGCCGACCGGCTCCCCTCCAGACCGGTCGTGCTCGCCGCCCAGGCCGCGCAGGCGGCCCTCGCCGCGACCCTGGCTCTGATCACGACGGGCGGGCTTCCGCCGATGGCCGCCGTCTACGGCATCATGGTCGCCTCCGGCCTGGTCAACGCGGTGACCGCGCCCACGCTCGGCCGGTTCGGCGGGGAGGTCGTGCCGCCGGAGGACCTTCCCAACGCCATGGCCCTCGGGTCGGTCATCAGCTCCGGCGCCCGCATCCTCGGGATGAGCCTCGCCGGGGCGTTCCTGCCGCTGACCGGTGTGAGGGGCCTGTTCCTGTTCAACACCCTGAGCTTCTTCGCCGTGATCGCCGCCGTGCTCGGCATGAACCGCGGTGAGCTGCACGTCCTGGAGCGCGCCGAGGGATCCACCGATCTCGGTGTGCGAGGGAGCGTCCGGTACGTGCTGCGAACCCCCTGGCTGCTGGTGCTGCTCGCGCTCGCCTTCGTCCTCGGCAGCCTGGGCCGCAACTACCAGGTGACCATGGCCGCGATGAGCGCGGGCCCGCTGCGGGCGGGAGCGTCAGGCTACGGCCTGCTCTCCACGGTCTTCGCCGTCGGCACCGTCTCCGGCGGGATCGCGGTGGCGTCCCGGCACAGGCTCAGCGTGCGCCTGCTGCTCGGGGCGGCGATGCTGGCGAGCGTCACCCAGATGGCCAGCGGCCTGATGCCCGGTCTCATGTCCTTCGCCGCCCTGATGCTGCCGATCGCCGCGAGCGCCATCGTCCTCGACACCGCCGTCGCGGCGCGGGCCCAGCTCGACAGCCCCGACCACATGCGCGGCCGGGTCATCGCGGTGCTCGGTGTGGTGTCCGCGGCCTCGGGGGCGCTGGGCGGCCCGCTGCTCGGCCTGATGAGCGACACGCTGGGACCGCGCGCCGCCCTCCAGCTCGCCGGGCTGGCGACCGTCGCTGCCACGGCGCTGGCCGCCGTCGCGTTCGCCCGTCTGTCCGGCGTGCGGTCGGCGGCCGCCGTTCTCGAACGGCTCCGGCCGCGCCCCGCCGAGATCGCCGTCCCCGAGTTGGCCGGCCAGCGGGCGTCCTGACCGCGAGATCCGCCTGACGGCGTCGCCGGCCGCCTCGCCGCCACGGACATGGCCGGGGGCGCGATACGCCGCCCGCCAGGCGTGTCGACAGACGCCGGGTCACAGCCGGCGGTAGAGGAGAAGAGTGCTCGCGGCGATGAAGCAGGCCGCGGCGACGACGGTCATCACCCAGCCGTACCCGGCCGCCTGGGCGAGCGCGATCGCGCCGAGCGGGGCGGCGGCCCTGGCGGTGATGGAGAAAGAGGCGACGCGTCCGGCGATGGTGGCGTAGGCGACGGTGCCGTACCGGGCGGCGAGCAGTTGCGGCAGGCTGATGGTGTCGACGCCGAAGCCGAGCCCGAACAGCAGCACGCACCCGACCGCTCCCACCGCACTGCGGCCCACCTGGTTTGCAGGCGGTCGGCCCGACACATAGACGGGTGCACGGCTGGTGTGTCGTGCCGGCGGCGGTCAGGGCCGGGGACGTGGTTCGCTGACGGTGGCGAATCTGCGGAGAGCGTCGATGGCGGACACGCCGTAGACGTCCTCCACGGCGTCGGCCAGCAGGTGGCACATCCGGAGCCTGTCGAGCGGCGTCAGGCCCATCCGGGTGAGGTGCAGGTAGGTGTAGTTGAGCAGCACCCGGTAGCGCAGGAAGCCGGGGTCGGCGAAGACCGCCTCGTGGTAGGCCGGGCTGTCGAAGATCAGGCGCTGCAGTTCGTTCGGCTCCCGCTGCGGCACCGGCAGGTCGCCGAGCCGGGCCTCGAACGCCTCGCCCGGCCTGGTCATCGGCTGGGGCAGCCGTCCCTCGTCCATCAGCGTGCCCGCCCGTACGCGGTACCGCTCCAGCAGCGCGGCCCACTCCCGCACGAACGGGACGGGCGGGGCGGCCGGGTCGTCCAGCGCGGCGATGACTGCGCGGACGCGCCCCGTCAGTGCGTCGCGCCGCTCGCGGAAGTCGCGTTCGAAGGCGGACCTGGTCGCCTCGGGATCGGCGGCCCAGGTGATGAACCCCTCCGCGTGCATGCGGTACGACAGGTAGCTGCGGGAGATGGGGTGCGAGGTGTGCGCGACGGTCAGCATCAGGCTCAACGCCACGCCGAGCCGGCCGTCCTCGCCCGCGCGCACGTGGTCGAGCATGGCGAACAGCAGCGGCGTGCTGTCGGCGTAGAACTCGGCGAGCAGCTCCACCGCCTCGTCGCTGCCGAGGACGTGCCGCCGCGAGTCGTAGGGCGCGTCGCGGATGGAGTTGTCCGGCGGCCACGGCGTGAGCGGGCCGTTCTCCTGCTCGCGTACGGCGAGCAGGCGGTGCCGGGTCAGGCTCTCGGCAGGGTCGAGCACGGTCGTGGAGGGGTGCTCGCGCAGGTAGGCGCCGACGACCTCCTCGATGCGCGGGCGCACGACCTCCCGCCAGGCCTCCGGCGCGGCCTTGACGTTGATCCGCAGGTGCGGGCCCTGCCTCCAGTGGCGCAGCACGTACGCCGCCTCCACCCGGCCGCGCAGCTCGTCGAGCAGCGGCCGTACGGCGTCCAGCAGCAGGCCGTCCTTGTCGGGGGCGTGGTAGTGGACGTGCACGCAGTGCCAGGTCGGGGCGTCGTTCGCGGGCGAGCCGGTCACGGGGACCACCTCCGGGAGTCGGTGAGGCCGGCGAGGGCGGTCATGGTGCGGGCGACCAGGAAGGACACCTGGTGCTCCGTCCCGGCGCGCAGGCCGAGCCGGTTGTGAAGCAGGTGGGCGCACCGCAGCAGGATCAGCGGGACCGTGCGGCGCTCCGGCGGCGCCGCCACGGCCAGGAAGGCGTGCGGGGAGCCGGAGTCGGCCGGCGCGCACCTGCCCGCGGCGTGCAGCGCGCCGAGCTCGTCGCGCAGGGCGCGAATCGAGGACGCCCACGTGCCGAGCAGGCCGCCGCCGGGCTCCGCCGGTTCCCACAGCTTGCGCGTCTGGGCGAGCAGGGCGTCCCTGCGGCCGAGCCAGTCGTCCTCGGCGCCCAGGATCTCCGGCCGGGCGCCCGCCTCCTGGGCGGCCGCGGCGAATCTGCGCGCCGCGGCGGGCAGGTCGGGCTCGCAGGCGGCGAGCGCGATGGTGAGCGCGGCGAGTCCGATGGCGGCGCGCCGCTCCATCCCCACTCCGGCGTCCAGCACGTCGAGGGCGAGCGCGCTGGACACCGTGAAGTGCCGCTCGGCGGCGGCGACGCAGGCCGCGTCGCCGTAGGCCGCGTGCTCCGGCCGGTAGGCGATGAACTCCACCGCGTCGGTGCGGTGCAGCCGCTCGTCGTACCGTTCGCGCCGCTCGCCCCTGGCGACGGTCGCGGCGAAGGCGCGGTAGGCCTCCAGGTCGACCGGAGGAGAGGGGTGCGCGGCGAAGTGGGCCGCGGCACGATCGCGTACCTGGTCACGGACGTGCGCGGCCCGCGAAGAGTCGGGGACCCACAGGCGTAGCCGCACGTGCTGGCCGCCCTCCCAGTAGCGCAGGAAGAAGTGGCGGCTCACCGTCCCGTCCGCGGTCGCCTCCCGCACCAGCGGTGCCACGACCCCGGTGATCAGGGCGTCGAGGTCGCCGAAGTGGAACAGGTGCGCGCTCACCCACAGGCCGCCGATCCCGCCCTTCGCGCCGGTTCGCGTCGCGGTCATGGGCCGGGTGGTCTCCTTCGCGCCGGTCCGCGTCGCCGTCATGGGCCGGGTGGTCTCCGCCGTGCCCGGCGGCTTCGCGGTCATCGGCCCGGTCCCTCGGAGAGCTGGACGACGTACTCGGTGACCCGTCTCCCGGAGCCGTAGAGCGGAGCCCCTGCCGGGTCGGGCAGGGCCTCCTCCAGCACCAGCAGCGCCCTGGGGTCGCGCAGCGCGCGCAGGAACCCGGTCAGCAGCAGCATGTCGGTCACGTCGA
This sequence comes from Sphaerisporangium dianthi, assembly GCF_042654065.1. Lineage (NCBI taxonomy): Bacteria > Bacillati > Actinomycetota > Actinomycetes > Streptosporangiales > Streptosporangiaceae > Sphaerisporangium > Sphaerisporangium dianthi. The sequence goes on along the minus strand of NZ_JBHSFP010000020.1, from coordinate 150,335 downwards.
CGTACATGGGCTTGCGGTCCTTGCTCAGCAGCCCCACCATGAGGCCGTCGCCGAGGCCGACCACCCGCGCGAAGAACCGGCGCGGGACGCCGTGCAGATCCAGCCACGCGGCCAGCCGCGGCAGGTAGGCCGCCTCGCCCTCGCCCTTGGCGGGCGCGGGGAAGTCGCCGGCGCGCAGCCGCCACGCAGCCCGGCCGAGCGTCACCCGCCCGACGTCCATCCGGGGCCAGCGTTCCACTTCGCCTTCGGGGGGCACCTCGCCCCGGGTACGGAACACCCAGCCGGGCACCATCGCCACGGACGGCTCGCCGAACGCCCGCACGAGGAACTGCAACCACGGCGGCAGCCAATGCTGTGCGGTCATCCCCAGGTGGACCGGCCGCACCGCGCGGCCCTCGCCGTCGAGCAGCGCGAGCCGGTCCCGCCCGGCGTCGTAGACGATCGTCAGCTCGGCGGGCGAAAGGGCCGGCAGGCCCGCGTCCCCGGCGGTGAAGGGGTGATCCAGGGCGAGGTCGGCCGTGGCGGCGCGCACGTTGAGCCCGCCGCCCACCAGCCCCCGGCACTCGGCCACCAGCACGTCGCTTTGCGGGGCCCGCATCTCCGCGGCGGGCGGGACCTCCCCGCCGGCCAGCGCGACCAGCCGGTGCAGCCGCGACAGCCCTCGGCCGTACCCGGCGGAGACCGAGTTGACGACGGCGCGCACGCCGTCCGGGCCGCGGGATACGGGCTGCAGGTAGCAGCAGACCGACCCGGGCGGCCGGACGAAGCGCGGCCACGAGGCGGCGAAGGCGGCCAGACGGCCGGCCGTGACGTCGACCACGGCCTCCCGCGCCGAGGGGCCGGCCCCGGCGAGGTCCCAGAAGCTCCGTCGCAGCTCGGAGAGCTCGCGCAGGCCCGGCGGGGCGTCCTCGCCCGGCACCGCGCGCGGGACGGCCACGGGGTTGCGCAGCATCTCGCGCAGCAGCGCGCCGCCCGTCCCCGGGGCCGCCGCGTGCACCTCGCGGTAGAGGTCGAGGGCCGGGATCCCGCCGCCGGCGCCGTGCCGGCCGAGGAAGAAGGCGGTGGCGGCGACCTTGACGGGCAGGTCGGGGTCGAACAGGCCGAGCAGGCGGCGTACGGCGTCCAGGTCGTCGCACACGCCGCGCCAGGCCGCCGCGTCCAGTCGTCCCGCGACGCCGGGGATGACGGCGCTGTGCCAGAGCAGGTTCTTGTCAGGCAGGGACGGCCCGCCCGGCCCGGCCGGCAGCACCTCCTCCAGAGCCTCGCGGACCACGGCGGCGACATCGGCGGAACGTGGCGTCATCACGTCCGCACGGTCGGGGGGAGGTGCCGCAGGATGAGCCGCGGGCGATTCCCCACCCTGCCCAGTGTGCGGAACGTCGAGGTGCCCAGGGTGCGGTGCGTCCGGGTTCCTGGGGTGCGGTGGGGTGGGTGGTGACGTGGGGTGGCCGGCGATCGTTCGCAGCGCCTCGGAGACCCGGCCCACGGCCGCCGCGTACGGCGACGGGCCGCCCTCGGCGAGCCAGGACGCCAGCAGGCCCACCGGGTCCGCCGACTGCTCGTCGTACGGCGGGACCAGCTCCAGCAGTCCCGCGTCGACCAGCGGCTCGATGCCGGGGGCATCGGCGATCATGGGGAAGGGGTGTTCGCGCACCCAGTCGAGGGCCTGCCGGACGCCGTGGCTCGCGGCCACGCTGGACAGCGGCTCGGTGGGGCCGGGGCCGAGGAACCAGACCCGGCCGCCGTCGTCGGCCGCGGAGGGGTTGACCCGCAGCCGCGCGCGCCCGCGCACGGGCGGGTACAGGGTGAGCGCCGACCACAGCGGGCGCAGGACCGCCCGGTCGAGCTCGGCGACCTCGTGCCAGAGCGGCTCGCCGCAGGTGCGCACGGCGGGCCCGTCGGCCGCCCACCGGCCGAGCCCGCTGAAGGTGAACGTGGCGTACGGGCTGGTCTTGACGGTCGCCCTCGCGAGGTACCTCGCCAGCCGCAGCAGCTCCTGCCGGTCCGGCGGGCGGTCCGCCGGCCCGGCGAGCCAGGCGTCGAGGCGGGCGGCCAGCACCGGGCTGCCCTGGGAGAGCCCGCGCCGGAAGCCGTCGTCGGCGACCGCCTCGCGCAGCAGCGCGACCTTCTCCCGCGACTCCTCCGCCAGTACGGCGGGCAACGCGGCCCGCAGCGCGTCCGCGTGGTCTCTGCGTTCGGTCCACTCTTCGATCCGCGCGGCGAGCTCCTGCGGGAGCGTGGCCAGCACCTCGGCCGAGGCGGCCCGGCCGGACGGGCGGCGCCCGGAGTACACCGCGCGCCGCAGCGCGACCAGCCCGGCCTTGAGCGGGCCGCCCGCCGCGCCGCCGATCACCTCGTGCAACGGGCCGGACAGCTCGGCGCCCTCCCGGATCAGCCACGCCGAGACGTCCGCGAGCCGGTCCACGAGCTCCCATGTGCGGGTGCAGCGCATCCGGTCCAGCCCCGCGAAGGGCAGGCCCGCGACGCGGACCGCGAAGACCGGCGACACGGCATAATCTCGACTGGCGAGCCGTACCGGGTCGCCGCCCCCGGTGGCGGGGGCGGGCTGCGCTACGTGAGTCAACGAAAACGCGCTCCTCGTGTGGTTCGCCGGGGGGCCGAGGGCGCCCGTGGAGTGGGCGCCCTCGGCCCTGCTCATCTCACCGGCGGGCCCGTGGGCTCACCGGTCATGACCGCCGTCAGCGGCCGTAGCCCCTACGCCTCGGGGGCCCAGCAGCTGGTGGCCGACAGGTAGGACGAGCAGTAGCCGGTGTAGGAGGAAGCGCCGGTCTCGATGGTGCCGTGCCCCTCCGCGACGATGGAGTCCGCGGCCAGCACGTCGATGGAGTCGACTTCCAGACCGCGCAGGTCGAGCTTGAGGCCGTCGTTGTTCATGTGATTCTCCTTCTGAGAATGGTCTTTCGTGTTCTTGCTCGGGCGCCGGCCGTGATCCATGTGGTCACGGCGTCATGTCACGGGTTGGGCCTCACCTCCTCGCGCGGGTCGTGCGGGATGTGGCGGGCCAGGAGCGGCCCGCCGGTCAGGGGCGTGCCCATCGCAAGAAAGGACAGGCTCCGCAGCTGGGTTCCGGCGATCCCGAGCACCTCGTCGGTGGTGTCGTTGGCGCCGTCGGAGTGGATGCGCGCGGCTAGGCCGAGCGCGGCCGCCGCCAGCGCCGCCCGCTGGACGACCAGGCCCGCCTCGATCTGCTGCAGGCGGTACCAGCGGTCGCCGAACAGGCCGACGCCCGCCAGCGGGTCGCCCACCGGGACGAGCACGGCGGCGGCCCCGCGCAGCGCGATCTTCGTATTGGCCAGCAGGCGACCGGTGGCCACGGCGGCGATCCGCTCCGCCGGGGCGACCTCGCGCAGCACCCGTCGCTCGGGGTCGTACCAGTAGCCGCCGCGTGGCAGCCCGTCCACCCGCAGGGCCAGCAGGCACAGGGCGGTCGCCGCGAGTCCATCACCGGCCCCTGGCAGGTCGGCGGGGTAGCCGCCGCCGGCGGCCGACAAGATCGCGCCGAGCGCGCCCACCGGGAGGGGGACCGGCCGGTACCCCGCCTGCGGGGACGCGCGGCGCGGCACTCCGGCCGCCAGGCGCACGGCGGGAACCGGCTCCGGGACGGGGACGACGGCTCCCGGACCCGCCGGGGGATCGGGCCGCAGCCGGACCGGGCGGGCGGACGCGGTGGACGCGGTGGGTGCGGCGGGTGCGGCGGTGCTGGAGGTACCGGCGCGGTGAAGGCCGGCGGCGGGGCCGTCGGGCATCGGCCGAGGGAGCGGCGCGCTCTCCCTGGCCGCCGGCCCCACGAGCCCCGAACCGTCCATCCCGGACGAAAGCCCCGAACCATTGCCCGAGGGCGAGAGTGATGAGCCGTCGCCCGGAGCCGAGAGCGGCGAGCCGTCCAGCCTGGGCGGATGCGGCGAGCCATCCCCTGGAGGTGAGAGCGGAGAGTCGTCTTCCGGGGACGAGAGCGGCGAGCCGTCGCTGGGTGAAGGTGTCGAGCTCTCGTCCGGGGACGGGAGGGAGAGGCCGTCCCCCGGGGACGACGGGAGGGGGAAGGCGTCCCCGGGGGAGGCGGGCGGCGAGCCGTCCGGGGCCGAGGTGGGCCCGAGCGGTGTGTTCGGCTCGCCTGTGAGGTGAGACGAGAGGGAAGGCGCGGTGTTACGGGCGAAGCCGTCCGGGACCGTGGCGTTCCAGCCGTCCGAGGTCGTGGCGTGCCGGTTGTCCGGGGTCGTGGCGTGCCGGTTGTCCGGAGTTATGGTGTGCCGGTTGTCCGGGGTTGCGGGGTGGGGAAGGGTGAGGGTGAGCACGGCCAGCGCGGCCTCCCGCGCGCCGTCGAGCCCGAGCAGGCGGTCGACGTCCCCGTCCGGGAAGCGCAGGCGGGCGCGGGCGGTCAGGCCCAGCCGCCCGGCGACGGCCATCGCCTGGGCGAGCAGAACGCCCGTCTCCTGGCAGATCAGGCGATAGCCGAAGTCGCCGTACTTGAACATCGACCGCCAGAACACCGCGGACAGCACGATCGTGACGTCCGGCGCCGCCGGGTCGGCGAGCAGGCCGGTCAGCGCCGGGATGTGGTCCCCCTGACGCACGCGTTCCAGCGCGTGGTGCACCGGGTCGTAGTGGTACAGGGCGGCGGGCAGGCCGGGCACGCGCGGCTCCCCGGCCGCGACGTACGCCTCGATGGGGTAGAGCCCGCCCCCCGAGGGTGCGGGACGGCCGAGGAGAAGGACGGGGGGCCCGCCCAGCGGGCCGCCGAGATCGTCCAGCTGGTGGAACCACATGAGCCTGGCCACGCCGAGCAGCTCCCGCAGGAGCTCGCCGACCAGGTCCAGGGCCGTGCCCCCCTGGGCGCCCCAGGGCAGGACGGCGCGCTCGGCGTCCGGATACCGCTTGTGCCGGGTCGGGACCCCCTCCCGGTCGATGGACAGCGGGCCCCGGTTCCGCATCGCGGCCAGGTAGAGGCGGGTGGCGTCGCCGGGTGCGCTCGTCGCCGTTGTGCCGTCCATCCGGTCTGCCTCACTTCCTTCGCTGGTCTCGCCGATGCCTGGTGTGCGGAGCGGTCCGTGGTCAGGGGAAGGGATGGGGGTAGGGGTTCAGCTCGTCGGGGCGCAGGTCGCCGTCCCGGTACCCGAGCCGCCGGGGCAGGGACAGCAGCCGCGGCAGGCCGTGGGTGCGCCGGTGCCGATGCCCGAACGTCATCGGCATCGCCCCCGGCACGATGACCTTCGCGCAGGAGAAGCCGCCCGCCCGGGCCTCGGGAGAGGTGATGTCGACGGCGATGACGTCGAGCCCACTCGCCAGGAAGCGCCCGGCCAGCTCGGCGAGGTCAGCGGTGAGGTCGTCGTGCTCGGGCCAGCCGAGCCGGGCCGTGACGTCCGCCACCGTGAGCGCGGGCCCGTCGATCGGGAGGAAGCCAAGGCGCTCGGACGCCTCCGGGTGGCCGTAGAGCAGGGGATGGTGCTCCAGCAGCCGCACCTGCCCGGAGTCGGCCACCAGCCGGGCCGCCTCCCGCGGGTCGTACCGCTCGACGTGCCCCTCCAGCATCGGGCCGAGGTCGTCGAGCGCCCGGAGCAGCGCCGGCTCGGGCGCCAGGTGAGCCGCGGTGCCGCACAGTGCCCGCGGCCGGTCCGGGCGGCCCGCCGCCTCGACGGCCATCACCCAGAACACCGGCACCCGCTGCTCCAGCATGGCGACGAACGCGTGGACGTCGTAGCCGAGCCGGTCCCGCACCCGCTGGGCCATCATGGGGATGCGCCGGTCGGCCGCCGACGCCAGGTCGACGCGCGGGATGGGCATCCGGGCGTACCACGTGGCGAGGAACGCGTCCCGCTCGGCCACCTCCAGCAGCCCGTACAAGATGGCCTCGGCCGGATGGCCGCCGAGGGCGCAGCCGTTGGAGCACTCGTAGGCGAATCCCGGGTCGCTCGCCGGGCGTGGACCGAAGTAGGCATAGCTCTCGGGCACCAGCACCGGCTCGTCGCGGCGGAACGAGTACGCCCACACCCACGAGGTGGGCCGCTCCGGATGGAAGCGGGTGAACCAGAAGTCGGGCTGGTCGTACCAGTCGTCGGGGTACAGGCCCAGCGTCCGCGGGTCGAGCGCGCGGTCGGCGACGTCGGCGTACGCGGCGCGCACGACGGTCCGCCGCCCGCGCGGATGGATGCCCGCGATGCGCTCCAGAGCCTCGGCGATCGCGGTCGCCCGCGCGGAGGCGAAGTCGTCGCTGCGGCCGTACCCGTGGTGGCTCTCGTGCGCGGTCCGCGCCGGGCTCAGCCGGGCGACCGCCATGGGGCCGCCTCCCCGCTCCTCGGCGACCAGGGCCTGCACTATCCCGGTCTCCGCGTCGACGAACCGCCGTTCCAGCTCGGCCGCCCTGCCGCTGATGCCGCCGACCCGGAACGCGGCCGGGTGCGGCTTGGGCGCCGGCGCCGGGATGTAGCGCCCGGCGCCCGGTGCGTCGTCCGGCCGGGTGCCGCAGTCCGGGCACAGCGGGTCGGGCAGGAACAGGTGGCGGCGTACCTCGCCCGTCGTCACGTGGATCCTGAGCAGGGCGCCGGCGGTCCGCGCGGACGCGGGGTCGCGCCGCAGCCGGTCGGCCTCGTCGGCCACCAGCGCCGCGACCGCCTTGGTGAGCAGCGGCGTGAGCAGCGCACAGGGCCGGGTGTCCAGTTCCGCGCCGAATCGTTCGCGCAGCGCGTCGCGCCCCACCGCGTCGGGGCGGTTGCCCGCGCGCCGCCGCGCGACGCAGGTCGGGCAGCCCGGGCTCGCCGGACGCACCGCAGGGCCGACCAGCACCCAGCCGGAGTCGACCCGGACCGGCAGCCACGGCACGTCCTGCCCGGCCGCGCGCCGCGCCACCGCGGGGTAGGCCCGGACGTCGTCGGCGTCGCCCGCGACGACGATCACCGCCGGTCCGGGCCCCGTGGGGCCCGCGGCCGCGAGGCGCGAGCGGATCGCCGCGCACAGCCTCCCCGTCCCCAAAACGGTCACCGCCCCGGACGACTCGGAAAGCCCGTCCGACCCGGAAAGCCGGTTCGGCCCGGACGACCCGGAAAGCCCATCCGACCCGGAAAGCCCGGTCGGCCTGGAGAGCCCGTTCGGCCCGTTCGGCCCGGACGACTCGGACGGCCTGGACGGCTCTGACGACTCGGAAAGCCCGGTCGGCCCAGTCACCTCAGTCGGCTCGGCGGGGGCGGCCGCTGGAGCGGCCTCAGTCGTCAAGGAGCACGACCTGGGTGACGAAGGGGAGCAGCCGGGACGCCTCGGGGTCGCCGTCCAGCGGCACCGCCACCGGCACGCGGCCCGCCGCGCGCAGGGCGTCCGTCATCACCCGTACGGCCTGCGCCGGGTCGCCGGACGGCGCCCACAGGGGACGGGCGCCGGAGTACGCGCTTTGCAGTTCGGTCCTGGACTGCCAGAGCAGCAGCAGCCGCTCCAGGCCATCGTGCAGGGCGTCGTGCGCCGTGGCGGCCGCCGACACCAGGAACGGCCGGCCGGGGACGGCGAGAACGTGCGCGGGCACTCCCAGGACGGACGTGCAATCACGGACGTCCAGCGGCTCGCCGGCCAGTTCGAGCCGGCGCGCCAGAGCGCCCGCCACCGGATCGGCCGTCAGGTCGGCCCGCGGGTTCGTCCAGGTGCCGCCCGGCGTGCCCGCCGTGCCTCCCGTCAGTCGCGCGGCCAGGAGGTCCTCGCAGTGGGTGCGCAGCCCGGCGGCGACCGCAGCCGCCCAGCTCAGGCCGGCTCCCGCGCCCTCGGGGGCCCGTAGCGCGCCGGTCCCGGCGAGCCGCAGGGCCGAAGCCGGGACCGCGCGCGGCCGGCCCGCGGGCAGCTCCACGCCCCACACGACCTCCTCGCCGCCGGCGCCCGCGTCGGCCGCGAGGACGCCGTAGGTGGCGAGCGCGGCCAGCAGGCAGCGCAGCCGCGCCGTCCGCCGGTCCTCGCCCCACCCGACGACCTGCGGCGGCGGCGCCCAGTGGGGAAGCGCGCCGAGCGGGTCGGAGACCCTCGCCTGGCAGACCGGCAGCGGGGTCTGCGTCAGTCCTTCCTCGTCGAGTGTGCCGATGAGGCCCAGCCGGGAGTCGATCGCCTCCGCCGCCCGGTCCAGCACCTCACCGGCGTCGAGTGCCGCGGCCGCCGCGAGGGACTCGACCAGGACCGAAACCGCCTCCGGTCCGCGGGCCCTCCGGATTCGCGCGCGGGTATCGGTCCGGATCTGCGCGCGGGCATCCGTTCGGGTTTCCGCGCGGGCATTCGTTCGGGTTTCCGCGCGGGCATCCGTTCGGGTTTCCGCGTGGGAATCCGTCTGGGTTTGTGCGTGGGCATCCGTCCGGGTTACCGCCTGGAGATCCGTCCAGGTTCCGGCGCGGGGGTGTGGGAGGAACCGGTGGGGGACGGTGTCCAGGTTGCGCAGGTCGACCCGGGTGAGCCCTGGCTTCTGGTCCGGGCTTGCGGCGTCCAGGCCGGTCAGGTGGGAGAAGCAGGCCAGCGCGGGCATGGCGGCGACGACCTCGGGCAGCGGGCCCACGAGCAGGTCCTCGCCGGAATGGCGCGGGGTCGCGGCCGGCAGCGCGGCCAGCCGGTGCCAGCCCGACTCCACGGCCGTCACCGACGGCCTGCCCACCTGGTCGAGCCACACCTCCGTGGGCCGGACCAGGACCTGCCCGACCGGGATGCCGGCCGCCTCGCAGGCGCGGGCGGTACGCACGAGCGTGCCGATGTCCGTGCTCACCTGCAGCAGGACGTCGGCGTCCCCGGCGATCGCGCCGGGCAGGGGGTCGCCGGCGAAGGGGACGATATGGATCTGCTGCCCGGGATCGCGGCGGGCCTCGTCCGCCGTACCGCGCATCGCGGCGGTGTCGGAGCAGACGGCGGTGATCCGCCGCCAGCCCGAGCCGGCGCACGCGGCCAGCAACGCCGTCAGCAGCGGTCCCTCGCCGGTCAGCACCAGGTGGGAGAGACGGACGCGTTCGAACCGCCACTCGGGGGAGTCGAGCACGTAGCCGATGAAGGCGATCTCCTCCGCGTACGTGCGGCGCTCGGCCTCGGTGAGCCCGTGCGGCCGCGACCGGCGGGCGTCCACGATGAACCGCTGCTCGGCCAGCCGGCGCACCAGGCTCTCCACCATGTCGCGCTTGTCGCCGGGGAGCCGCTCGGTCAGCTCCGCCAGGCTGTGCTCCCCGGTCAGCGCCGGAGCCAGCCTGCTGAGCCACGCGTACGCCTGGCGGCCCCGCAGCATGCACGATCCGTAGTCGCTGTGTACATACACCCCGTCCGGAATCTCCACGAAACGCACATCGTCGGATAACCGCGGTCGCATCGCCATATCGGCGTGTGGGAGCGCTCCCATGGCCATAATATTAAGATCCTATGACCGAAATGTAAATCTTCCGCCTGTGGGCCGTTATGTGTAGAATCGCGCGATTCATTGATGGATACGACGGAATTCAACCATCTTGAAGGAGAATGTCCGGATAGCTACATGTCCGTTTTGTCTAATCAGTGCACCGGCCGCCGGCCGTGCCCTTCCGGGATACGCACTCGCCGGACCTTGTCGTGGCTTCGCCCGCCGCGGTAGGCCGTGGGACTTGGCGCCAGGGAGCCGTCGCCTGGTCGCGGACAGGGTGGGTGCGGCTCGGGGCCGGAACGCGAAAGGGCGGCCGTCCGCGAACGGACGGCCGCCCCTCAGCGTGCGCTCACCGGGAGAGCGCGGGCTCCAGCTTGCCGTCGTGGCAGTCGCGCGGGGCGGACACCGGGTTGCAGCGCACCGCGTCCCCGCCGGGCAGTTCGGCCACGAAGTCGCTGTCGTACCGGGCGGCCATGCCGACGCTCGGGAAGTCCGTCGTCACCATCTGCGCGCCGCTGGCCAGCGCGATCTGCACCCGGCTGTACTCCTTGTTGACGACCGTCTTCAGCGGCTCGTCCGAGCGGGTGCGCACGAAGTACCCGCGCCGGACGAGGTCGCGGATGGCCGCCTCGTTGTCGCCGCGCGGGTCGTTCACCATCGTGATCGCCGCGTCGGCGTCGCCCGGGTTGCCCCGCGTGAAGACCGCGCGGCCCTGGAGGCCGGGGTGCCCGTCGAGGTACATGTCGCGGATCGTGCCGGGGCCGCCGTTGTCGAAGAAGAACATCACCTTGTCGCGCGCCCAGTCGAGGGTCGGCCAGCCGTTCTTCAGGATCGACTGCTCCAGCGTCAGGCCGGGCCGGCGCAGGTCGTCGGCGGTGATCAGCTCGTCCTCGGAGAACACCGAGCGGATCTCCTTGTCGATGTCGTCCAGCAGCGGCCGGTCCCACGCCGGGCTGACCGCGCCGCCGAGCTTCTCCCAGCGGTCGTCGGTCTGCTTGAGCTCCAGTTGCATGATGATCGGCACGTGACCGCGGTTGGCCCGCGACCACGTCTTCACCTGGTTGAGGCAGACCACCAGGGTGCGGCAGGTGGAGTTGTAGTCCTGGTCGGCGACGTGCACGACCTTCATGCCAGGGGCGGCCATGGCCGGGTCGTCGATCGGGCCGAGTCCGGCCTGCTTGCGGGCGAGCGGGTACTGGTAGAGGCCCCCGTCGGGGTCGGGCAGCAGGTCCAGTTCAAGGGCGCGCACGTTCTGGCGGCCGAGCAGGTCGGCGATCGAGGCGTGGGAGTAGAAGCCCCACGACGGGTAGCCGGGGTCGATCTTGATCGACTCGGCCAGCTCGGCGCCCTGCATCTCGCGGTGGAAGGCGTTGTGGGCGCCCATGAACTGGATCTGGTTCATTCTGATCTTGCCGGCGGGCGTGGCGACCGCGGGTTTCGCGGCCGGGGCCGTCTGCTGCGCCGATACGGCGGTCGGCACGACGGTGGTCGCGACGACCGTGGCGGCAGCGGCGGCGACCATGGCGCCGAGGCGGGCAAGGGTGTTCATTGATCCTCCAGAAAGTGACAACCCCGGGAGGCTAGGGAGCCACCATGTCCCTCCAGTGACATCAGGCCGCTCATTGATCATCTGTCCCGTGAATCTTGCCGAAACCGGACAACGGGCGCACGCCCAGGCAGATGGCCGGCCGACGGGGGCTGATCAATCCGGAGTCGTCCGCGTTCCGGCGGTCAGGGCGCACAGTTCGCCGATGATGGCGGGCCAGAGTTCGCGGGGCAGGTCGTGGCCCATGCCGGGGTAGAGAACGAGGCGGGCGCCGGGAACGGCGGCGGCGATCTCCTTCGCCGCGCGCGGCCTGATCATCGGATCGTCGGCGCCGTGGATGACGAGCGTGGGCACATGTACGCCTGCCAGCCGGGGCAGCAGGTCGCCGGTCGCCCCGGCCGCGGCGGACTGGCGCATCTCCCCGCCGGCGGGGCTGGGGTCGCGCTCGTAGGACACCTCGGCGGCTCGGCGCCACCATTCCTCGTCGAGCGGGTAACCGGGCGACCCGAGCAGGAGCATCGCGTCGACGATCCGCTGACCGGCTCCCTGCCGGCCGGCGGGGTATCGCTTGAGGCTTTGACCGAGCAGCAGTCGCAGCACGGTCGACATGTTCACCCTGCCGCGTTTCCATCCGGCGTAGGTGGAGGCGAGGGTGAGGGTGCGTACCCGCTGTGGGTGAAGGATCGCGGTCAGCTGGGCGATCGCTCCGCCCAGGGATGCCCCGAAGATGTGTGCGCTGCTCCAGCCGAGTGCGTCCATCACCGCGACGGTGTCGCCGGTCATGTCCTCCAGGCGGTAGGCGGCGGCCTTGCCGGGCTTGAACCGATCCTTGGCCGGGCCCGGTCGCCCCGCCTGGGCGAAGTGCGTTGAGAGGCCGGAATCACGATTGTCGAAGCGAGCGACGGTGAACCCGTGGTCGGTCAGCGCGGCACACAGGTCGTCGGGCCACATCACCATCTGCAGCGCGGTTCCCATGATCAGGAGTAGTGGCTCACCGCCGGGTGGTCCGAAGGTCTCGTAGGCGATCTCCACTGCGTCGTGGCGCGCTTTCCGGACAGGCATGGTCCTCCTCTGCTATTACAATGCAGTTGCATCGTAAAAGGTGGTGCGGACGTATCGCAATGCGACCGTATTGGAAAGATGAGGACCGGCATGCCCAAGCAGGTGGATCATCAGGCCCGGCGCAGGCAGATCGCCGACGCGCTCTTGCGCATCATCGACCGCGAGGGGCTGGAGGCCGTCAGCCTGCGTCATGTGGCAGCCGAAGCCGGAGTGTCAATGGGAAGGATTCAGCACTACTTCGCGACCAAGGACCAGATGATGATCTTCGCGCTGGTCCACGTGCACGAGCGCATCTACCAACGGGTCGACGCCTGCCTGGATCCCCGCTCGCCACGCGATCTGATCCGCAGCGCGATCATCGAGATGCTGCCCTTGGACGACGAGCGGCGCACCGAAGCCCGCATCGCGCTGGCGTTCCTCGCCCGCTCCGCGGTCGAACCGGCGTTCGCGGCGACCCTGCGTGAGGGCTACCCCTACCATGCCGTCTTCTTCGCCGAACAGATCCGCCGCGCCCAGCGGGCAGGGCAGGCTCCCGCCGATCTGGTCCCCGAACGAGAGGCCGTGATCCTTTTCGCCATCACCCAGGGATTGGTGAACCCCACCCTGATCGGTCACCACACCCAGGAGACCGTCGTCGACGCCGTCGATCATCATCTCGACCGGATCTTCGGCGGCGGGTGAGGCCGGCGCGCGACGACGTTGCACCCGGGCGCGGACGCCGGCGTGCGCCGACGTCGAATCCAGGCGGGACGCCGGGTCGCCGCCGAGCAGCGTGAGAACCGGCCGGCGGACAGGCCGTCGATTGTGGTGTGCCGGCGCTCCCTGACGGTGGCGGGGAGCGCCGGGGGAGTGGCCTACTTCAGGCGGATGACGCCCTTGGAGACGGTGATCCTCTTACGCGGAAGGGGCCGGTCGGCCGGGCCGTTCGCCACGGCCCCTGTAGAGATCGTGAACTTGCTCCCATGGCAGGCGCAGTTGATGGTGCCGCCGCTGACGCTCGCCAGCGTGCAGCCCTGGTGGGTGCACTTGGCGCTGAACGCCCGGAACACTCCCTTCTTCGGCTGGGTGACGACGTACTTGCCCTTGATGATCTTTCCGCCGCGAACCGGGATGTTCTTGGTCTTGGCGAGGACCGCCCCCGCGGCCGTCTCGCCGGTCGTCTCCGACGCCGTGCCCGCCGACGCCCGCGCCGGCCGCACGCCGACCAGGCCCAGCACGGCGGCGAACCCGCCCGCGAGGCTCCGGAAGATCACCGCACGGCGTGTCGTCCCTGTCTCATCGGCCGACATGCACCCTCCACTCCTGGGGGAAAGGGAAACTGCTTCCCTCGGAAGGTACGCCAGTATGAGGCGATTCGGATCATCTATCGGGCGAGGAGAAACGGCGGTTTCTCAGGCGGGGAGGCCGGCGGCGTGGATGTCCGTGAACCGGATCGCGTTCGAGCCGCCGCAGGACAGGTTCTCGCCCGCCACGAACGACAGCAGGCGCCGCGTCTCCTGCTCCAAGGCGACCCGATCGGTCGCGGACAGCGGGCGGAACGGAGTGAGGAGCAGGGTGTCGCCTTCGAGGGACCAGCTTCCGTGCACCCGGCCGTCCACGAGGAAGGTGGGCCGTACCTGCGCCTGACCGGGCATCACACGCTTCCGGTCCGCGTGGCCGATGATGCGGGTCCGGTCGGCGTGGCCGAGCAGGACGTTGTCGAAGGCGGGCAGCAGCCGCACGGGGGCGGGCGTGTCAGGGTCGGGCAGTTCCGCGTCGGCCAGGTCGATCAGTTCCCTGCCGTCGGCCGCGCGGTAGCGGCGCAGCTCGGCGCGCATGCCGGAGACGATCTCGCCGAGGCGGGTCAGCCCGGACCAGGCCTGCACGTCCATGGCCGAGGCCGGGCCGAACGCCGCCAGATAGCGGCGGATCAGGTCCTTGGCGGTCGCCGGGGCCATGGGCCGGCCGAGCCAGGTCTCGGCGGGCGTGACGGAAACGGCCGGCCGGGTGCCCCAGGAGCCCCACGCGCCGGTGGTCGTGCCGTGGACGAGGGGGGCTCTGAGTTCGACCTCCCCGGCGAGCACCCGCCCGTCGCGGCCCGGGTGACGTTCGGCCAGCCGCCGCGCCAGCTCCTTTCGCGGGACCGTCCCGCCCGCCAGCAGTTCGAGCCCTGCGGCGACCAGCGAGGCGGTGTCCAGGCCCGCGCTGTTGCGAGCGAAGTACGCCGAGCGGGCGGTGCGGTCGAGCACGGGCTGCAGCACCGGCCGCAGCCGGAGGAAATCGTCGGCCGCGGCGAGGTGCTGGGTGCTGCGGAGCAGGCCGGAGCGGACCACCTTCCGGTCTTCCAGCAGTGCGACGAGATCAGGCGGGGTGAAGCCGTGGATCCTGCTCCACAGCCCGACGTAGGGCCAGTTGGGCTCTTGCGCCTGCAGCGCGACCAGGCGCCCGATCACCTCCAGCGGGGAGTGATCGGTACGGGCCAGCAGGAACTGGCGATCCAGCAGGGCCCGGTTGAGGGCCCTGCTCGAAAGAGTCGTCACGACAGCCGCACCGAGACATTGCCCCGGTAGGACCCCTGGAGCATCGACAGGAACGCCTGCGGCACGTCCTCGATCGCGCCCTTGACGACCGTCTGCGGATAGACGAAGCGGCCCTCGCCCAGCCAGGTGCTGAAGTGCTCCCGCCAGGCGGCGATCTGGCCGGGGGTGTGGTGGCAGGAGAACGGCAGCAACTCGACGCCCCTGGCCTGGGCCGCCGCGCGGTCGGGCTTGGGGAAGCGCTCCGCCGCATCGCCGAGCTGGCTGGACAGCGAGCCGCACAGCGCGAAGCGGGCGCCGGGCCTGGCCGCCCGCAGCGCGGCCTGGTACTGCTCGCCGCCCACGACGTCGAAGAACACCGAGATGCCCTCGGGCGCGAGCTCGCGAAGCCGGTCGGCCGCCGAGCCGTCGTGATAGTCGAACGCGGCGTCGTAACCGAGCTCGTTCACCAGATAGCCGACCTTGGCCGCGCTGCCGGCGCTGCCGATCACCCGCGCCGCGCCCAGGCACTTGGCGATCTGCCCGGCCAGCGAGCCGACGCCCCCCGCCGCGCCGGAGACGAACACCACGTCGCCCTCGCCGACGGCCGCCACGTCGGCCATCCCGTAGTAGGCCGTCGGCCCCTGACCGAGGTGGTGGCCGGGGTCCGCGATGGGATCGAGCTTGACGTACTGGGCGGCCGGGCCCGCCGAGTACTCGCTCCAGCCGGTCATCGACTGGACCAGGTCGCCGACCGCGAGCTCGGGGCTGTCGGACCGGACGACGGTGCCGATGGCGGCAAGGCCCACCCGCCGGCCCGGCTGCCAGGCCGGAACCGGGATGGTGCAGTCCGCGCGCATCAGCTCCAGGTAGGTCGCGGCGAGCCCTATCTGGTCGGTCCGCACCAGAACCTCGCCGTCGACCTCGGTCGTGGCGACGGTGAAGTCGTCGAGTGCCGGCGCGCCGATGATCTGCGCGGCCAGCCGGATCTCACGGGTGATCATTTCTTGTCCCTCTGTCGGTACGGCCTTCGAGATCGACTCTAGGACGACCTCCGGTCAGTTTCTGACCGGAATTCGGAGGTGGACGCCCCGCGTCGAGCGGGACGACACCAGCGCGTCCCGCTCGACGGGATCGGCTCGGATGCCCTGGCACGCCACACGCCTGCGAGGGTCTGATCGGGGAGGTGAGGTCTATCGATCCACGAGAAACCTGGGGACGAGGAAGGAAAGGATCATCCGCCCTTCTGCCGGCGTTCATCCGTTTGTCTCAGGTCCGGCGCGTGGCCGGACGATCAGCGGAAAGCGGGGGTGATCCATGCCACGGTGACCCCGTTGATGCGATCACGCGATCGCCACGGTCCCGGACGATCCCGTGCTCAGAGCCGGCATCGTCCGGCGACTCGTGGACGTCCACCTCTTCCACGCGACGCCACGGAGCATGCGCGCGGCCGCCCGCCACGCCGATGACCTGCGCTCGGCCCTCGCCCTCACCGGGGCCGGTCCCCTTCGCCGGACCCAGATCCTCCGCACGCTCCTTCGTCACGCCCGGGTCTCGGGGGATGAGACGACCGCCTCGGCGCTGCTCACGGAGTGCCCTCGTGTCACAGGAGAAGCCGGCCTGCGCCATCAACGCGAGAAGTTCACCGGAGAGTTCGCGAGGCGCCCCTGACCGTCGGACGGCCGCCCGCGCCGGGGCGCCGGGTCACCGGGGTGCGGGAGTTACGGGCTTGCTCAAGATTGAGCGGACGTACGGGGCCGACTGCGTGACATTCGAGGCAGGATCCGCCTCTGGGAAAGGGATGTCATGACGGAAACGGACGCCTGGGCGTCGAAGACGTCGGCGCAGCACCAGACCTCTCTCCCGGCCGATCAGCTGCTGCACTCGGGTAACGCGGGGCTCATCATCCACCGGGTCGGGATGTTCGAGTACGAGATGGCGCAGGAGGGGAGGGACTTCAGTGTCGAGCTGGTGAACTACATGAACCGGGCGCAGGCGGGGGTCGCGACGACCTTCCTGTACGAGGAGGTGTTCGGCGTCCGCGACCGCGTGCACTGGTTCGTGCACATGAAGTCCCCCGAGATGTACAGCAGGCTGCTCGAGATGGTCGACCACGACGCGATGTTCCAGGACATCTCCCTGCGCGACCGGCTCCCCAAGAAGGGCGGCGGCAACTGGGAGAAGATGTTCATCTACGGCAGCCTGCGCGAGACCATCATGTGCCCGCAGCACGGGTTCGCCAACCACGGCGACCACGGCGACCACGAGGAGCACGCCGGGCACGAGGAGCACGGCGCCGGCCAGCGCGAGACGTTCGTGCCGCCCGCGACCCACCAGACCAGGCAGCCGCCCGAGCAGCAGCTCAACTCGGCCAACGCCGGAGCCGTCATCCTGCGCACCGGCGACGTCAAGTACGAGTTCCGCGAGGAGGGCAGGCAGTTCCTGTACGACTGGTCGAGCTACGTCAACGACAACCTCCCCGGCCAGGCCACCGCGTTCATCTACGAGCAGACCTGGGGCAGGCAGGACCGCATCCACTGCCTCATCCACCTGCGGAGCCTGGAGGACTACCGGCTCGTGCAGGAGCTCGACCGCGGCGCGGGCATGGCGAAGGAGGTCTACGACATCGAGCGCGTGCCCGAGGCCAAGGGCGGCGGACGCTGGGACCGCCTGTTCGCCCCCACCAGCATCAACGACGTGGTGATGGTGCCGCACCTCGCCGACGGGCGGTAGCCATGGCGCTCGGAATCGAGTCGATCAGCGCCTACGTGGGCCGGGCCTTCCTGGACGTGCGGGGGATGTTCGAGGCCCGCGGCCTGGACATGAGCCGCTTCGCGAACCTCATGATGGAGCGGCGATCGGTCAACCTGCCCTGCGAGGACCCGGTCACCAACGCCGTCAACGCCGCCAGGCCGATCCTCGACGCGCTCGACCCGGCCGAGCGCGAGCGCATCGAGGTCCTCGTCGTCGGCACCGAGTCGGGCCTCGACTTCGGCAAGCCGATCAGCACCTACATCCACCACTACCTCGGCCTGAGCCCCGCCTGCCGCTCCTTCGAGGTCAAGCACGCCTGCTACGGCGGCACGGCCGCCCTGCAGACCGCCGTCGGCATGGTCGCCGCGACCCCGGTGCCGGGCGTGAAGGCGCTCGCCATCGCGACCGACGCGGCCAGCGCCACCGTCAAGGCCTCGTACTGGGAGCCGTCGGAGGGCGCGGGCGCGGTCGCCATGCTGGTGAGCGACGAGGCCGCCGTGCTCGAACTGGACCCGGGCGCCAGCGGCTACCACACCTTCGAGGTCATGGACACCCTGCGCCCCCGCCACGACATGGACTCCGTCGATCCCGACCTGTCGCTGCTGGCGTACATGCGGTGCATCGAGGAGAGCTTCGCCGCCTACCAGAGGCGAGTGGCCGGAGCCGACATCGTGGACACCTTCGACTACCTCGCCATGCACACGCCGTTCGCCGGCATGGTCAAGGGCGCTCACCGCATGCTGCTGCGCAAGCAGAAAGGGCTCAAGCCCCGCGAGATCGAGGCCGACTTCACAGCCAGGGTGATCCCCTCGCTGGCCTACGGGATGCGGGTGGGCAACACCTTCTCCGCCGCGCTGTACCTGGCGCTGTGCTCCCTCGTCGACCACGGCGACTTCGCCGAACCGAGGCGGGTGGGCCTGTTCTCCTACGGCTCGGGCTGCGCCTCGGAGTTCTACAGCGGCGTCGTCCCCGTCGGCGCCCGGCCCGCGATCGACATCGAGGAGGCGCTCGCCGACCGGCGGGAGATCGGCGTCGACGACCTCGACATGATCACCGACCTCAGCGCCGACCGGATCTTCGGCGTGCGTGACGCGGTGTTCGACACCAAGCCGTACGCCGACCTGTTCGAGGACAAGTTCGAGGACCGCGGGCTGCTCGTCCTGGAACGCATCGCCGACTTCCACCGCGAATACCGCTGGAGTTGATCCCGATGGCCACCACCTTGCGGCTCAAGATCCGTAGCACCATCGACGCGGCGGCCATCGCGGAGATCCACGACGCCCTGGACGAGGCCGAGGCCACCCGCGACTGCCGCATCCTGGTCATCGAGGGCGGCGACGGCGTCTTCTGCACCGGGCTGAACCTCGAAGGGGCCGCCGCCGAGGACGCCTCCGACGGCGGCGCGGCGTTCTTCGCGCTGCTCAAGCGGTTCACCACGACGCCGCGCGCCGTCGTCGCCCAGGTCGACGGCCGGGCCGCGGGCGGCGGCGTCGGGCTGGCCGCGGCGAGCGACTTCGTCTACGCCAGCGAGCGCAGCGCCTTCAGCCTGCCCGAGGCCCTGTGGGGCCTGCTGCCGTGCTGCGTGCTGCCCTTCCTGATCCGGCGGGTCGGCTTCCAGAAGGCGTACACGATGACCTTCAGCACCCAGCCGGTGAACGCGGTGGACGCCGAGCGGTTCCACCTGGTCGACGCGGTGGCCGACGACCCGCGGGCGCTCATCAACCGGCTGGCGTACCGGCTGACCAAGCTGGACGTGTCGATCATCGGGGACATGAAGGGCTACTTCCGCGAGATGTGGATCCTGTCCGACGAGGTCGAGGCGACGGCGGTCAAGGAGTTCAGCCGCCTGATGTCCACACCGCAGGTGCGGCAGCGGCTCGCCGACTACGCGACGGAGAAGCGCTTCCCCTGGGAGCGCTAGAAAGGATCGCTGCCGATGTCTGTCGTGTGGGTCTTTCCCGGACAGGGCTCCCATCGCCGGGGCATGGGGACGGGGGTGCTGGACCGCTACCCCGATCTGTGCGCCCGGGCGGAGGAGATCCTCGGCTACTCGGTCGAGGAGCTCTGCGGCGACACGCGGCGCCTGCGCGACACGCGGTACGTCCAGCCCGCCCTGTACACCGTCGACGCGCTGAGCTACCTGGCCAGGCGCGAGGACGGCGGCAGGCCGGACTACCTGGCCGGGCACAGCCTGGGGGAGTACGCGGCGCTGTTCGCGGCGGGCTGCTTCGACTTCGAGACCGGACTGCGGCTGGTGCGGCGGCGCGGCGAGCTGATGGGCGAGGCGAGCGGCGGCACGATGACCGCCGTGCTCGGCATGCCCCGGGAACGGCTCGAGGAACTGCTCGGCGGCACGGGCGTCGACGTCGCCAACGACAACTCGCCCGAACAGGTCGTCATCGCCGGTCCCAAGGACGCCATCGGGGCGGCGGGCAAGGCCATCCAGGAGGCGGGCGGCAAGTGCGTGGCGCTCAACGTCCGCACCGCCTTCCACTCGCGCTACATGAAGGACGCCGCCGACGCCTTCGCCGGGGAACTGGAGTCGGTCGCCTACGGCGAGCCGCAGATCCCGGTCATCTCCAACGTCACCGCGCGCCCGCACGTCGCCGGCGCGATGGCGGAGACGCTGCGCAGGCAGATCGACAGCCCGGTGCGATGGCTGGACGGCCTTCGGTACCTGATCAGGCAGGGCGTCGACGAGCTGGAGGAGATCGGGCCCGGGGACGTGCTGACCAAGCTGTGGGACGTGACGCGCAAGTATCCCGTACCCGCCGCCCCGGCCGCGGAGACCGAGCCGGACTCCGCCGAACACGCGTCCCCGGCGGTCGCGCCGGCGGAGACGTCCGTGTCCGCGCAGACGCCCGTGTTAGCGGAGACGCCCGTGTTAGCGCAGAGGTCCGTGCCCGCGCAGACACCCGTGCCCGCGCAGAGGTCCGTGCCCGCGCAGGCCGGGCCCGCGTCGACGCGGACGCCCGCCGTCGTGCCGGCTTCGGCCGGGAGTGAGGACCTCGCCGCGAGCCTCGGCTCACACGAGTTCCGCGAGGACTACGGGCTGCGCCACGCGTACCTGACCGGGTCGATGTTCAAGGGCATCGCCTCCACCGACCTGGTGATCAGGATGGGCAAGGCTGGGCTGATGGGCTTCTTCGGCGCGGGCGGCCTCACCCTGCCCGAGATCGAGGCGGCGATCGAGACGATCAGGCGCGGCCTCGGCACCGGCGAGGGCTTCGGCATGAACCTGCTGTACGGCTTCGACGAGGACGGCCTCGAACGCGACACCGTGGAGCTGTACCTGCGGCACGACGTCCGCTACGTCGAGGCCGCCGCCTACCCGCACGTCACGGCACCGCTGGTGCGGTACCGCTTCACCGGCGCCCACCGCGACGCGTCCGGGCGGCCGGTGGCCGTGCGGCACGTGCTCGCCAAGGTCTCGCGGCCCGAGGTGGCCGCGGCGTTCATGCGCCCGCCGCCCGAGCCGGTGCTGCGCCGCCTCGTCGCGCAGGGAGCGCTCACCGAGGAGGAGGCCGAGGCGGCCTCGGCCCTGCCGGTGAGCGAGGACGTCTGCGTCGAGGCCGACTCCGCGGGCCACACCGACGGCCGCTCACCGTACGCGCTGATGCCCGCCATGGTCGCGCTGCGCGACGGGGAGAACGCCCGCCACGGATACGCCAAGCCCATCCGCGTCGGCGCCTCGGGCGGCCTCGGCGCCCCCGAGGCGGTCGCCGCGGCGTTCGTGCTCGGCGCCGACTTCGTCGTCACCGGCTCGGTCAACCAGTGCTCCCCGGAGGCCGGCACGTCCGACGACGTCAAGGACATGCTCGCCGGTCTCGACGTCCAGGACACCGCCTACGCGCCCGCGGGGGACATGTTCGAGCTGGGCGCGCGGGTGCAGGTGGCGAGGAAGGGGACGCTGTTCCCCGCCCGCGCCAACAAGCTCTACCAGCTCTACCGGCAGCACGGCGCGCTCGCGGAGCTGGACGACAAGACCGCGCGGACGATTCAGGACAAGTACTTCCGCAGGTCGTTCGCCGAGGTCTGGGACGAGACCGCCGCCTACCTGGCCGCCCGCAAACCGGACGAGCTGACCAGGGCCGAGGCCAACCCGCGCCACAAGATGGCGCTCGTCTTCCGCTGGTACTTCGTCCACTCCATCCGCCTCGCCCTGGAAGGCGCCCCGGGACGGCGGGTCGACTACCAGGTCCACTGCGGCCCCGCCATGGGCTCGTTCAACCGCTACGCCGAGACGATCGGCCTTTCGCGCTGGCAGGACAGGCACGTCGACGTGATCGCCGACCGCCTGATGAGCGACGCGGCCGCCGTCCTCGACACCCGGCTCCGCGGGCTCGTGCGCGATCGGTCGTAGTCGCGTCCGCACCGCGCCGACGGCCTCTACGATGGGGCCGATTCGGTCAGGAGGGACCCGGGATCGCGGGTCCCTGTGATTCCTGATCGCATCCCGGGACCTTCTTGAGGGTAGGGCGCCGGCCGGATGTCCCGGCGCCGGTGAAAGAGACGTCGTAACATCTCACCGCCATGCTGGTGCAGAAGAACATGCCCGCCTCGACCGTGACCGCCGTCGAAACGACCAGGGAGTCCCGGGCCGGCCGCTCATATCGGAGAACACGGGCGCCTCGGGCGCCGCGCCGGGAATCTCCCGCTGGATCATCGTGAAGCAGCCGGCCGGCTTGTTCGGCGTACCTCGTCAGCGCATTCTCGGAATGGCTCTCGACCTCGGACTCCCATAACGCGTCGTACACCCACCTGGGCACGAACACCATCCCAAGGGCGGCGATCAGAAACGCGGCCGGCACGAGAACGAGTCCACGTGAGCCGCTTTCTCTCATGACCTCATCCTTAACGCGCGGGGATTCGGCCATGGATGTGACCACAACACGCCGAAGGCTCTCGACCGGTACGTGTATCACCGGGATCTCGGGCGGGCGGATGTGGCGAGGTCATGCGGTACACCTGGACGGAGCGAGGGTTCAGCGGACGAAGGGGGTCAGGAGGGCGCGGTCGAGGTCTTCCTGGACGGCGTCCAGGACGTCGGGGCGGGGACCCTTGAGGTAGAAGTGGTCGCCGGCGAAGACGCGCTGGGTGAAGCCACCGTCGGTGGCGTCCCGCCAGGCGGCGATCTCGTCGGGGTCCACCTCGGGGTCGGCGTCGCCCAGGAGTGCTGAGATGGGGCACGTCAGGCGGGGGCCGGGCAGGGGTGAGTAGCGCTCGTTCAGGGTGAAGTCGGCGCGCAGGGTCGGCAGGAACACCTCCAGCAGGCCGCGCTGGTCCATCACCTCGGACGGAGTGCCGTTCAGTTTGCCGAGCTCCGCGAGCAGGTCGTCCTCGGACAGGTCGCAGAAGCGGCGCCGGGTGGTCGGCAGGTGGGGGGCGCGCCGGCCGGACACGAACAGCAGGATCGGCTCCCCGCAGCCGGGGTCGCCCGCGAGCGTGCGCGCGACCTCCCAGGCCACGGCGGCCCCCATGCTGTGCCCGAACAGGGCGTACGGCCGGTCGGTGTAGGGGCGCAGTGCCGCGGACAGCGGGCCGACGAGCTCGTCCATCCGGTCGTAGGGCGTCTCGCGCAGCCGTCCCTCGCGCCCGGGCAGGACGACAGGGCAGACGTCCACGCCGGGGGCCAGATGCTCCTCCCACCGCCGGTACAGCGCCGCGCCACCTCCCGCGTGCGCGAAGCAGAAGAGCCGCGCCTCCGCGTCCCCCCGGGGTCCTCCACCAGCGATCCACGCCTTCGACATGCCGACGACGCTATCCGCGGCCCCCGCGAGGCGACTGCTCAGTCTTGAGCAGGCGAGACCCGCCCACGTCATTAGCGTCGATTAGTGGGAGGAGGGTCATGGAGTCGAACGAGAGTGTCATTGAGACGGTCATCCGGTTGCTCGGCGATGTGCTGCCCGGCGACGGGGAGCTGACCCGGGATTCGATCCTGCGGGACCACGGCTTGGACTCGATCTCGGCGGTGCGGGTGTGGTTCGAGATCCAGCGGGTGTTCTCGGTGGATCTGCCCGTCGAGCGGCTCGGCGAGTGCGCGACCCCGGTCGATCTGGCCGCGCGCGTCGCCGAGGAGATGGACGCCGCCGGGGGCGGCGCCGAGCCCGCCGTGCCCGCCGAGGCCGGTTCCGGGCCGGTCGTCACCGCGCGTCCCGGAGACCGCTTCGCGCCGTTCCCGCTCACTCCCATCCAGCAGGCCTACCTCATGGGCCAGGACGAGGATCTGACCGACGACCCCGTCGGCTGCCACGTGTACCGCGAGTTCGAGGTGGCCGACCTCGACCCGGAACGCCTCGAAGCCGCCTTTCGCCGCGTCGTCGACCATCATGACGCGCTGCGCCTGGTCATCGGCGAGGACGGGACCCAGCGCGTGCTCGAGCACGCCCCAGACTGGTCCATGCCGGTGCACGACGGCTCCCCTGAGCGGGCTCGCGACCGTCTCACCCGGCACGTGTACGAGGCCGGCGTGTGGCCGCCGTTCTCGGTCGAGGTCACCCGCCCCGGCACCGTCCACCTCGGGATCGACGCGAGCGTCACCGACGGGCGCGGGCTCGACATCCTCCTGCGCGACTGGTGGCGCTGCTACCGCGACCCCGGCCACACGCTCACCGGCGCCAGCGCCTCGGCCAGGGACTGCGTCCTCGCGCTGGAAGACCACCGCGGCTCTCCCGGCCACCGCAAGGACCTCGACTACTGGAGGGGACGCCTCGCGGACATGCCGCCGGGCCCCCGCCTCGCCTCCGGCGCTCCCGGCACTCGCGACGCCGACGGGTCTTCCGACACCGACGGGATTTCCGACACCGACGGGATTTCCGACATCGACGGGTCTTCCGACGCCGGCGGCACGTCCGGCGGCGTGCGGCGCGCGGCCCTGACCGGCGCGCTCACGGCCGCCGAGTGGGGTTCCCTGCGCCGCGTCGCCGGTGAGCTCGACGTCTCCCCGACCTCCCTGGTGCTCACCCTGTTCGGCGAGGCGCTCACCGCGGCGTCCGGCGCCGGCCACGACGACGACGGGTTCTCGCTCGCCGTCACCACGACCGCCCGGGCCTGGCTGCCCCGCGAGGTGGACAAGGTCGTCGGCCCGTTCACCTCCACCGCCGTGTTCGTCGCGGACGACACGCGCGGCGAGCCGCTCGACGAGGCCGTGCGCGACGTCCACCACCGGCTCTGGAGCGACCTCGGGCACGCCTCGGTGTCCGGCGTCTCCGTCCTGCGCGAGCTGCGCGCCGAACTGCCCGCCGCGGACGCGCCCCTGCCCGTGGTGTTCACCAGCCTGCTGGACGCCCGGCCCGACGACGCCGTCCCGCCCGTGACCCATGCGTCGAGCCGGACCTCGGGCGTGGCGCTCGACCACCAGATGTGGGAGCACGACGGCGAGCTGCGCTTCCGCTGGGACGTCACCCCCGGCCGGTTCGCGCCCGGCTCGCTCGACATCGCGTTCGCGGCCTTCCTCAACTCGCTGCGCGCCCTGAGCGCCGACGGGGACGCCGTGGAAGGGCCGCTGAACGAGCTGCAGAAGGCGTACTACGTCGCCCGGGCCAACGGCTCCTGCGACTTCGACGGCTGCCAGGTCTACCACAGCTTCCGCGTCCGCGACCTGGACGTCGACCGGCTGGCGGCGGCGTGGGTCCGCCTGGTCGGCGCCTACGACGCGCTGCGCTCCGAGGTGACCCACGACGGGCGCCTGCGCACCCGGCCGCGCGCCCCGCGGACCTGGACCATTCCCGTCGTCGACGCCGTCACCCCCGACGAGATGGCCGCCGGCGCCTACCCGCTCGGCCGCTGGCCGCAGTGGGACCTGCGCGTCACCCGCGACGGCATGGTGCACGTCGCGATCGACCTCACCGTGCTCGACGGCAGGAGCATCCACGTCACGCTGCGCGATCTGTTCCGCATCTACGACGACCCCGCGGCGACGCTCCGCGAGCCGGTGCCGCCGCAGGAGCACGAGCCCACGCCCGACGACGGCTACTGGGCGGAACGGTTCGCCGGCATGCCGTCCGGGCCGCCGCTCGACGCTCCGCCGACGCCCCGGGTGCGGCTGAGCGGCTCCGTGGAGGAGCGCGCGGGCGCCCGGCTCTCCGACGAGGTGGTCCTGGCGGCGCTCACCGGGGCGCTGTCGGCGGACTTCACCGACCCGTTCACCGTCTCGGTCGTCCGCTGGACGCCGGAGTCCGAACGCCACCGCCCCGGCGAGTTCACCGCGCTGAGCTGGGTGACCACACCGGACTCGGCCGAGGACGCCGCCGGCGGCTATCGCCGCCAGATCGACGCCGACGCCGCGCACGGCACCCTCGAAGGGCTCGGCGCGCTCCGCAAGATCGTCATGCGGGAGCGCCGCACGCGTTCGTACGCCTTCCCCGTCGTCTACACCAGCACCCTCGAACTGGCCGAGCACCCTCTTCCCGACGGCGTCGAGCTCGGCCCGTGGATGACCTACACCCCCGACGTCGCCCTCGACTGCATCGTGGCCAGGGAAGGCGGGCGGCTGACCTACCACTGGGACGCGGTCCGGTCCGCCTTCCCCGACGGCCGCCTGGAAGAGCTGTTCGGCGCCTTCGAGGAGGCCCTGCGGCGCGCCGAGGGCCACGCCGACCGCGACACGATCCTCTACGCGTGGAACGACACCGCCAGGGACGTCCCCGAGCAGCGGCCCGCCCACCTGCTGTTCGAGGAGCAGGCCAGGACGCGTCCCGACGCGATCGCCCTGCGCACCCGCGGCGGGACCACCACCTACGGCGAGCTCAACTACAAGGCCAACACCATCGCCTGGCGGCTCAGGCGCATGGGTGTGGAACCGGGGACCGTCGTCGGCGTCCGCATGTGCCGCGGCGCGGACATGGTCGCCGCCGTGTTCGGCGTCCTGAAGGCC
The DNA here is from genome assembly GCF_042654065.1 of Sphaerisporangium dianthi. Lineage (NCBI taxonomy): Bacteria > Bacillati > Actinomycetota > Actinomycetes > Streptosporangiales > Streptosporangiaceae > Sphaerisporangium > Sphaerisporangium dianthi. The sequence continues at coordinate 124,254 of NZ_JBHSFP010000020.1, read as the reverse complement.
GGCGGCGCGTACCTGCCGGTCGAGCCGGCCCTCCCGGCCGAGCGGGCGCGGGTCATGCTGGACGACGCGGGCGCCGGCATCGTCGTCACCTGCACCGCGACGACGAACGGCTGGCCGATCCCCGAGCACGTGCGCACCGTCGACATGAGCCGCGATCTGGACATCGAGGACGACGCCGACCCCGAGCCCGTCAACACCGCCGACGACCTGGCCTATGTGATCTTCACCTCGGGCAGCACCGGCAAGCCCAAGGGCGTCGAGGTGACGCACCGGCCGCTGCTCAACCTGCTGAACTGGTGCGAACGGACCTTCGGCTTCGACTCCTCCGACGTCGGCCTCTGCGTCACGTCGCTCGGCTTCGACCTGTCGGTCTTCGACATCTTCGGCCTCCTCGGCCGTGGCGCCTCGCTCTACATCGCCGACGAGGAACAGCAGCGCGACCCCGATCTGCTGCTCGAAGTCCTGCTCACCGAGCCGATCACGTTCTGGAACTCCGCGCCGACCACCCTGAACCAGCTCTCGCCCCTGTTCCCCGATCGGCAGGGCCACGAAGGCACCGGTGACCTGCGCCTGGTCTTCCTCAGCGGCGACTACACCCCGCTGCCCCTGCCCGACGCCGTGCGCGGCCTGTTCCCGCGGGCCGCCGTCGTCAGCCTGGGCGGCGCCACCGAGGCGACCGTCTGGTCCAACTACTTCGAGATCGGGGCCGTCGACCCCGACTGGCGGAGCATCCCGTACGGCAGGCCCATCGACAACTCCCGGTACTACATCCTCGACGAAGGGCTCGAACCCTGTCCCGTCGGCGTCGAGGGCGACCTGTTCATTGCCGGAGACTGCCTCAGCCTCGGCTACCGCAACCAGCCCGAACTGACCCGCGAACGGTTCGTGCCCGACCCCTTCGCCAAGGAGCAGGGGCAGCGGATGTACCGGACCGGCGACCGCGCCGCCTACTTCCCCGACGGCACCATCACCTTCCTCGGCCGGGCCGACACCCAGGTGAAGATCCGTGGATTCCGGGTCGAACTCGGCGAGATCGAACATCGGCTGCGCGCCCATCCGGACGTGCGGGACGCCGTGGCGCTCGCCCGGCCGGACCAGTCGGGCGAGCGCAAGATAGTCGCCTACGTCATCGCCGAGTCCGAGGCCACGCCGCCGTCCGTGACGGAGCTGCGCGGGCACGCCGCCGAGACGCTGCCCGCCTACATGGTGCCGAACTATGTCGCCTTCCTCACGACGTTCCCCGCGACCTCCAACGGCAAGCTCGACCGCGACGCCCTCCCCTGGCCGCTGACCGAGGCCTCCGTGCCGTCCGCGGACCAGCCGTCCGTCAGCGAGCCCGTCACCAAGACCGTCACAGAGCCCGCTGCCCAGTCTGTCGCCGACCCCGCCACCGAGCCCGCGCCTGATGCCGCCACCAAGCCCGTCTCGGATTCCAGTACCAGGACCGTCTCCGCGCCCGCCACCAAGCCCGTTCTGGGTGCCGACACCGACACCGACACCGCCCCCGAGCCCGCACTCGAACCCGTCCCCGAGCCCGGCACCGGGCCTGTCGCCGAGCCCGTCACCGTTCCCGAGCCCGTCGCTTCGGGCGGGTCCGGCCCCGCGCCCGAGCTGGTGGAGGAGATCTCGGCGTTGTTCGCCGAGCTGCTCGCGGTCGCCGAGATCGACCCCGACGCCGATCTGTGGGACCAGGGCGCGACGTCGTTCACCATGGTCCAGGTCTCCAAGGCCCTGCGTAAGCGCCACGGGCGGCGCGTGCCGGTCTCGTCCCTGGTGGAGGAGCCCACCGTCCGCGCCATCGCGGCAGTGGTGGCCGGCTCCCTCCCCGGTGACCGGCCCGCTCCGCGGAAGGCCGGACCTTCCGCGCGGCCCGCCGCCGCACGGCCCGAATCGTCCGCCGAGCCCGTGACGGCGACGATGACCGAGCCCGGCGCCGAGCCGGAGCCGGGCCCGAAGCCGGAGCCGGCGGAGGTCGAGTTCTTCTCGCCCGAGGACCGCGCCCGCTTCAAGGACGGCGCGTGGAACCTGCGCCCGATGGAGCCCGACGCCAGTCTGATCCGCCTGGACCGGCTGGGGGTGGCGGACGAGCACTACGCCTGGCGGGCGAGCATCCGCGAGTTCCGGCCCGGACCGATCCCGTACCGCTCGTTCTGCAAGCTGCTCGGCCTGCTGGGCGAGGCCCCGGTCGGCGGACGCGCGTCGCACCTGTACCCGTCGGCGGGCGACACCTACGCCGTCCAGCTCTACGTGCACGTGAAGCGCGGCGCGGTCGACGGGATCGCCGAGGGCGTCTACTACTACAACCCGCGCGAGCATGTGCTCCAGCTCGTCGACGACCGGCCGGACGCCGGCAGGTCCGTGCACTTCGTCTACAACCGCCCGGTGTACGACCAGGCCGGATTCAGCCTGTACCTCATCGGCCAGACCAAGGGCATCGAGCCCCTCTACGCCGAGGCGAGCCTGCGCTACCTCACGCTCGAGGCGGGCTACATGGGCCAGCTCCTGATGACCGGCCAGGCCGCGTGCGGCATCGGCCTGTGCCCGATCGGCGACGTCGCCTTCGCCCCGCTGCGCGACCGGCTGGCGCTGGACGACGGCCACCGCTTCCTCCAGGCTTTCCTGGGAGGACCCGCGGAGTATCCGGAGCGCGCGTCCGAGACGGGCGAGACCCCCCTGTTCGCCATCCCCGCCGCCGCTGCCGAGGACCCGTCCGAGCTCCTGGCCGCCGCTGCGGAGGGCCCGTCCCGGCCCGCCGTCGCCGCTGCCGAGGGCAGGCCTGCCGACGCGAGGGCCGGAGGGGACGTCAAGGCCGCCGCCGGGGAGCGGGCCGAGGACGGCGACCGCCTCCACGCCGCGGTCGCCCGCGACTCGCGTGCCGATGTCGCGATCATCGGGCTGGCCGGACTCTACCCCGGCGCCGACGACCTGGACGCCTTCTGGCACAACCTCAGCTCGGGCGTCTCGGCCATAGCCCCCGGCCCGCGCGGCGGCGTGCCCGGCGGCTACCTGGACCACATCGACCGGTTCGACGGCATGCTGTTCCACATCGCCCCGCGGGAGGCCGAGACGCTCGACCCGCAGCTGCGGCTGCTGCTGCACAGCGTCTGGGAATGCCTGGAGAACGCCGGTCACACGGCCGCGTCCCTGCGCCGCGCCGCACCCCGCGTCGGCGTCTTCGTCGGCGCGATGTGGCACGACTACCAGCATGCGGGGGCGGCCGCCTGGCGGGAGGGCGGCGACGCCGTCGTCTCGGCCACCGCCTCCGAGACGGCCAACCGCATCTCGCACTTCTTCGGCTTCACCGGCCCGAGCATCGCGGTGGACACCTCGTGCTCCTCCGCCCTCACCGCCCTGCACCTCGCGGCGGAGAGCCTGCGGCACGGCGAGTGCGACGCGGCCGTCGTCGGCGGGGTCAACCTCGTCGCCGACTCCTACCACACGAGCCTGCTCGCCGGTCTCGGCCTGCTCGCGGACGACCCCGCGCGCCGTGCCTTCGACGCCGAGAACCCGGGCTGGTCGGTCGGCGAGGGCGCGGGGGCGGTCCTGCTGCGCCCGGCCGACGACGCCGTGCGCGACCACGACGTCGTCCACGCGGTCGTCCAGGCCACCTGGACGGCGCACACGGGACACGCCGGCCGTTTCACCGCGCCCAGCGCCCACGCCATGGCCGCCTCCATGCGGCAGACCCTGGAGCGGGCCGGCGTCGACCCCGAGGACGTCTGTTACGTCGAATGCGCCGCCGCCGGGGCCGGCCTCGCCGACGCGGCCGAGGTGGAGGCGCTCACCGAGGTCTTCGGCGGCCGCGAGGAACCGGTCGCGGTCGGCACGATCAAGCCGAACATCGGCCACCTGGAGGCCGCCTCCGGGATGTCGCAGCTCACCAAGGTGCTGCTGCAGATAAGGCACGGCCGGATCGCGCCGACCTTGATGTCCGGCCGTCCGAACCCCCTGATCGAGTTCGACGGCGCGGCGGTGGAGGTCGTGGACGGGCTGGGCACCTGGGAGCACGAGCCGCGCATCGCCCTCGTGAACGCCTTCGGGGCGACCGGCACGCACGCGCACGCCGTGCTCCGCTCGCCCTCGCGGCCCGAGCGGTACGTCCCGGCCCCTTCCGGCGGGGAGCCGCACGCCGTCCTGCTGTCGGCGGCGGGTGAGGAGCAGCTCCTCGACTCGGCCCGGCGGCTGCTCGGCCGTCTGGACCAGGACGAGGCCCCCGCTCTCGACGACATCGCGTTCACCACCCAGACGGGCCGCGCGGCCCTGGCGCACCGCCTCGCGATCACCTGCTCCGACCTGCGCGGACTGCGGGAGGGCCTCGACGCCTTCGTGTCCGGCGGACGCCACGGCGCGGTGACCGCAGGCGTCGTGGACGGCCCGCGAGCCGCCTCCGCCGACCGGCCGGACACGGAGATCGAGGCCGTGGCCGCGTGGGTGTCCGGACAGGAGGTGACGTGGGAGGAGTACTGGCCCGTGCCCGCGTCACGCGTGTCCCTGCCCACCTATCCGTTCGCGGCCGAGTCCTACTGGATCGAGGGACCTGAGCCCGGCACACGCGAAACGCCCGCCGAGACCGTCAGGTCCGAAGGCCCCGGCGACCACCTCACGCCCGGGATGTCCGGCGAGTCCGGCACCGGCAGGGAGCTCGACGAGTACGTCACATCCGGTGAGTCCGGCCGGCCCGGTGAGTCCGGCCGGTCCGGCGGGTCCCGTGAATCCGGTCGGTCCGGTGCGTCCGGTCACCCGGGTGGCGCCGGAGGTGCGGGGGCCTCCATCGGCTCCGGGGAGGGGGCGGACGACCATGACCTGGCCGAATACCTCAAAGCCATCTACGCGGACGTGTCGGGCATTCCGATCGACCGGCTGAGCGTGCACGTGCCGCTGGAGCACTACGGCCTGACGTCGATGATGGTGACGCGGCTCAACGCGAAGCTGGAGGCGGACCTCGGCGAGCGCTCCCGCACGCTCTTCTTCGAGCACACCGACCTGGCCGGCGTCGCCTCGGCCCTCCTCGCACGAGGCGCGGTGGCGCCGCCGCACCAAGGCGGCACGGCCGCGGCGCGGCCCGTTCCGGCCAAGGGACGGCACCCGCGCGTCACGGCCGCCGACCTGCCCGCGCCGCCCGCGGACCGGACGATGCCGCCCGAGGATAGGTCCACGTCCCCAGCCGACAGGTCCGCGTCCGCGGAGCGGCCCGTGTCGGTCGCGGAGACCTCCACGCCGGCTGCGGGGCCGCGCTCCGGCGTCACGGCCGCGACGCGGCCGGCGTCGAGTGCGGCGCCGCGTGCGGCAGCGGATGCGGACGCGGAGCGGGACGGGATCGCCGTGATCGGCATCGCGGGCCGCTATCCGGACGCGCCCGACCTGGACGCGTTCTGGGCGAACCTGGCCGCGGGCCGGGACTCGGCCGGGCCGATCCCGCCGGAGCGGGCCCGGGAGGGCTGGCCGGTGGACCTCATGCGCGGAGGGTTCCTGGACGACGTCGACCGGTTCGACCCGCTCCTGTTCGGGATCACCCCGCGCGACGCCGCCCTCATGGACCCCCAGGAACGCCTCTTCCTCGAAGTCGTCTGGGAGGCGCTGGAGGACGCCGGGTATCCGCGTACACGGCTGCGCGACCAGCACGGCTCGAACGTGGCCGTCTACGCCGGGGTGATGCACAACGAGTATCCGTACTTCGGCGTCGAGAACACCCTGCTGGGCGCGCCCCAGGACACCGGCGCCACCCCCGCCGGGATCGCCAACCGGGTCTCCTACCACCTGGACCTCACCGGCCCCAGCATGTCGATCGACACGATGTGCTCCTCCTCCCTCACCGCGCTGCACCTCGCGGTGCGCTCCCTGCGGCAGGGCGAATGCGAACTGGCCGTGGTCGGCGGCGTCAACCTGTCCCTGCACCCCAACAAGTTCATCCAGCAGGACCGGATGAAGATGTCCGCGGGGGACGGCGTCTGCCGCAGTTTCGGCGCCGGAGGCGACGGGTTCGTCCCGGCCGAGATGGCCGGAGCGGTGCTGCTCAAGCCGCTGGCCCGGGCCCGCGCCGACGGCGACCGCGTCCACGCCGTCATCAGGGGCACCGCCGTGCTCCACACCGGCAGGACCAACGGCTGGGCCGTGCCGAGCCCCGCCATGGAGGGCGAGGTCGTCCGCAGGGCCCTCGCCGACGCGGGCGTCGAGCCGGCCGACATCGGCTACGTGGAATGCCACGCCCCCGGCACGGACCTCGGCGACCCGATCGAGGCGAACGCGCTCATGCGGGCCTTCGGGGACGCGGGGCTGGAGCCGGGCAGCGTCCCGATCGGCTCGGTCAAGTCGAACTTCGGCCACGGCGAGCCCGGAGCCGGCATCGCCGGCCTGACCAAGATCGTGCTGCAGCTCCGGCACGGCAAGCTCGCTCCTTCCCTGCACGCCGAAGAGCTCAACCCCAACATCGACTGGCCGCGGGTGCCGTTCCGCGTCCAGCGCCACCTGGCCGACTGGCCCGAGGGCCGCGACGGCGCTCCCCGCCGCGCCGCCGTCAGCTCCTTCGGCGCGGGAGGCACGATCGCCCACGCCGTCATCGAGGAGTACGTGCCCGCCGCGCGGCCCGGGTCCCCGTCCCAGGCCGGCGAGACGCCCGCCGCCGATGAGGAGCACGTGCCGGCGACCGGTGCGCACCCCCGGGGTTCGGAGCTGATCGTGCTGTCCGCGCGGGACGAGGACCGGCTCCGCGCGGTCTGCGAGCGGCTGGCCGCGTTCCTGGGCCGTGACCGGGGGCCGGACGACTCCGCCGCGCTCATGCGGGAGCTGCGCCGCATCGCGTCCGGCCGGGAACCGACGAACCTGTCCGGCGACGCGCTCGCCGCCCATCTGGTGCGCGCCTACGACGAGCGGCGCGGACCGGCCCTGGCGGATGTCGCCCACACACTCCAGATCGGCCGCGAGCCTCTGCGCGAGCGCCTCGCCATGGTCGTCTCCAGCCTCGACGAACTCCGTGACCGTCTGCGGAGTCTCGCACGCGGCGAGGACCCCGGCGTCCTGCGCGGCCGCGCGGCCTCGGGGAACGACGGTCAGGAGCCGGCGTCCTGGCGGGAGACCTCACCCGACCTCCACACGGTGGGCCTCCACTGGGTGTCCGGCGGCCACGTGAACTGGAACCGCCACCGCACCGGCTCCGCCCGGATCGTGGCCCTGCCCTCCTACCCGTTCGCCCGCATGCGCTGCTGGCTGCCGGAGCCGGACCGCACGAGCGCACCGGCGACGCCGCCTCTGCGCGTGTCCGGCGGTCCGGCCGGTTCCGCGCAGGGACGGCCGGAGGGCTTCGCCGACGGACGGCCGGAAGGTTCCGCGGACGGACGGCCGGAGGGGGAGGTGCCGCTGCACCGGAAAGTCTGGGTCGAGGCCGAAGGGTTCTCCGGTGACGCGCTGAGCCGCGCCGGGAGCGTCCTTTGCCTGTTCGGCTCGGGGTCGCGAGAGCTCGCCGAGGAGCTGGCCAAGGCCATCGGCCGGGACAGGGCCGTTCTGGCGGCCGACCCGGGACCTGGGACCGAGTTGCCCGCCGACCTGGTGGGATGGATCGATCTGTGCGACCTCGGGCGGCCGGATCCGGCGGCGGAGCTCGGACGCCTGCGGCTGCTGCAGCGGGTCCTCGGCGGGCGCGCCGACATGCGGGTGCTTCATGTGACCCGTGGCCTGCTCGACCTGGACGGTCCGCCGCCCAGTCTCGCCGGGGCACGGATGGCGTCGTTCGTCCGGACGCTCACGCCCGAGTACGGGGGAGTGGCGGCCACCGTCCTCGACATCGACCGGCCGGACGCCGGGGCGATACTCGCGGAGGCGGCGACCACCGGCCTGTACGGCGAGATCTGCCACCGGGACGGCAAGCGCTACCGGCCCGACCTCCAGGCGCTGGCCGCTCCCTACGCGGAGTCGCGGCCGGACCCTGACGCCGTGTACGTGGTGAGCGGGGGCACCCGAGGGCTCGGCGCGCTGGTGGCGCGGCACCTCGCGCGGCGGGGAGCCAGGAAGCTGGCGCTGCTCGGCGAGCGGCCGATCCCGGCACGTGACCAGTGGGACCTGGCCGGCCCGCCCGCCGCCGAGGTGATCGAGGGCATCCGGGCGCTCGAGCGGGCCGGGGTCCGGGTGATGGTCCACACGGGGCCGCTGACGGACCGGGACGAGGTCGGGGCGTTCCTTGAGAGGGTGCGCGGCGAGCTCGGGGACATCGCGGGCGTGGTGCACTGCGCCGGCCGCGGCAGCCTGGGCAGGCCCGCGCTGGTCCACAAGGACCCGCGCGACATCGAGGCGGTGCTGGCGCCCAAGGCCGGCGGCCTGGAGGTGCTCGCCGAGGCGTGCGCGCAGGACCGGCCGGACTTCTTCGTGACGTTCTCCTCCATCAGCGCCGCCGTGCCCCGGCTGGCCGCTGGCGTGTCCGACTACGCCGCGGCGAACGCCTTCATGGACCTGTACACCGGGTACCAGCGGCGTGCCGGGCGGCCGGAGTTCACCTCGATCGACTGGCCGCAGTGGCGAGAGTCGGGCGGCGCGAAGGGCAAGCCCAACGCCTGCGCCTCCGTGGGCATCGCGACCCTCGGTGACGACGACGGGCTGCGGGTGCTCGAACGCGTGCTGGCCCTGCCGGACGGCCTCACGGCCGTGCCCTGCCCGCCGGAGAACGGCGGCCCCGACCTCGAGACGCTCCTCAGGGTCTCGCAGCCCTCCTCTCGATCCGCGGCCGCTTCAGACGAATCCACCTCGCGGCCTTCGCCCCGGTCCGCGCCCGAGTCGGAGGCGCTCGTCTCGCGGCCTTCGCCCTCATCCGGATCCGAGTCCGAGCCGGCCGGAGAGCCGGACTGGCTGGCGGACCTGTTCTCACGGACGCTCGGCATCCCGCTGGACGCGCTCGATCCGACGATGGACTTCGGTGACCTGGGGGTGGAGTCGGTGATGCTGGCCGAGCTGGTGCAGCGGATCGAGGAGCGGCTGGGCCGCAGCCTGGAGCCCACCGCCCTGCTCGACCACCCGACGCTCGACCAGCTGCGCGAGCACCTCGGCCTCGACGACGAGCCCGCCGCCGCCGTTCCCGAGGAGCCTCGGGAGACCGGTGAGGCGCCCGTTACCGGTGCTCTCGCTGCCGGTGCTCCCGTGCAGCCCGGCGAGCCGACCGCTGCCGGCGGTTCCGTGCAGGCCCGCGAACCCGGCCGGCCGCCCAGGACCGGCGGAAGCGGCGAGGCCACCCGGCTCGGCGTGCCGAGCGCGTCCGGTGCGGACACCCGTACGGCGGGAAAGGTCGCGATCATCGGTATGGCGTGCCGTCTGCCGGACGCTCCGGATATCGCCGCCTTCCTTCACAACCTTCTCGAAGGCCGCAGCGCCGTGCGTGAGGTGCCGGAGTCCCGCTGGGATCACCGCGCCCTGTACGCCGCCGAGCCGCAGCTGGGCCGCAGCATCAGCAAGTGGGGCGCGTTCGTCGACGGGATCGAGGACTTCGACCCCGCCTACTTCGGCATGACCGACGACGAGGCCCGTGCCCTCGACCCGGCCATCCGGCTCGTCCTGGAGTGCTGTGCCGCGGTCATCAGTGACGCCGGGTACGACCGGGCCGAGTTGCGCGGCCGGAACCTCGCGGTCTTCATGGGCGCCAGGATGTCGGACTACGGCCGCCGCGCCGGCGTCCGCCCGGGCGGCCTGGCGGCGGACCAGAACTTCATCGCGGCCAGGGTGGCCCACCACTTCGACCTGCGGGGCCCGAACCTCGTGGTCGACAGCGCGTGCTCGTCCGCGCTGGTCGGCGTGAAGCTGGCCTGCCAGAGCCTGCTGGCGGGGGAGGCGGACCTGGCGTTCGCGGGCGGCGTCGAGGTGCTGCTGGACGAGAACGACTACCTGCAGCTCAGCGCGGCCAAGGCGCTGTCACCGACGGGACGGTGCCACACGTTCGACGAGAGCGCCGACGGGTTCGTCCCCGGGGAGGGCTGCGGCGTCGTGCTGCTCAAGCCGCTCGCGGCGGCTCTCGCCGACGGCGACCGGGTCCACGCGGTCATCGAGTCCGTCGCGGTGAATAACGACGGCCACACCATGGGGATCACCACGCCGAACCCGAAGGCCCAGGCCGAGGTGGTGCGGCGGGCGCTGGCGGACGCGGGGCGGACCGCGCGGGACGTCGGGCTGATCGAGGCCCACGGCACCGGCACGCTGATCGGCGACCCGATCGAGCTGCGCGCCCTGACCGAGGTGTTCCGCGAGACCACCGATGAGACCGGCGTCTGCGCGATCGGCAGCGTGAAGACGAACATCGGGCACACCCTGACCGCCGCCGGGATCGCGGGCCTGCTCAAGGCCGCGCTCGCCGTGGAGTCGGGGCGGATCCCGGCGACGCTCGCGTGCGAGACGCCGAACCCCCGGTTCGACTTCGCCGCCTCACCCTTCTACCCCGCCACCGAGACGCGGGACTGGCCTTCGACGGGACGCCCGCGCGTCGCGGGCGTGAGCTCGTTCGGGCTGGGCGGCACCAACGCCCACATGATCCTGAGCGGGCTCGAACCGGAGGCGCGCGACGGGGCGCCACCGCCTCGCGAGCCGAAACCCGCGCCGGTCTTCACCCGCAGGCGGCTCTGGCTGGACAAGCCGGCCCCGGCGCGCGAGGCGTCCGTCCCGGCGCCACGGACGGGCGTCGAGCCGCCCCGGCCGGCGGACAAGAGGCACGAGCCCGTCTCGATCCTCGACCTCGAACTGACGATGAACGGTGACCGCGCGAAGAGGGGTGCCTGAACCTATGGCGGCGATCGAGTCTCAGACCCTGCTGACGCACTCCGACTTCATCATGCGCAACCACCGCGTGCACGGAGTGTCCGTCCTGCCCGGCGTGGTGTTCTTCGACGTCGTGTACCGCACGCTGGTCGCGGCCGGATGGGACCACCGCCGGGCCGTGCTCCGCGAGGTGCTCTTCACCGAGGCCGTCGCGACCAAGGAGGACGCCGACCGCGAGCTGCGCGTGACCATCTCCGAGCCGCGCGGCGGCGAGCACGAGTTCCAGGCCGAGAGCCGCTGGGTCAAGGACGGCACCCCGTTGTCGCCCTGGCGGAGGAACCTCGTCGGCACGCTCGTCCTCACCGACGAGGAGCCGCCCGGGCCGATCGACCTGCGCGCGCTGAAGGCGGCCGCCGAGCGCGTGGGCGACATGGAGGACCTGTACGCGCGGGCCAGGGCGGAGGACATCCGGCACGGCGACGCGATGAAGTGCTCCGGGCCGCTTCACCTCGGCCCCGGCCACCTGCTCGCCGAGCTGCGGCTGGCGGCCCCCGAGCCGGGCCACGAGCGCTTCCATCTGCACCCGGCCGCCCTCGACGCCTCCACCATCGCGGGCCTCGGCCAGACGCGCGCCTCGGGCGAGGAGCCCTTCATCCCCGTCTACGTCCGCGAGTTCCGCGCCCCGGAGCGGCTCGGCGACGCCTTCTACGTGTACGCGCCCCGGCCCGAGACGCTCGCCCCCTCGGGCGACGTCATCAGCAACGACTACGGCCTGTACGACGTCGAGGGCCGTTTCGTCGCCGGGTTCACCGGCCTGTCCTGCAAGCGGATCAGGTTCCCGGGGCTGATGGAGAAGCTGCTCGAGGTCGAGACGCCGCAACCGGCCGCGACCGTCCACGCGGACGGCGACAGGACGGCGTCGAAGGGCCTCGTCACGCGCCTGCGCGCGATGGTCGCGGCCCGGCTCGGCCGGCAGCCGGGCGAGGTGCCCACCGACGTGGGCTTCTACGACCTCGGCCTGGACTCGGTCACGCTCGTCCGCCTCGGCGAGGAACTGGAGCAGCTCGTCGGGCAGGGCCTCTACCCGACCCTGCTGTTCGAGTACAGCGACATCGACAGTCTGGCCGCGCATCTGGCGGCGACGTACGAGGGCATCGCCGAGGAGACGGACGCACCCGCGAGCGCGACCGACGCATCCGCGACCCGGACGAACGGATCCGCGAGAGCGACCGACGGATCCGCGACCTGGACGAATGGATCCGCGAACCGGACGGACGAAGCCGCGAGCGTGACGGACGGATCCGCGAGCGCGAGGCCGGCGGATCCCGGCGTCGCGCGCCCCGCTCAGGCGGGCGGCCGTGACCGGACCTCGTGCTACCGGGAGGTCTGGGTGCCGCAGGAGCCCGGCGCCGGCGCGGAGGAGGACCTGGGCTCGCTCGTGGTGATCGCTCCCGGCGGCGCCGGAGGAGGAGCCCTCGAAGACGCCCTCCGGGCCGGACTCGGGAGCGAAGCCGAAACCGCCCTTGGGAGCGGTGCCGGAAGCGGGCTGGGAAGCGGCGCAGGAGGGCCGGGCGGCACGTTCGTCCGCGTCCATCACGGACCGGAGTTCGAGAAGACGGGCGAGCGGGCCTATCGCCTCGACGCCCGCAGCCGCCGCCAGACGGGCCTGCTCCTGGCCGACCTGGCCGGAGCCGGCCGTCCGCCGCGCCATTTCGTGCTCCTCGGCACTCCCGGCGACGACGGCACGGACACCTGCCTGAAGGTGTGGTCGCTCGCCTGCGCGATCATCGGCGAGAAGCCGCAGCAGCCCGTGACCCTGACCTTCCTGCACGGAGGCGGCGACGAGTCCGCCCCCGCCGCGGACGCGGTCGGCGCGCTCGCCCGGACGATCTCGACGGAGACGCCGGTCGTGCGATGCCGCGCCGTGAGCCTGGACGCCGTCGGCGCGGAAGGCCTGATCGAGGCCTTGCGCGACTCCTCGGGCGAGCACGCCGAGCACGAGATCCGCTACCGGCGCGGGGCGCGCACGGTGCGCCGCTGGGTCGCGCGCGAGCTCCGCGAGCCCCGCGAGCTCGCGGAGCTCGACCAGGGCGCCGTCCCGTTCAAGAAGGACGGCGTCTACGTGGTCGCCGGAGGCGCGGGTGGCATCGGCCGGCTTGTCGCCGAGCATCTGGAGAACGAGCACCACGCCCGGCCGGTCGTGATCAGCCGGACCGCCGGCGAGCGGGCCGACCTCGCGCGCCGCGACGACGTCGAGCGGGCCGTGGCGGCCGTACGGGACCGGTACGGCCGGATCGACGGCGTCATCCACTGCGCGGGCGTGCAGCGGGACGGCCTCTACTTCCGCCAGGAGGCGGCCGACATCGAGGCCGTGCTGGCCCCGAAGACGCGTGGCGTGGCCAACCTCGACGCCGCCACCAAGGACGACGACCTGGACTTCTTCCTGGTCTTCTCCTCGCTCGCCGCGTCCCTGCCCAACCCGGGCCAGTCCGCCTACGCCTACGCCAACGCCTATCTGGAGGCCTTCGCGCGGTGGCGCGAGTCGCGGCACGACCGGAGCGGCAGGACGCTGGCCATCAGCTGGCCGTACTGGGAGGAAGGCGGCATGCGGATCGGCGCCGACGCGCTGGAGCGGTCACGGCAGGCCACCGGCCTGGCGCCGCTGCCCACCGCCGACGCGCTCTCCGTGCTGACCCGCGCCCTGGCCGCCCCGGAGACCGGGTTCGTCGTGCTGCACGGCGACGAGGACCGCGTCTCCAGCCTGCTGCCGGCCCCCGACCCCGGACACACCGGGACCGTGGAACACCACGAAACAAGGACGAACGGCGCAGCCGGCGCGCAGCGCGGCGCGCCCGTGAACGGCGGAGCCGCGACGCAGAACGGCACGGCGGGGACCGGCCGAGCCCGGACACAGGCCGGCACGGCCGTGAGCGGCGGCGCGCACGAGGACGGGGACGAGGGCGCGGTCGCGGTCATCGGGCTCGCCGGGCGGTACCCGCAGGCCCCCGACCTGGTCACGTTCTGGCGGAACCTGGTCGACGGGCGCGACAGCGTCACCGAGGTCCCGGCGAGCCGATGGGACCACGACGCCTACTACGACCCGGACCAGGGCCGTGAAGGCAGGACGTATGGCAAGTGGGGCGGCTTCATCGACGGCGTCGACCGCTTCGACCGGGCGTTCTTCGGCATCTCCCGGCGCGACGCCGAGCGGATGGACCCCCAGGAGCGGCTGTTCCTCCAGACCTGCTGGCACACGCTGGAGGACGCGGGTTACCCGCCGGGCGCCCTGACCGGCGAGAACGTCGGCGTGTTCGCCGGCGTCATGTGGAACCACTACCAGCTGGTCGAAGGCGGCGAGGGGAACGTCGCCCCGCTGGCCATGCACGCCTCCATCGCCAACCGCGTCTCCTACACCTTCGACCTCGACGGGCCGAGCATGGCCCTGGACACCTCCTGCTCCTCCTCGCTCACCGCCACGCACATGGCCGTCGAAAGCCTGCGGCGCGGCGAATGCACGCTCGCCCTGGCCGGGGGAGTCAACGTCAACGTGCATCCGCAGAAATACCTCCAGCTCGCCCAGGGACGGTTCCTGTCCCCCGACGGCCGGTGCCGCGCGTTCGGCAAGGACGCCGGAGGCTACGTGCCGGGGGAGGGCGTCGGCGCCGTCCTGCTCAAGCCGCTGGCGGCGGCCCGCCGCGACGGAGACCACATCTACGGCGTGATCCGCGCCTCCGCCGTGAACCACACCGGCAGGACCAGCGGCGCCACCGTGCCCGACCCGTCGTCCCAGGCCGCGCTCATCGGCACGGCCGTGCGGCGCTCCGGCTGGGACCCGGCGACCATCGGCTACATCGAGGCCCACGGCACCGGCACCTCGCTGGGCGACCCCATCGAGGTCGAGGGCCTGCGCAAGGCGTTCGCCTCGACCGGTGGCGACTGCGCCATCGGGTCGGTCAAGTCCAACATCGGCCACCTGGAGGGAGCCGCGGGCATCGCGGGGCTGACCAAGGTGCTGCTGCAGATGAAGCACCGGCGGCTCGTGCCGTCGCTGCACGCCGATGAGCTGAACCCGCGGATCGACTTCGCGCGCACGCCCTTCCACGTCCAGCGCGAGCTCGCCGCCTGGCCCCACCGGGACGGCGCGCCACGGCGGGCCGGAGTGAGCGCCTTCGGCGCGGGCGGGGCGAACGCCCACATCCTGCTGGAGGAGCACGACCAGGCTCCGGCCGCAGGCCGCCGCCGGAACGGGCCGTGCCTGTTCGTCCTGTCGGCGCGCAGCGAAGAGGCCCTGCGGGACTACGCACGGTCGTACGTCTCGTTCCTTGACCCCGCCGGCCGGGAACGGCCGGTCGAGCCGGGCGACGGCGACCGGTCCGGCGACGCCGTCGAACGGGTGGCGACGCTGCTGGGCATCCCCGCCGACCAGATCGACACCGGCGAGACGCTGGGCGACCTCGGCCTGGACGCCGCGGGGCTCTTCCGCCTGACGGGCAGGCCCGGGCTCACGCTCGACAGCACCGTGGACGACCTCGCCGCGCTGGAGTCCGCCGCGGACCCCGTCCAGGGCTCCGCGAGTGCCGGCGACCCCGCCTCCGGCACCGCGAGCGCCGACGAGGTCTCTCTCAGCGACCTGGCCTACACGTCACAGGTCGGCAGGACCGCCCTCCCGGTGCGGCTCGCGCTGGTCGTCACGGACACCGCCACACTGCGGGAACGGCTCGACGCGTTCGCCCGCGGCGACGACCTCGGCGCGGACGCGTACACCGGAACGGCGGGCGACACCGAGCCCGACGACGGTCCCGGACCCGAGGAATGCGTCCGGTTGTTCCGCGAGGGCCGGCTCGGAGATCTCGCCGGGTACTGGGCGTCCGGCGTGCGGATCCCCTGGCCGCGGTGCTACGACGGCGCGGAGGACGAGCACCGCCGGGTGTCCATGCCCACCTATCCGTTCCAGGAGGAGCGCTGCTGGGTCGGCGGATGGCGCGGCACGGACCGGAACACCGGCACGCCGCTGGTGAAGACCGTCCCCGAGGACTCCCGGGAGAAGACCGGGCACCTGGACAGCGGACGGCCGGAGACCGTCCATGCGGACGCCGGTCGCTCCGACGCCGAGCGGGTGGACGCCGAGCTCGAGCCGTCGTTCACGGCGCCCCAGGACCACGAGGATCTGGGGTTCGCCATCCGGGACGGCGTCGCCCTGGTGACCATGAACTCCGGGCCGAACATGTTCACCGACGGGCTCGTGGACGGGTTGCGGGACGCCTTCGCGCAGATCGCCGCGCGCGACGACGTGAAAGCGGTCGTCGTCACCGGCGCCGACAAGGTCTTCAGCATGGGAGGCACCCCCGAAGCGCTGCGCACCCTCTCCGAGGGCCAAGGCCGCTTCACCGACGTGCCCTTCCTCTACGAGGGCATGCTGAAGTGCGACCGCCCCGTGATCGCCGCGATCCAGGGGCACGCGTCGGGCGGCGGACTGGCGTACGGCCTGTACGCGGACGTCGTGCTGATGGCCAGGGAAGGCGTGTACAGCGCCAACTTCATGAAGTTCGGCTTCACCCCGGGGATGGGCGCGACGTACGTCCTGGAAGAGCGGTTCGGCAGGTCCCTGGCCCACGAGATGCTGTTCACCGGCCGATCGGTCAGCGGCGAGGAACTGGAGCGGCGCGGGGTCAACGTCGCGATCCTGCCGCAGCGCGACGTGCTGAAGGTCGCGCTCCGCCACGCACGTTCGATCGCCGGCCTTCCGCTGCCGGCGCTTCGCGCGCTGAAGGGCGAACTCGCGGGACGGGTGCTCGGACGTCTCACCGATGTCGTCGCCAGCGAGGTCGAGCTGCACGAACGGGTGCTCGGCCAGGAGTCGGCGTCCCGCGTGGAGACCCACTTCAACAAGATCGACACCTTCCGGGCCCGGCCCGCCTCCACACCCCCTCCCACGTCCACCCCTCCCCCCGCGCCCACTCACACTCCGGCTTCCGCGCCCACCTCCACCTCTGCGCCCGCCTCCGTTCCCGCGCAAGCCTCCGCCCCCGTTTCCACGCCAGCCTCCGTTTCCGCGCCGCTTTCCGCCTCGGCTTCCGCGGCCGCCCCTGCCTCGGGGGCGCCCGCCCCCGCATCCCCTCCCGTCGCTGCTCCGGCGGCCTCCACGCCGACTCCTCCTCCTGCTCCCGCTCCGGCCACGTTGGACGATGCCGAAGTGCGCGAGGTCGTGATGTCGACGCTCACGGCGCACCTCTACCTGGAGCCGGACGAGATCGACGACACCGAGAGCTTCAGCGCGATGGGTCTGGACTCGATCGGCGCGGTGGAGATCGTCCGCGACCTGAACCGGCGCTTCGAGCTGGACCTGGACTCGGTGGCCGTCTACGACCATCCGACGATCCCCGCCCTGGTGGAGTTCGTCCAGACCATGGCCGCCGACATGGACGGCCCTGTGGACATGGCCGCGGAACCCGTCCCGGTCGCCACGCCCGAGGCCACGACGGGAAGCCCGCTCGCCCAGGCGGATGCGTCGGCCGGCCAGACCCGCGCCATGCCGGAAGCCGCCCCCGAGACCATGTCAGGGGCCGCCCCCGGCGCCGTGCCCGCGACCGTGTCCGGGAACACGCATGGGGCCGTTCCCGAGCCGGAGCCCAGGCCCGTTCCCGAGGTCATTCCCGGAGCGAATGGTGTCGTGACCGAGGCGGGACAGATCAGGCTCGGGGCGCCAGGCGCGCCGGCGGGTGCGGCGCCGTCGGCCGCACCGGAATCGGCGCCCGGCCAAATAGGCCTTCGCCCTGTCGGCAAGACCGCGCCCGATACGACGTCCGCCGGTGCGACGTCCGCCGGTACGGCATCCTCCGGTACGGCGTCTGCGGGTCCGGCATCCGTGGATGCGGTGTCCGATCGTCCGGCGCCGGTCGGCCCGGCGTCGGCTCGTCCGGCGCCCGTCGGTCCGGTGTCCGATCGTCCGGCGCCCGTCGGTCCGGCGTCGGCTCGTCCGGCGCCGGTCGGTCCGGCGTCCGCTCGTGCGGTGCCCGCCGATTCGGCGTCCGTCTCGGCGGCGCCGGCCGGGGCGGCGGCCTCGTCCCGGGAATCCCTGGCGGCCGACGTCGAGATCGCGGTGATCGGGGTGGCCGGGCGGTTCCCGGACGCGCCTGATCTGGCGGCGTTCTGGGAGAACCTGGCCGCCGGGCGGTGCAGCGTCCGCGAAGTGCCCTCGGATCGGTTCGACATCTCCACCGTCTACGACCCGGATCCGCGGGCGCCGGGCAGGACCTACAGCAAGTGGGCGGCGATGCTGTCCGACGTGGACGCGTTCGACGCGGGGTTCTTCAGCGTGTCCCCGCTCGAAGCGGAGGCGATGGACCCGCAGCAGCGGCTGTTCCTCGAAGAGGCGTGGCACGCACTGGAGGACGCCGGATACGCGACGAAGAACGGCGGGCGACGGCCGTGGGGGACCTTCGTGGGCTGCGCCGCCGGTGACTACGCGCGGCTGCTCGCGGCAGCGGGAGAAGGGAACAGCGGACACGCCTTCCTCGGCAACGTCTCCTCGGTGCTTCCGGCGAGAATCGCCTACCTGCTGAACTTCAGCGGCCCTACCCTGGCCGTCGACACGGCGTGCTCGTCATCGCTGGTCGCCGTGCACCTGGCGTGTGAGAGCATCCGGCGCGGCGAGTGCGAGGCGGCCCTCGCGGGCGGCGTGGCCGTCATGACGACCGCCCAGATGCACATCTGGTGCAGCAGCGCCGGAATGCTCTCGCCGAGCGGCACGTGCGCCCCGTTCGACGCCTCCGCCGACGGCATCGTCCTCGGGGAGGGTGTCGGGGTCGTGGTGCTCAAACGCCTCGACCAGGCTCTGCGGGACGGCGACACCGTACGCGCCGTCATCCGGGGGAGCGGCACCAACGGTGACGGGGCGACGAACGGCATCACCGCGCCGAGCTCCGCCTCCCAGGCGGAGCTGCTGACCGCCGTGCACCGGCGGGCCGGCGTCAGGCCCGGGGACATCGACTACGTGGAGGCGCACGGCACGGGCACCGCCCTCGGCGACCCCATCGAGGCCAAGGCGCTGACGCAGGTGTTCGGCGCGGGCGGGAATGACGAACGCGTCCAGGGCCTCGGTGCGGGCGGGGGTGACGAGCGCGTCCAGGGCCTCGGCTCGCTCAAGGCCAACATCGGCCACACGACGACCGCGGCCGGGATCGGCGGGCTGGTGAAGGTCCTGCTCGCCCTCGACCATCGGCAGCTGCCGCCGTCACCCAACTACGCGACCGCCAACCCGAAGATCGACTTCGGTGAGATGCCTCTCAAGGTCGTCACCGAACTGTCCGAGTGGCGTCCCGGTCCCTCGGGCCGGCGGACGGCGGCGGTCAGCAGCTTCGGCTTCAGCGGCACCAACTGCCATGTGGTGGTCTCGGAGCCTCAGGACGGCCCTTCAGCGTCCACCGCCGGGCATCGCGCCGTGCGGAGGAGCGAAGACGGCGCCGGGTGGAGGACAGGAGACGGCGCCGCGCGACCGGCCGGGACGGTGGCGGCGTCCGGCGCCACGGCGGTCGCCGACGACGAGAGGGTTTCCGTGCTCGATGACCAGCGAGTTTCCGCGTCCGATGACCGGCAGGTCTCCACGTCCGTGTCCGGTGACCGGCGAGTTTCCGCGTCCGTGTCCGGAGACCGGAGGGTCTCCGGGGCCGTGTCCGATGACCGGCGGGGTTCCGCGTCCGCTGAAGTGGTCGTGCCGGTGTCGGCTCGCGGCGAGGAGGCACTGACCCGGCGGCTGCGGGACCTTGCCGATCACCTCGCCGCCCATCCAGGGCTCGACGTACGGGACGTCGCGTACACGCTCGCCGTGGGCCGCTCCCACCTGGCGGCGCGGGTGGCCGTGGTCGCGCGCGACCTCCCTGGCCTGGAGTCCGCACTTCGCGCCTCCATCCCCTCGACGGAGGCCACGAACGGCGACGCGCCGTCCGCTTCTCCGGCGGACGCGCACGCCGATTCCCCCGACGCCTCGCCGGCCGCCACCGCCGTTTCGCCGGCGGACACGTCCGTCGACCCCCACGCCGAGGAGATCGCGGCGCGGTACGGGGCGGGAGAGAACGTGGACTGGGAGGCGCTGTACCAGGACAGTCCTGGACGGAGGATCCCGCTGCCCACCTATCCCTTCGCGCGGGATCGGCACTGGGTCCAGGTCACCGCACCTGAGCGGACGGCTTCCGTGGCGCCCGAGCCTTCCACGCCGACCGTGCCTTCCGTGGCGTCCGCGCCTTCCGCGCCGTCGGTGGAGCGGGCTGTGACCGGTCAGACGGCAGGGGACGCGGACGCGCGGGCGGAGTCGAGCGTCCCCGACCGCATCCATCCGGACCACTGGATCGTGGACGATCACCGGATCATGGGCACTCCGGTGCTGCCGGGCGTGGCGTGCCTGGTGATGGCCGCCGAGCGGTGCGGCCTCTCGGCGCCACTCCGCTTCACGAACGTCCGCTGGCTGCGGCCCTTCGAGGTCACCGAGCCCCGGCCGGTCAGCTTCTCCTTCACCGAAGAGAACGGCCGGACGCGCTTCACGCTGGACGCGGAAGGCGGCACGGAGGAGTCCGTCGCGAGCCCGGACGCCGGCACGGAGGACTCCGTCGCGAGCCCGGACGCAGGGGCGGGGGGCTCCGCCGCGTATGCGAAGGGGACCGTGGCGCATGCTCCCGAGGCCCAGGACGTGGAGCCGCTGGACCTGGCGGCCATCGCGGCACGGTGCCCTGAGCGGCGCTCCGCCGAGAAGGTCTACACGGACTTCGACCGGGCGGGACTGCACTACGGCCCGGCGTTCCAGGTGCTGCGCGAGCTGCGCATCGGGAGCGACGAGGCGCTGGCCGTCCTTTCCGAGGCGCCGCGCCGCTGGGGCACGACCGGGTCGGCCCAGCCCACGCTCCTCGACGGCGCGCTTCAGACGATCGCGGCCCTGCGGCCCGAGGATCCCTCGGCGCCGGCCGTCCCCTTCGCCGTGGAGGCCGTGGACGTCATACGGCCGACGGCCGGTCCTGCCCGCGCCTATGCCCGTCGTGACGGCCGCGACAGGTACTCGGTGTGGCTGGCCGACGAGCGGGGACAGGTCTGCGTCAGGTTCACCGGCGTGACGCTGCGCACGCGCCGCGAGCAGCAGATGATCTTCGTGCCGGCCTGGCGGGAGGCGAAGGCGCTCACCGAGCCGCCCACGGGCGGACGCGCCCTCGTGCTGCACACACCCGCCGACGAGCCGGTCGCACGCGCCCTGCTCGCCCTGCACGAGGACGGCCGGATGGCGCCGCTGGGGGAGACCCCCGCGGATCTGGCCGGCACGCCCTTCGACACGGTCTACGTGCTGGCGAGGACCGCCGATCCGGAGGCGTCGCCCGAGGACGACCCCAGCACGCTCGCGGTCTTCCGCCTGGTGAAGAGCCTCATCGAGGCGGGATACGGCGGGCGCCCGCTCACGGTGAAGGTCGTCGTGGCGGGAGCCCTTCCGGTGGAGGCGGACGACCCCGTCGTTCCCCACGCCGCCGGGCTCGTCGGCCTCACGCGCACCATCGGCGCCGAGTACCTCCGCTGGAGGGCCGGCTGCGTGGACGTCGGCTCCGCGCCGGCGCGGGCCGAGGACCTCGCCCGCCGCCTGCGTGCCGAAGACTGCGCGGAGCCTCTGGTCGCGCTGCGCGACCGCAGGCTCGTCCGCACCCTGGAACCCCATCCGGCCTCGCCGGCCGGCGCGGACCCGCGGGCACACGCCGGAGGCACCGGCGGCCCGGCGGCCGCAGGCGGCGCCGACGGGCCGGTCTCCGCAGGCGGCGCCGGACGCCCGGTCGCCGCGGGTGGCGTCGCGCCGTTCCGGGACGAAGGCGTGTACATGATCGTGGGGGGAACCGGAGGAATCGGCCAGGTGCTCGGCCGGCACCTCGCCCGGACGGCGCGGGCGCGGCTGGCGCTGGTCGGGCGCGGGCCGTCCACGGAGGCGGTCGCCGGGCAGATCGCCGAGATCGAGTCCCTCGGCGGGCAGGCCGTCTACCTGCGGGCCGACGTGGCCGATCCCCACGCGGTCCGGGAGGCGGTCGCCGCGACGACCGGACGATTCGGGTCGCTGAACGGGGCCTTCCACGCCGCCCTGGCGCTACGTGACATGACCCTCGCGGACATGGACGAGACCGCTTTCGCCGAAGTGCTCGCCGCCAAGGTGGCCGGCAGCGCGGCGTTCGCCGCCGCGCTGAGCGACCAGCCGCTGGACTTCCTGGCCTTCTTCTCCTCCGCCGCCTCGTTCGTCGACGCCGGCGGTCAGGCCAATTACGCGGCGGCCAGCACGTTCGAGGACTCCTACGCGCTGCGGCTGGCCCAGCAGGGCCGCCCGGCGAGCGTCGTCAACTGGGGCTTCTGGGGCAGCGTCGGCGCGGTGGCCCGAGGCGGCTACGCCGACAGGTTCGCCGCGATCGGCATCGGCTCGATCGAGCCCCAGGAGGGCATCGCGTCGCTGTCCCGCATCATGCGGGAAGGGCTGCGGCAGGCGGTCGTCGTCAAGGGCACCCCGCAGGGGCTCGCACGAATGGGCGTCCGGCAGGAGCCCGCCGGAACCGCACACGTGCGGGCCGGGCAGGAGGAACAGGCTGAGCTGGCGCGGGCGCGCGCGGCTTTCGCCGCGCTGGACGAGCTGGCCCGAAGCCTGCTGTTCCGCACGCTCCGCGCGGCGCTCCCCGCGCCGGGAGAGCAGGCCCCGGTCGCCGACGTACGCCGTGAGCTGCGGGTCCGCGAGGAGCGCGGCCGGCTCTTCGACGCGGCGCTCCACGTGCTCGCCGCCGACGGCCGGTTGCGGCTGGAGGGCGGCACGCTCACGGTCCCCTCGGACGGCGGCGACGCGGCCGGGCCGTCGCCTGAGGACGTGCTCGCTCGCTTCCCCGACATGCAGCCGCACGTGCGGCTGCTCACCATCTGCGTGGACGCGCTCGCCGACGTTCTGTCCGGGGTCCGCGACCCGATGGAGGTGCTGTTCCCGGGCGGCCGGGTCGACCTGGTGGAGCAGGTGTACCGGGGGCAGTCGGCCTCCGACTACTTCAACCGCCTGCTGGCCGGTGAGGCGGCCGAGGCCGTGCGGCGCGCACACGACGAGGGCGGCCGTACGGTGCGTCTTCTGGAGGTCGGCGCGGGAACCGGGGCGGCCACGGCGTTCGTGCTGCCCGCCGTCGCGGAGACGGGGGCGCCCGTCGAGTTCACCTACACCGACATCTCGCCCGCGTTCCTGCGGCACGGCGAGGAGACGTTCGGTGAGCGGTTCCCCTTCGTCTCGTACGCCTTGTTCGACGTAGAGCGCGACCCGGCCGGCCAGGGGTTCGAGGCGGGGGGCCACGACGTCGTCCTCGCCACGAACGTCCTGCACGCGACTGCCGACATCGAGCGGACCCTGCGCGCCGCGGCCGCCCTGCTGCGGCCGGGCGGAGTCCTGCTGGTCAACGAGGTCACCCGGGCGGCGGACTTCCTCACCCTGACCTTCGGCCTGACCCCGGGCTGGTGGAGGTTCGCCGACGCGGAACGGCGGCTCCCGCACGCCCCGCTGCTCGGCGCGACGCAGTGGCACGAGGCGCTGCGGTCGGCCGGGCTCACCCCGGCCCGCACGCGCGGGATCCCCGGCACTCCCGTCCAGGACCTCGACCAGTGCGTCCTGGTGGGGGCGCGCGAGCCCGCGCCCGCGCCCGCGTCCGCGTCCGGTTCGCTGGACGCGCGCGATGCCGCGTCCGGTTCGCTGGACAAGCCCGTGCGCGCCTACATCAAGCAGGTGTTCGCCGAGGTGCTCAAGTACCCGAACGCCGACTTCGGCGAGCGCCTGACCTTCGACAACTTCGGGATCGACTCCCTGGTCACGCAGAACATCATCCAGCGGTTCGAGCAGGACCTCGGCAGCCTGCCCGCCACCCTGCTCTTCGAGAACCTGACGATCGACGAGCTGGCCGGCCACCTCGTGGACGAATACGAGGACCGGCTGCGCCCCTTGCTCCAGCCCGCCGAGACCCCGGCGACCCAGCCGTCCGCGCCCTTGGCCGTCCCGGCGCAGCGGACCGAGCCCTTCTACACCGGAACCCCGGTGACGGAGCCCGTGCCCGCCAGGACGACGGCGTCTGCCTCGGCGCACAACGGGACCTCGGTGACGGAGTCCACGCCTTCCAGGACGACGGTGCCTGAGTCCTCGCACAACGGGACTTCGGTGCCTGAGTCCGCGCACAACGGGACTTCGGTGACGGAACCGTCGCCTGGGCCCGCCCGGGTTCCCGGACCGCGCGGGGACACGGCTCTCGACATCGCCGTCGTCGCGGTCACCGGCCGTTATCCGCAGTCGCCCGACCTCGACACCTTCTGGCGCAACCTCGCGGAAGGGGCGAACTGCATCACCGAGGTGCCCGAGGACCGTATCCCGTTGAACGGTCTGTTCGACCCCAAACGGGGATGTAAGAACCGCACGTACAGCCGCTGGGGCGGATTCATCGAGGACGTCGACCGGTTCGATCCCGCCTTCTTCGGCATCCTGCCGAGGGACGCCGAGGCCATCGACCCTCAGGAGCGGCTCTTCCTGGAGACCTCCTGGGAGTTGCTGGAGGACGCCGGCTACCTGAGCGAGCACACACGCGAGCCGAGCACCGGAGTGTTCGTCGGCACGATGTACGGCTCGTACGGGCGGATGGCCGCGGCCGAGGGCTGGCCGGAGGGCAGGTTCGCCGGAGCCCACTCGGCGTACTGGTCGATCGCCAACCGGGTGTCCTACGTCCTTGACCTGCGAGGCCCGAGCTTCGCGGTGGACTCGGCGTGCTCGTCGTCGCTGACCGCGATCCAGCTGGCCTGCGAGAGCCTGCGGCGCGGCGAGTGCGCGATGGCGATCGCCGGCGGGGTGAACCTCATCCTGCACCCGGCCCATCACGTCTCGCTCTGCTCGATGAACATGCTGTCCGGCGGCGACGCGTGCAGGGTGTTCGACGAGTCCGCCGACGGGTTCGTGCCGGGTGAGGGCGTCGGAGCCGTCCTGCTCAAGCCACTGGCGCGGGCCGTGGCGGACGGCGACCGCATCCACGGTGTCATCAAGGGAGCCTTCGCCAACGCCGGCGGCAAGACGGCCGGCTACACGGTGCCGAACCCGAACGCCCAGGCCGATCTGGTCGCCCAGGCGATCCGGCGGTCGGGCGTGGACCCGGCGACGATCTCGTACGTCGAGGCGCACGGCACGGGCACCGCGCTGGGCGACCCCATCGAGATCGCCAGCCTGACCAAGGCGTTCCGCGCGACCGCGAACGCCCCCGACCGGTGCGCGGTGGGTTCGGTCAAGGCCAACATCGGCCACCTGGAGGGCGCCGCGGGCATCGCGGGGCTGACCAAGGTCCTGCTGCAGATGCGGCACGGGCGGGTGGCGCCGTGCGCGAACCTCGTTTCACCCAACCCGAAGATCGACTTCAAGTCGTCCCCGTTCTACCCGCCGACGGAGCAGGCCGAGTGGGCGCGCCCCGTGGTCGAGGTCGACGGCGTCCTGCGCACCGTCCCGCGCCGGGCGGGCGTGAGCTCTTTCGGAGCGGGCGGCGCGAACGTGCACATCGTTGTGGAGGAGTACATGCCGTCCGACACGACCGAACCCACGACCGGCGGCACCACGACCGCCGCCACCGGCACCACGACCGCCACCACTGACCGTTCCGCGGCCGGCGCCACGGCGTCCGGCCCGGCGCACGAGGAGCAGCTCGTGCTGCTCTCCGCCCGAACCGGGGATCAGCTGAAGGCCCTGGCCGGGCGGGTCGCCGACCTGGCGGCCAGGCAGGACGAGGACGCGCCGTCGCTGCGCGCCCTCGCGTACACGAGCCAGGTGGGCCGGGCCGAACTGCCCGAACGGCTCGCGGCGCGCGCCCGCGACCTCGGCGAGCTGGCGCGGCGCCTGCGCGCCTTCGCCGACACCGGCGAGGCGGACGGCGTCACGGCGGGCACGGCCGGCACGGCGTCGGGCGATCAGGACCTGTTCGGCGACGGCGACGGCGAGGCGTTCGTCGGCGCGCTGGTCGAAAGGCGGCAGACGGCCAAGCTCGGCCGGTTGTGGGTGAAGGGCGTGCCCGTCGACTGGCGGACGCTGTGGCCGTCGCCGAGGCCGCGACGGGTGACCATGCCCGCGTACCCGTTCGACCGCCGCCGCTACTGGCTGCCCGGAACCGCCTCCACCACGCCCGCCGCCGAGCCTGCCGTGGGAGGAGTCGCCGGACCGACTTCTGAGCGGGCGATCGAGCCGGCCTCCGAGCCGGCCTCCGAGCAGGTGGCGGGGCCGGTGGCGGGAACGGAACTGGTGCCGGCGGTCGTCGACGAGCAGGCCGATGCCCGGTGCACGTACCTGCGGCCCGTCTGGGAGCGCGCCCCGCTGGAGGACTCCGGTCCGATGCCCAGCACGGTCCTGGTCCTCGCGGGCGACGACCTGAGCGCCCCCGGGTTCGCGGGGAAGCCGGCCGGAGAACTCACTGAGAGGCTGACCGCGGAAGGGGCCCGCTGTGTGCTCGTCACGCACGCGAGCACGTACGCGAGGCACGGCGACGACGTCTACGCCCTCGACCTCACCCGTCCCGAGGACGTCAGGCGGCTGGCGGGTGAACTGGCGGAGCGCGACGCGCTTCCCGGCGCCCTGGTGCAGATCCTGTCCGGCCCGTTCCCCGGCCCTGACCCCGACGCGCTGGCGGCGGCGCTCGACCGGACCTTCTACCCCCTGCTGTGGACGGCGACCGCCGTCCTCGCCCACGCGGGCGGGCCGCTGCGCGCGGTCGTCGCCCACACCGAGGACGGCGACGGCCGGCCTCGGCCGCACCACGCGGCGCTCGCCGCGGTGCTGCGGACGCTCGCGATGGAGCACAGCCGCTTCAGCGGCGCGACCGTGGCGCTACCGGACGCCGGGTCCGGCTCCGAGCGGATCGCGGCCGAGCTGCGCGCCGCCGTCCGCGAGACCGCCCCGGAGAACCGGGTCACCGAGCTGCGCTACCGCGACGAGACCCGGTGGCGCAGGAGCCTGGAGCCGTTCAGGCCCGGCCCGGCGAGCCTGCGGGTGCGGCGCGGCGGGACGTACCTGATCACCGGAGGGGCCGGGGCCATCGGTCTCGCGTTCGCCGGGTTCCTGGCCTCCAACGGCCCGGTCGACCTCGTGCTGACAGGCCGGTCGCCGCTGGACGACGAGACCCGGGCGCGGCTCGAGGCGCTGCCCGCCGCCTACGTCCAGGCCGACGTCCGCGACCCCGCCGGACTCGCCCGCCTGGTCCAGGACACGCGGCGGCGGTTCGGCCCGGTCAACGGCGTCATCCACGCGGCGGGCGTGCACAGGGACGCGCGGGCCGCGCGCAAGGAACGCGCGGACGCCGAGGCCGTCCTCGGCCCCAAGGTGCTCGGCACCGTGCTGCTCGACGAGGCCCTGCGCGAGGAGCCGCTGGACTTCCTGGCGCTGTTCTCCTCTGTCGCCGCCGAGACCGGCAACCTGGGCCAGGTCGACTACACCTACGCCAACGCCTTCCTCAACCGCTACGCCGAACTGCGCGAGTCCAGCGGGCGGGGCAGGACGGTCTCCATCTGCTGGCCGCTGTGGGAAGAGGGCGGCATGACCGTGGATGACGTCACCCGCCGAATGTTCGAGCGCCGTTGGGGCAGCGTGCCTATGGGGACCCGGGCCGGGCTCACAGCGTTCGCGAGAGGAGTGGCCGGGCCGGAGGCGTGCCTGGTCGTCGTGGAAGGCGCCGGGGAGACGGAGGGAAGGCCGGAGAAGGGAAGACCGCACGTGGACACGACCGCGAACAGTGAAGCCGCCGCCGACATCGACCACGACGAGGCGGTCCGCGCCGGCCTGCGGCGGGTGGCCGCCGGGTTCCTGCTGGTGGACGAGGACGACGTCGACCTCGACGCCGACCTGACCGACAGCGGCTTCGACTCCATCTCGATCGCGGAGCTGGTCGACAAGGTCAACGAGATGTACGGTCTCGACCTGCTGCCCACGGTTCTCTTCGAGGCC
Organism: Sphaerisporangium dianthi; assembly: GCF_042654065.1. Lineage (NCBI taxonomy): Bacteria > Bacillati > Actinomycetota > Actinomycetes > Streptosporangiales > Streptosporangiaceae > Sphaerisporangium > Sphaerisporangium dianthi. Next base: position 96,551 of record NZ_JBHSFP010000020.1, on the reverse strand, counting down.
TCGAACCTGTCGGCGTTCTGCGACCACCTGGTGGAGAACCACGCGGGGGAGATCGAGGCCGCGCACCGCTCCCACCAGGGCGAGCCGGTGACCATGCCCGGCTCCTCAGGCGGGCACCGCACCGGCGACGAGCCGGAAGCCCGGACCGTCACCCCGGCCGGCTCGGGAGAGAGCCACACCGAGGGCCTCGACGACGATGGCCACACGGACGGCCTCGACGAGGGCCGCCGGGAAAGCCCTGGGGAGGACGCCGGGACCGGGGAGAGCGCCGGGCGGAGCCCGCGCCTCGGCGGCGATGGCACGCCGGAGCGGAGGCCGGAGAAGGCGCCGGCCGAGACGGACGGGATCGCGGTCATCGGGATGGCGGGGACGCTGCCCGGATCGCCGGACCTGGACGCCTTCTGGCGGCATCTGGCCGAGGGCGACGATCTCGTCCGCCCGGTGCCGCAGGACAGGATCGAGCTGAGGGAGAACACCGGGACCGCCGGTGTCCGCGCGGGATTCCTGGACGACGTGCGCTCGTTCGACGCCGCGCTGTTCGGGATCTCCCCCAAAGAGGCCGCGACCATGGACCCGCAGCAGCGCCTGTTCCTGCAGACCGTCTGGCGCACCATCGAGGACGCCGGCTACCGGCCCTCCGACCTCGCAGGCACGTCGACCGGCCTGTTCGCGGGCGTGTCCGCGTGCGACTACGACGACCTGCTCAGGGAGCACGGCGTCCCGGTGGAGGCGCACACGGCCAGCGGCGTCGCCAGCTGCATCCTCGCCAACCGGGTCTCCCACGTCCTCGACCTGCGAGGCCCGAGCGAGGCGATCGACACCGCCTGTTCGAGCTCGCTCGTCGCGCTGCATCGCGCGGTCCGGGCCATCGAGGGCGGCGAGTGCGCGACCGCGATCGCCGGAGGGGTCAACCTCACCCTCAGCCCCGGCCTGTACATCGCCTTCACCGAGTCCGGCATGCTCAGCGACGACGGTGCCTGCAAGACCTTCGACGAGCGCGCGGACGGCTACGCGCGGGGCGAGGGATGCGGCGCGGTGCTGCTCAAGCCCCTGGCGACGGCGCTGGCCGACGGCGACCAGGTCCTCGCCGTGATCAAGGGCAGCGCGGTCAACCACGGAGGCCGCGGCACCTCGCTCACCGCGCCGAACCCCGAGGCGCAGGCCGACGTGCTCGTCAGCGCCTACCGCAAGGCCGGCGTAGACCCGGGAACGGTGAGCCACATCGAAGCCCACGGCACCGGCACGCGCCTCGGCGATCCCATCGAGATCGAGGGGATGAAGAAGGCGTTCGACCGGCTGTACGCCGAGTGGGACCGTCCCGCGCCCGGGGAGCCGCACGTGGCCGTCACCTCGGTGAAGACCAACATCGGCCACCTGGAGGCGGCGGCGGGCATCGCCGGGCTGCTCAAGGTGCTGCTGTGCATGAGGCACGGCGAGCTGCCGCCGACCATCCACTTCGACCGCCCCAACCCCTACCTGCGGCTGGACGGCACGCCCTTCTACATCAACGACCGGCGCAGGCCGTGGGACGGCCTCCCGGACGCCTCGGGCCGTCCGGTCCGGCGGGCCGGGGTCAGTTCCTTCGGTTTCGGCGGGACGAACGCGCACGTGGTGCTCGAAGCGTACGAATCCGCCGAGCACGAGGCGGCCGGAGCCGGCGGAGGCCCGCGGCTCCTCGTGCTGTCGGCCCGCACGCCGGACGCGCTCGACGAGTACGCCCGGCGGCTGGCCCGCTTCCTGGCGCGGAACCCCGACGCCGACCTGGACCGGGTCGCCTGCACCCTGCAGCTCGGGCGCGATCCGATGGCCGAGCGTCTCGCGGTGCCGGCCGAGAACCGGGAGGCGGCGATCGTGGGACTGACCGGCGGCGCGGGCACGCCTGGCGTCCACCGGGGCACCGTACTCAGGTCGGGGCGGGGGAGTGCCCGCCCCGAACCCGTGCCCGCCGGCGCCGGCCTCGAGGAACTGGCCCGCGCGTGGGTGGACGGAGCCGAGGTCGCCTGGCGCGATCTGTGGCCGGACCCCCGCCCGCGGCGCATGTCGCTGCCCGGCTTCCCGTTCGAACGCGTTGAGCACTGGTTCACCATCCCCTCCGGACCCCGGACCGGCGAGCACCCCGAGCCCCGGACCCGCGAGCGTTCCGAGCCGCGGGCCGGGGAGCGACCCGAGACGAACGCCGGGGAGCGTCCGGTGAAGCGTCAGGACACCCGGCTCGCCGACCGGCGTGACGGCCGCTCCGGCGCTCCCTCCACGGAGCGCCCCGACACTCGCGGGCGGGGACCGAAGATCCGGTTGCGCCCGTCTCGCCAGGGGGCGTCTCCGGGGAGCACGGCGGTGCCCGCGGGGAGCACGGCGGTGCCGGAAGGCGAAGGCGGAAAGACGCTGAAGCTGCGGGCGTCCGCGAGCCGGGCGTCCGCGAGCCGGGCGTCCGCGAGCCGGACGTCCCCGAGCGAGACGTCCCCGAGTGAGACGTCCAAGATGGCGCCGATATCCACTCCTGAGGCACTGCGGGGCGGCGCCGCCCTGGCGGAGACCACGGAGAAGGCATCTCCCGCGGCGGGTGTCGAGGACATGCTGCGCGAGCGGCTCTCCGGCATCCTCGGGACGGACCCGGCCCAGGTGGCCGTGGACACGCCGTTCGCCGAGCTGGGCCTCGACTCGATCTTCAGGATGGAGCTCGTCAAGGGCATCAACGCCGCGTTCTCCCTCGACCTGCAGGCGTCGGAGCTCTATGAGTACGACACGGTCGGACGGCTGAGCCAAGCCGTCGAGGACGCGATCGGCGAGCAGAGCGCCGCGCAGGCTCCGGCCGCCGAGCGTCCGGCCGCGGAGGTCACCGAGCGCCGCACCGGTGAGCGGGCGCTTGCCGAGCCGCCGCAGCACCCCGAGCGGACGGAGCCGGTCGAATCCGCAGAGCCCGCGGTGACCGAGCGCGTTGTCAACGAGCCTGAGGTCGTCGAGCTGCCGGAGCCGGTGGGGTCCGTGGACCCCGTCGAGCCCGTGGAGCCTGTGGTGACCGAGCGCGCTGTCAGTGAGCCCGTGGTCGTCGAGCTGCCGGAGCCGGTGGAACCCGCGGAGCCCATGGAGCCCGTGGAGCCTGTGGTGACCGAGCGCGTGATCACCGGGTCCTCCGCCGCCGGGACCCCGGTCGTGGAGCCTGCCGAGGCGCCGGTCGGGGAGGCCGGCGGGTCCACGGAGGACCAGGTCGCGCAGCTGGTGAGCACCGTCGTGGGCCGGGAGCTGGACCCCCGCCAGAGCTTCGCCGACAACGGGCTCACCTCGTTCGAGATGCTGCGCGTGGTGAGCACGCTGGAGAAGCAGGTCGGGGCGCTGCCCAAGACGCTGCTGTTCGACCAGCCGACCGTGGACGCGCTGGCGGCGCATCTCGACGCAGAGCACGGCGCGGGAGTCCTGCGGGGAGTGGCCGACGGGCCGGCGGCCACGGTCGAGACCGGACACGACGAGACCGGGGACGACGACGCCGAGCGGGACGGGGAGCCGCTGGTCGTCGCGAAGCGGCGGGTGGCGGAGCGCCCCGCGCTGCGGGAGGTGTTCGCGGCGATCGACCGCGAGCACGCCAAGGAGGGCGGCCTGGCCGGGCGCGACATCGCCCCGCTGGCGTTCCTCGGCGCGGACAGGAAGGGGTACCTGAACTTCTCGCAGAACGACGGGAACCTGCTGGCCTGGAGCTACGTGGGCTCCGAGGAGTACTTCCCGAAGCTGATCGAGGAGTACGCCGCGCATGCCGAGGGGAACGGGTTCAAGCCGAACTTCCTGTCGATGATCCCCGTCGGCGAGGTGGCGGGGCGGCCGTACACCGCGACCCCGTTCGGCGCGGTGCAGCGGCTCGACGACCTGGCGGGGTTCACCCTCAAGGGGGGCCGGATGGAGCGCCTGCGGTACATGGTGCGCCGGTTCTCCAAGAACGCCGAATGCCGCACGGTCGAGCATCGTCCGGGCGAGGACCCGGCGGTCGACCGCGAGGTGGCGGAACTGGTGGACCGGTGGGGCGACGGCAAGCAGATGGTGAACCCCTACGTCGCGGTCGTCAGGCAGGAGATCGAGGGCGGGTCGCTGGACACGGGCCGGCACCGGGTGTTCCTCACCTACCGGGACGACGTGCTGTCGAACGCCGTCATCATCACCAAGATCCCCTCTGAGAACGCCTACCTGCTGGACGCCGAGTTCTACCCGAAGGACATGCCGCTCGGCGGCCTGGAGTTCGCCATCACGCGGATCATCGAGGCGCTCGTGGCCGAGGGCGTCACGATGTTCAGCTTCGGCGCGAGCTTCGGCGTCCAGATGGAGGAGGACGCCGCGAACGCGGCCGAGGACGTCACGGCGGCCCTGGACGAGCTGCGGTCGGTGGGGATCTTCGGCGAGGGCAACTTCCAGTTCAAGAACAAGTTCCGCCCGGTCAACGTCCCCATCTACCTGTGCCAGCCGGCGGGGCCGGAACGCACGTCGGTGGCCGACGTCATCCTCATGATCGCCGACCCGCACATGGAGGCCGACGCCGGGACGCCGGCCGCGGCGCCCACCGCCGCACCCGCGCGCGAGCCCGCCCCGTCGCCCGAACCCGCCTCTTCGCCCGAGACCGGTCCTGCCCGCGAAGCCACGCCGTCCTCCGGCCCCGTGCTCGCGCGGGAGACGAAGCCGGCGTCCGCGGCGGAGGAGGTCGTGGCGCGGGGGGCGCTGCTCGCCGCGCACGGGCACAACCCCATCCGCGTCCCCGCCGACCAGATCGAGACGGACCTGATCACCGACTCCTGGGCCGAGCTCGACAACCCCCACATCCGCGGCCGGATGCGCGAGCTCACCGACCGCGCCGCCGGCGGGCCGGACGCCGCCGCGCTGCCGGCGATCGACTGGCTTCCGTTCCCGCTGGTCGTGCCGACCGGGTCCGGGCGTTCCGCGGAGGCCTTGCTGTGCGCGTCGTGGCGGGGCAGGCGCGGGACGGTGCTGCACAACGGCCTGTTCCCGACCTGGTACCTGAGCCTGGTGGACGCCGGCTTCGACCCGGTCCAGATCCCGGGCACGCAGGAGTCGGGCGAGATCGACGCCGAGGCGCTGCGCGGGGTGCTGGCGGAGCACAGGAACGTGTCCTTCGTCTGCGTCGAGGTCAGCGACAACGCGGCCGGCGGGTACCCGATCTCGCCGGCGAACCTTCGCGAGGTGAAGCGGCTCGCGGCCGGTCACGGCGCGTCTCTCGTGGTCGACGGCGCGCGGATCGTGGAGAACGCGGTGTTCGTCGCCGACGAGAACGGCCGCCCGGAGTGGGACGTCGTCGCGGACATCTTCCAGATCGCCGACCACGCCACCGTGAGCCTGTCCAAGGACTTCGGCGTGACGTCGGGCGGCCTGCTCGCGACCCGCGACGGCGGGGTCGCCGAGGCGGTCCGGGAACGCGTCGCGATGCTCGGCCGGGATGTCGGGCTGCACGACCGCAAGGTCATCGCCGCCGCGCTGGACGACCGCGCCGCCGTGTCGGCGCAGGTCCGCGCCCGCATGGAGGCGGTGGCGACGCTGTGGCAGGGGCTGGCGGACGAGGGAGTGCCGGTGGTGGCGCCCGCGGGCGGCCACTGCGTGCTGCTGGACGTCTCCCGCATGGAGATGTTCGCCGGCCACGACCACCCGATCATGTCGTGCCTTTCGTGGATGTACCGCGAGACGGGCATCCGGGGCGGGCCGCACCTCGGCCGCGAGGGCTGCGTCCGGCTCGCCGTGCCGGTCGGGTTCGGCGTGGTGGAGGCCAAGGACGCGGCGGCGCGCCTGGCGTCGGCCTACCACGAGGCGGGGCCGGACGTGCCGCGGCTGGTCGCGGACGGCGAGCTGCGCGGCGCGGCGGCGGCCCAGGCCGAGTACCGCCCGGCCGAGAGCGTGCCCGAGGACGTCCAGCGGGCGCTGCGCGAGCGTCACCGGCCGAAGAACGAGAACCTCGCGGTGCTGCGCGAGCGCAACCCCGAGGTGGAGGAGCACCTGGTCGGTGTCCCCGAGGGGGACGTCGAGGTCTTCACCGCCGGATCGGGTCCGGCCCTGCTGCTGATGCATCCGTTCAACATCGGCGCGGGGGTCTACGCCGAGCAGTTCGCGAAGCTCGCGGACTCCTACCGGCTGGTCAGCGTCCACCACCCGGGCGTCGGGCGCACCACGGCGGCGGCCGACATCACCCTTCCCGGCATCGCGAAGATGTGTCACGGCGTGCTCGGCGAGCTGGGCGTGGAGTTCCCCGTGCACGTGGCCGGCTGGTCGTTCGGCGGGCTGACGGCGCTGTCGTTCGCGCTGCTGTACCCGAAGGACACCTCGTCGCTGATCCTCATCGCCAGCTCGCACCGCATCGGCAACCGGGTCGGCGAGATCAACCGCCTCGAAGTGGTCGCGAAGGAGGACTTCGACCACGTCCTCGCCGAGAGCGGCTCGGAGCGGCTGCGCGCCGAACGGGAGTCCCTGACCGCACGGCTGCTGCGCTCGGAGAGCATGGACCCGCAGATCGGCCTGCGCTACCTGGACGTGTTCGCCGACCGGCCGGACCTGCTGGGCAGCCTGCCCGAGATCACGATGCCCGCGCTGATCGTCCAGGGGGCGCACGACACGGTCATCCCCCGCAAGACCGCGCATCTGCTGCACGGCGCGATCCCGGACGCGCGCTACGTCGAGATCGCCGACGCCGGGCACTTCCCGGGCCTGACCAGCCCTGACGCCGTCAACACCGCCATCACCGAGTTCCTTGGAGGAATGTCATGAGCGTGATCACGGAGAACGCGGGCGGACGCGGCGGCGGCCTCGGCGACGGGAGCACGGTGAGCAGGTCGGTGCTGGTCAAGCCCGGCATGTGCGGGCACAACTCGCTGTTCGTCGGGAACCTCGGCGACTGGACGTGGGAGACCGTCAGCGAGCTGTGCGACACCAACGCCTTCGACGCCACCAACGCCGACGGCTCGCCGACCTACCTGTCGTTCTACTACTTCCACATCAGGGCGAGCCCGCGCATGCACGTCAACGGGCTCACCTTCGGCGACCGGCTGGAAGTCGGCTCGCGCCTGTTCGACTTCGGCAGCGAGTCGATCCTGACGCTGCACGAGGTGCGGCCCGAGGGCGCGCGTGCCGGGCCCATCGACCCCGAGCGCTTCTACCGGTTCGCCGACCCCGACTGCATCTACGTCGAGAACTACAACCGGTGGATCACCCGCAGCCGTCCGGGGAGCAACGAGGACCTGGTGAAGTCCTCGCCGGTCGGGTTCCGGCACGACCACCTGCCGAAGCTCCCCGACGAGTACTCGCCCCGGCGGATCTACAACCACGCCAGGAACCGGCTGACGTTCCTGGACGGGCTCCCCGGGGACCGGGTGCCGCTCGCCCCCCGCCTCACCCTCGACTACCCGATCGAGGCGTCCCGGGATCTCAACGGCGTCGGGCTGCTCTACTTCGCCACCTATTTCTCGATCATCGACTGGGCGTTGCTGAGGCTGTGGCGGCGGCTCGGCAGGGACACCGCGACGTTCCTGGACCGGGTGGTGCTCGACCACCGGCTCTGCTACCTGGGCAACGCCGACGCCGACTCGGTGCTGCGCATCTCGGTGGAGGCGTGGGAGAAGCGGGGCGGAGCCGGCGACGAGATCGTGAACGTGGTGATCAGGGAGCGGGACTCGGGCCGGACGGTCGCGGTCAGCACCCTGCACGTGCTGTCGACAGGAGGTGCTCATGACGATGCGTGACGACGTCGAGCTGGTGGTGCACCAGCAGATCGCCGAGATCCTTCCCTCGGTCCCCATATCCGGCGACCTTCACCTGAAGGAGCTCGGCGCCGACTCGGTGGACCGCGTGGAGATCCTGCTCGGCGTGCTCGACCGGCTGGGGCTGCGGGCGCCGCTGTCGGACTTCCGCGACGTGCCGAACGTGAACGCGCTGGTCGACGTGCTGACGGAGCGTGTGTCGTGAACGCGGGGATCGAGGCGCTGAACGTCTACTGCGGGGTGGCCCAGATTCCCGTGCGGACCCTGTTCGAGGGCAGGGGCCTGGACACCGACCGCATGGGGAACCTGATGATGCGCAACCGGTCGGTCGGCCTGCCGTTCGAGGACCCGGTGACCAACGCGGTCAACGCGGCCAAGCCCGTCGTCGACCGTCTCGACGCGGCCGGGCGTGACCGCATCGAGCTGCTGATCACCTCCACCGAGTCCGGCCTGGACTACAGCAAGTCGGTGGCCTCCTATGTGCACGACCACCTGGGCCTGCCGACGACCTGCCGCGTCATCGAGGTCAAGCAGGCGTGCTACGCGGCGACGGCCGCCGTGCAGATGGCCGTGGCCTACGTCGCGTCCGGCGTATCGCCCGGCGCCAAGGCGCTGGTGATCGCGACGGACGTGGCGCTGGTCGACGAGCGGGGCCTGTACGCCGAGCCGGCCACCGGCGCGGGAGCCGCCGCCGTCCTGGTGAGCGACGACCCCCGGGTGCTCACGGTCGACCTCGGCGCGTTCGGCAACCACAGCTACGAGACGCTGGACTCGGCCCGCCCCACGCCGACCTTCGACATCGCCGACTCCGACCGGTCGCTGTTCGCCTACCTGGACTGCCTGAGCAACTGCTTCGAGAACTACCGCGGCCGGGTCGAAGACGTCGACTTCGCGACCACCTTCGACTACCTGGCCATGCACACCCCGTTCGCGGGCATGGTGAAGGCGGCGCACAGGAAACTCATGCGCGAGTTCGCCGGCACGCCTCCGGCCGAGACCGAGGAGGACTTCACGCGGCGGGTGCTGCCCTCGCTGGCCTATCCGAGCGTGGTCGGCAACCTGTGCTCGGGGTCGGTGTACCTGGCGCTGTGCAGCCTCATCGACCACGCGCCGCTCGACGGCGGCGCCCGCGTCGGACTGTACTCCTACGGCTCCGGTTGCTCCTCGGAGTTCTTCAGCGGGCTGGTCGACCGCGGCTCGGCGGACGAGCTCGCCGAGATGCGCGTCGGCGACCACCTCGCCGGGCGCTGCGAGCTGACGTTCGAGGAGTACGCCGCCCTGCTGCCCGCCAACCTGAAGTGCCTGGTCCCCGAGCAGGACAAGCGGATCGACGTCGAGCCCTACGAGGGCCTTCTCGCGCGGGCGCGCATCGACCGGGACCTTCTGGTCAACACCGGGACCAAGGACTATCACCGAACCTACGAATGGTTGTCATATGAATGAGGACGTCATCTTCGCGGCCGTCAAGCGCAACGTGCTGGAGGTGCTCCCCGACCTCGAACCCGGTCAGGTCACCATGAGCGGCACGCTGACCGACCTCGGCGCCAACAGCGTCGACCGCGCCGACGTGGTCACCATGACCATGGAGGACCTGGGTCTCGCCATCCCGATCGCCGAGTTCCAGGAAGTCCACGACATCGCCTCGCTGGTCGACCTGCTGAAGAGGCACTCGTGAAGGTCGTGGTCACCGGGATGGGCGTGGTGTGCTCCATCGCCCAGACCGTGCCCGCGTTCACCCGCGCCCTGCGCGAGGGCCAATGCGGCATCGGGCCGATACCCGACGCCGGGGACGGCGGGCCCCGCGTGGCGGCGCTGGTCAAGGACTTCAAGTTCGCCGACGCGGTCGCCGCGCAGGGAACCCTGCCCGAGGAGGTGCGCCAGCTCGCGGTGCGCACCGCCCACCGCTCGCCCGAGCCGCTGCAGATGGACCTCGTCGCGGCCATGGAGGCGTACGGCGACGCCGGGCTGCCCGACAGCGCCCCGCCCGCCGACCGCGTCGGCCTGGTCGTCGCCGGCCACAACCTCAGCTCCGGCTACGTCCAGGACCTGTTCACCAAGTACGAGAACAACCCCGAGTACCTGCCGGCCAGGTTCGCCCTGCACTACATGGACACCGACCGCGTCGGCACGCTGAGCCAGGTGCTGGGCATCAAGGGCGAGGGGTACACGGTGGGCGGCGCCTCGGCCAGCGGCAACGTGGGCATCGTCAACGGCAGCCGGCTCGTGGAGACCGGCGCCGTGGACGTCTGCCTGGTCGTCGGCGCCAGCACCGACCTGTCGCCGATGGAGAAGCGCGGCCTGGCGACGCTCGGCGCCGTGGCGGGCACGGGCGCCGACGAGCCCGAGCGGGCCCGGTGCCGCCCCTTCGACGTGCGGCACGACGGCTTCGTGCCGGGCCAGGGCTCGGCGTGCATCGTCCTCGAGAGCGAGCGGTCCGCGCGGGCGAGGGGCGCGGACATACTCGCCGAACTGGCCGGATACGACCTCAAGCTGGACGCCAACAGCATGCCCGACCCGCATGAGGACGGCGAGACCAAGGTGATGGCGGGCGCGATGGCCAAAGCCGGCGTCCGGCCCGAGCAGATCGACTACGTCAACGCCCACGCCACGGCCACACCGCTCGGGGACGAGATCGAGGTGCGCGCCCTCGTCCGCGTCTTCGGCACGGCCGTCGGCCGGCCGTGGGTGAACGCCACCAAGGGGCTGATCGGACACTGCATGTGCGCGGCGGGCGTGGTCGAGGCGGTCGCCTCGATCATCCAGCTCCGCGACGGGTTCGTTCACCCCAACCTGAACCTGCGGCGGCCGATCGACGACGGCTGCCGTTTCGTCCACGGAGCCGCCGTGCCCGCGGACATCCAGTACGCGCTGTCCAACAGCTTCGGCTTCGGCGGCTTCAACACGAGCATCGTGCTGAGGAGACCGTCGCATGCCTCGGGGGCTCACGGGTAGTGCGGAACCGACGGAAGGAGAGACAATGACCGAGAGCAAGGGTACTTACCAGATCACCGGATGGGACGAGAAGCCCTACTCCGAAGAGAAGGGGCATTCCACGCTCGCCAAGGCCCGCGTCACCAACACCTTCGAAGGTGACATCAAGGGCGAGGGCGTCGCCGAGTACCTCCTCGTCTACCCCCAGGGCGAGGGCGACGCCAGCTTCGTCGGCCTCCAGGAGGTCAACGGCACCGTCAACGGCCGCAAGGGCTCATTCGTGCTGGACATCAAGGGCACGTTCGCGAACGGCCAGGCCAAGGGCGACTGGACGGTGGTCGACGACTCCGGCAAGGGGGAACTGGAGGGCCTCAAGGGCAAGGGAGGCTTCGTCTCCACCTCGGGCGGCGCGGTCGAGCTGCACCTCGGCTGGACCATCCTCTGACCTTAGGTCCCTCATGCGCGAACGCGGGTACGCGGGGCGAAGCGCCCCGCGTACCCGCATGTCGGGGGTCGGTCCTCCCAGTTGCTCAGTGTTGAGCAGACCTCTCCGGCGTCACGGCGTGACGATGGGCTTCACGACCGTACGAAGGGAATCCTTGACCATGGCTGAGCGCACAGAGGTGATCGTCGTCGGTGGCGGACAGAGCGGACTCGTCGCCGGCTACTTCCTGAAGAAGGCCGGCATCCCCTTCCTCATCCTCGACGAGGAGCACCGCACCGGCGAGGCCTGGCGCCGGCGCTGGGACTCCCTGGAACTGTTCACGATCGCCGAGTACTGCGAGCTGCCCGGCAGGCGCTTCCCCGGCAGCAAGAACCACTTCCCGGGCAAGGACGAGATGGCGGACTACCTCCAGGACTACGCCCGCGAGTTCGACCTGCCCGTCCGGCTCGACACCAAGGTCACCTCGCTGGAGCGGACCGACGACGGCGGATACCGGCTGGAGACCTCGAAGGGCCCATATGAGGCGCCCCAGGTCATCATCGCCACCGGCGCCTACCGGCTGCCCCGGGTGCCGGAGATGGCGGCCGGGCTCAGCGACGACGTCCACCAGGTCCACACCGGCGAATACCACAACCCGTCGGAGGTCCCCGGCAAGACCGTCGTCGTGGTCGGCGCCGCCAACTCCGGCGCGCAGATCGCCCCCGAGCTGACCCGCACGCACCGCGTGCTGCTGTCCCAGGGTTCCCACCTGCCCGCCTTCGGCAAGAAGTTCCTCGGCAAGGGCCTGCACTGGTGGGGCGACAAGTTCGGGCTCATCTCCAAGCCGCTCGACGGCGAGCGCGACCGGCTGCACAAGAAGACCATCCTGGTCGGGCCGAGCCTGAAGAAGATCTCCCGCAAGTACGGGGTCGAGCTCGTGGGCCGCACGGTCGGCTGCGAGGGCCGCACCGTCCGCTTCGAGGACGGGCGCTCGATCGAGACCGACGCCGTCGTCTGGGCCACCGGGTTCCGGTACGACTACTCGTGGGTGCACGCCTCCGTCCTCGACGAGAACGGCACGCCCGTGCAGGAGCGGGGCGTCACCGCGGCGCCGGGCCTCTACATCCTCGGCATGCAGTGCCAGTACTCCTACGGTTCGGCCCTGGTCTGGTGGGTAAAGGACGACGCGTCCTACCTGGTCGATCGGATCGAGGAGTTCCGCCGGCGCGGCCCGGCACGGCACGCCGCGGCGGCGGGGGCCCCCGTCCGGGAGGGGTGAGCCCTTATGTCCACGTCCCGGCAAGTGGCGCTGTTGCGCGGCATCAACGTCGGCAAGAACAAACAGGTCCCCATGGCCGCCCTCCGTGAGCTGGTCGAATCGCTCGGCTTCGAGGACGTCAAGACCCATCTGCGCAGCGGCAACGTCGTCTACACCGCGAGCGCGACCCCGGCCGCCGCGGCCAAGAAGATCGAGGCGGCTCTGGGCAAGGACATGGGCGTCAAGGCCGCGGTCATCGCCAGAAGCCACGACGACCTGGCCGCCATCGTGAAGTCCGACCCGCTGGGCGACGTCGCGGGGAACCCCTCGCTCTACCTGGTCACGTTCCTCTCGGAGAAGCCCAAGACCAAGCCCCTGAAGGACCTGGACCCCGGCGAGTTCACCCCCGAGGTCTTCAAGCACGACGGCCGCGAGATCTACACCTGGTCCCCCGACGGAGTCCGCAACGCCAAGCTCACCTACCAGTACTGGGAGAAACTCCTCGGCGTGACCGCCACCGCCCGCAACTGGCGCACCGTCACCAAACTCCTCGACATGACCTCCACCTGACCCGGCCCCGCTCGGTCCCGAGCGCCGGGGCCCGCTCGGTCTCGATCCGGCCCCGCTCGGTCTCCTGAGCGGGGCCGCCGGTGTCCTGGGCCGAAGGCCCCGCGCTACCCGTTCGCCGGCCGCCCGCGGCTCAGCCGCCCGTCAGCCGCCGGCGGAGTTCTTGTTTGAGGGTCTTGCCTATCGGGCCGCGGGGGAGGGAGTCGACCACGGTGATCCTGGCCGGTCGTTCGCGTTCGTCGAGGCGGTCGGCCGCGGCGCCGTGCAGTTCCTTCTCCGGGACGGGGGAGCGCAGGACCACGGCGGCGGTCACCCCGTCCGGCCCGGCGAACGCCGCCGCCTCCGCCACCCCCGGATGCCACAGCAGCGCGTGCTCGACCCGCAGGGAGGAGACCGGGCCGCCGTCCGGGCCGGTGATGACGTCCGCCGCGCGGTCGAAGAAGTGCAGGCGCCCCTCCTCGTCCACGTGGCCGAGGTCGCCCATGCGCGTCCAGCCGTCCTGGAAGACGCGCGCCGACGCCTCGGGGTCGCCGAAGTACCACCGCGGGGGCGCCTCCGAGCGCAGGCGGATCTCGCCCACCTCGCCGGCCGGGAGGGGCTCCCCGTCCGGTCCGGTGATGAGCAGGCCGGTGCCGGCGCTCGGGCTGCCCAGATGCTCCTCCAGCGGCTCCGACGGGTCGACCGGGCGGCTGACGAAGGCGGGAGCCGACTCCGTCGAGCCGTAGCCGAGGACGATCCTGGTCCCCGGCAGGACCTCCAGCAGCCTGCTCACCGTGGCCATCGGCACCGGAGCCGAGCCGAGCATGAGCACCTTCAGGCCGGTCAGGTCGTGGCGTTCGTGCAGTCCCAGGGCGATCATGCGCGTGGCGGTGGAGGGCGCGACGATGGCCATCGAGACCCCCAGCTTCTCGATCATGCGGGCGACGGTCTCGGGGTCCTGGCGGCTCAGCACGTGCACGGTCGTGGGCGCCGTCATGGCCGTCATGATCGCGCTGTGCCCGGCGTTGGTGCCGATGGGCACGGCCGCCAGCACGCCGTCGACGCCGGTGAACAGCCGCCCGCGCCCTTCGTGGCCGAAGGTCAGGTTGCCGTGGCTCACGGCCACGGGCTTGGAGCCGCCCGTCGTGCCGGAGGTGTGGATGATCTCGGCGAGGTCGTCGTCGGGGCGGGACGCGCCGCGGGTGTCCACGGTGCCCAGGCCGCTGAGGGACGCCGCCCAGCCGGCGAAGGAGGGTGGTGTGACGGCGTCCCCGTGCAGCAGCCCGTCCACCTCGCACCGCGCGAGGCGGGCGCGCAGCTCGGCGTCGCCGAGGTGGGGGGACAGGCCGACGACCGTGCCGCCCGCCATGCGCACCGCGAGGCCCGCGACGGCGTGGCCGATCCAGTCGGCGTCGTCGTGGACGAGCGCGACACGGGCCGCCGGCAGGTGCTCGGCGGCGGCCTCGGACGCGCGTGTCCATTGGCCGGCCGTCAGCGAGCGGTCCCCGTCCACGGTGAGCGCCACCAGGTCGTCGTCCCGGTCTCTGACCAGTTCAGGCAGGGTCGTCATGTCGCCGATGCTAAGAATCGGATGCCGCTTCCGGATGCTCACTGTTGAGCAGACTCCGACGCGCCGAGGCCGTTAGCTGGACGTTGTGTAGCCCTGCGAAAGCGGGGCAGACGAGCACGACGAGTACGCGAACCATTACGAAAGACGGCTCGACAAGGCAGAGGTCCGAAATCGTTGAGGAGGCGATGGCCGGTGAGCCAATCCGATATGAGTACCGGTAAAGGCGCGGCGCCACAAGAGGTGTCCTCCCGCGTCCAGCTCATCGCGACGATCGGCGCGATCCTGGCGCTCGCCCTCGCGTCCATCGACGTGTCGGTCGTAGGCGCCGCCATGCCGCGCATCGCCGACGAACTGAACGGCCTCGGGCTGTACGCGTGGGTGGGAGTCTCCTACGCCGTCGCCGCGGCCGTCGTCGTCCCGATCGCCGGCAAGTTCGGTGACATGTTCGGCCGCAAGCCGGTCCTGCTGGTGGGGCTCGCGGGCTTCATGGTGGCCTCCTGGCTCTGCGGCGCCGCCCAGACGATGCCGCAGCTCGTCGGCTTCCGCGGCCTGGCGGGCCTGTTCGGCGGCATCCTGATGGCCAACATCTTCACGCTGCTGGCCGACATCTACACCCCCGAGCGCCGCACCCAGATGCAGGGCGTGTTCTTCGGCGTCGCCGGTCTGAGCATGGTGATCGGGCCGCCCATCGGCGGGCTCATCACCGACGCCTGGAGCTGGCGGTGGGTCTTCTACGTCAACGTGCCCCTCGGCCTGCTGGCCATCGTCGCGGTGGCCGTCGGCGTGCCGTTCGTGCGCACCGGCGCGAGCTGGCGTGACATCGACTTCGCCGGCGTCGTCACGCTGGTGGCCGGCGTGGTGCCGATCCTGATCGGCCTCACCCTCACCGGCGACGGTCACGCCTGGACCTCACCTGAGGTGCTGTCGCTGATCGTCGGCGGCGCGCTGCTCCTGGTGGTGTTCTTCCTGGTGGAGACGCGCCGTGCGGCGAACCCGCTCGTGCCGTTCCCGCTGTTCCGCACCAACCAGTTCGCGGTCATGGTCGTGGTGGCGTTCTTCTCCGCGTTCGCCATGATGGGCGTCACGTTCTACGTGCCCCTGCTCTACCAGGGCGTGCTCGGCGTCTCCGCGGCGCACTCCGGCACCCTGCTCATCCCGATGACGCTCGGCCTGATGCTGATCGGCCCGGTGGCGGGCAAGGCGATGACGGCGCTGCCGCACTACCGCTTCCTGGCGGTCTTCGCCATGGCGGCCATCGTCGCGGGCCTGGTGATGCTGTCCACGGTCGGCCCCCACACCGGCCAGGTGATCCCCATCGTCGCGATGGTCCTCATCGGCGTGGGCATCGGCGTGGCCTTCCCGATGGCGACGGCGGTCGTGCAGAGCGCGATCCCGATGAGCCAGATGGGCGTGGGAACCAGCCAGATCCAGTTCTGGCGGATGTTCGCCGGGCCGGTGTCGCTGGCGATCCTGGGCTCCATCCTGACCTCGCAGATCGGGCTGAAGGGCCAGACGGGCGTCCTCGGCGGCGGCGGTGTATCGCCGGAGCGGCTGGCCGACGCGCTGCACGACCTGTTCCTGACCTCCGCGTGCGCGGTGGCCATCGGACTGGTGGCCACCCTGTTCCTCAAGGAGGTCCCGCTGCGCGACATGTCGATGGCCAAGAAGCAGGCCGGCAAGGGCGGTGCCAAGGGCAAGACGGTCACCGCCTGACCTGGGCGAAACAGTGGCGGGACGACGGCTGTCGTCCCGCCGCTCTCGTGTGCGGCGGCTTCGCGCGCGTCCGGTCCGCCTGCGGGGCGGCGCCCGGCGCGCGCTGTTCGCCGTCGTGCTCAGTGTTGAGCAGACCGGCCGCCGCGCCCGGCCGAAGCTGGTGCCATGGACGCTGCCGACAACGACACCGTGAGGTTCCCCGACACCTATCCCGTGGCCAGAACGTGCCCTCTCGATCCGCCCACCGAGTACCGGCTGCTGCGTGCCGAGCGTCCCATCACCCGCATCAGGCTGGAATTCGACGACAGCGTGGTGTGGCTGGTGACGCGGTACGCGGACGCGCGGGAGATCCTGGGCGATCCCCGGTTCAGCTCCGACTTCGCGACCCCCGGGTTCCCCGCGCGCCTGACCGCGCAGCCTCCGGGGCCGGGGACGTTCATCCGGATGGACCCCCCCGACCATTCACGGCTGCGCCGCCTGCTGCTGCCCGAGCTCACCCGCCGGCGCGTCGAGGCGATGCGCCCGGCGATCCAGCGGATCACCGACACCCTGGTCGGCGACATGGCCGCCCGCACCCCGCCGGTCGACCTGGTGCGAGGGCTCGCCCTGCCGCTGCCGTCCATGGTGATCACCGAGCTGCTCGGCGTGCCCTATGAGGACCGCGAGTACTTCCACGACACCACCAAGGTCATCGGTGACCAGAGCGTCGACCCCAAGCGGCGCATCCAGGTGCGCAACGACCTCAAGGAGTACCTGGACAAGCTCGTGGCGATCAAGGAGGCCGAGCCGGCCGACGACCTGCTGAGCCGCATCGGCGCCCGCCGGGAGGAGGCGGGGGTGAGCCGCGAGGAGGTCGTGGGCATCGCGACCCTGCTCATGGTCGCCGGTTACGAGACCATCGCCAACCAGATCGGCGCCGGGACCGTCGCCCTGCTGGAGAACCCCGACCGGCTCGCGGAACTGCGCGCGGACCCCGGCAAGCTGCCCGACGCCGTCGAGGAGATCATCCGCCACCAGACGGTCATCGACTACGGCCTGCGCCGCGCCGCCACCGAGGACGTCGAGGTGGGCGGCCAGTTGATCAAGGCGGGCGAGGGGGTCGTGGTGGTGGTGGCCTCGGCCAACCGCGACGAGGCGGTCTTCGAGTGCCCCGACCGGCTCGACTTCGACCGGGAGCGGCACGACCACTTCTCCTTCGGCTACGGGATCCACCAGTGCATGGGCCAGATCCTCGCGCGCATCCAGCTGGAGGTGGCGTGGTCGACGCTGTTCGACCGCATCCCCGGCCTGCGGCTCGCCGTGCCCGTGGAGCAGGTGCCCTTCCGCTTCGACATGTTCGTGTACGGCGTGCACGAACTGCCTGTGACCTGGTGATCGGCTGTGGACGATCGCGATCCCACCGCCCGGCTGCGCGCGCTGTTCGACGGCGGGCACGCCGACCCGCTGCCCGGTGACGACGCCTGCGGCGTCACGGGCGCGCGAGGCCTCATCGACGGCTGTCCGGCCGTCGCCTTCGCCACCGACCCCGCCCGCATGGGCGGCGCCATGGGCCCCGACGGCTGCGCCCGCATCGTCGAGGCGATCGATCTCGCGGTGAAGGAGAAGATCCCGGTCGTCGGGATGTGGCACTCCGGCGGCGCGCGCCTCGGTGACGGGGTCGCCGCGCTGCACGGGGTCGGGCAGGTGTTCGCGGCCATGGTGCGCGCCTCCGGCGTGGTGCCGCAGATATCCCTGGTGCTCGGCCCGGCCGCCGGGGGCGCCGCCTACGGGCCGGCGCTCACCGACATCGTGGTCATGAGCGAAGGCGGGCGGATCTTCGTGACCGGCCCCGACGTGGTCCGCAAGGTCACCGGCGAGGACGTCGACATGGAGAGCCTCGGCGGGCCGAGGACGCACAGCCGGCGCAGCGGTGTGGCGCACGTCATCGCCCCCGACGACGGTCAGGCGGTCGCCGTGACCCGGCGGATCACCGCGCTGCTCGGCAGGCCCGGCACGTTCGAGCTGGGCCGCGCCACCGGCGAGGTGGACCTCGGGGCGCTGCTGCCGAAGAGGGCCAGGCGCGCCTACGACGTCAAGCCGCTGGTGGACGGCCTGACCGACGCCCCGGGCGTCGAGCTGCATCCCCATTGGGCGCCGAACATGGTCACCACCCTCGCCCGCCTGGCGACCCGGACGGTCGGCGTGCTCGCCAACAACCCGCTGCGCAAGGGCGGCTGCCTCGACGCCGCCAGCGCGGAGAAGGCCGCCCGCTTCGTGCGCATGTGCGACTCGCTGGGCGTTCCCCTCGTCGTCGTGGTGGACGTGCCCGGCTACCTGCCCGGCGTCCAGCAGGAATGGGACGGCGTGGTGCGGCGCGGCGCCAAGCTGCTGCACGCCTTCGCCGAGGCCGTGGTGCCCCGCGTCACCCTGGTGACCCGCAAGTCCTACGGCGGCGCCTACGTCGCCATGAACTCCCGGGCGCTCGGCGCGTCGGCGGTCTTCGCGTGGCCCTCCGCCGAGGTCGCCGTCATGGGCGCCGGCGCCGCGGTGGACATCCTGCATCGCAAGAAGCTGCGGTCGGCGGCGGAGCCGCAGCGCGAAGAGCTGCGCCGCCGGCTCATCACCGAGCACGAGCGCGAGTCCGGCGGCGTCGCCAAGGCCGTCGAGATCGGCGTGGTCGACGCGGTGATCGACCCGAAGGAGACGCGCGCCCGGATCGCCGGCGCGCTCATGGACGCCCTGCCCTCGCGCGGGCACCACACCAACATCCCCTTGTGAGGCCCTGCTCAGTATTGAGCAGGCGGTCTCCCCGGGCCTGGTTAGCGTGAAGTACAGCCGAGAAAAGACGGAGTTCAGCGATGACACATCCGAAACTGGTCATACCACCCGCCGAGCAGCAGACCTCGATCCCCGCCGCGGATCTGCTGAACTCCGGGAACGCAGGAGTGATCGTCGAGCGGACGGCGCAGCTGAAGAACGGATTCCACGCCGAGGGGCGCAAGTTCGCCCGCATGATGGCCGAGTTCGTCACCGCCAAGCAGGTGGGCGTCGCGAGCGCGTACGTCTACGAGGAGACCTTCGGCACCAAGGACAGGCTGCACTGGCTCATCCACCTCAGCTCCCTCGACGCCTACGAGGCCATGGTCCACATGGGCACCTCCGACGAGGAGTACCGGGGCAACGTGGCCAAGGCGCAGGCCGAGGACGACCGCGGCTGGGACAAGATGTTCGTCGACGGGAGCATGCAGGAGACCGTGCTGATGCCGCAGTTCTGGGGCATGTACGGCACCAAGGTCGACGGCGAGCGTGAGCGGCGGACCGCGCAGTACACCCAGGAGGGCCCGATCACCGGGCTGCCCGGCGCCCGCGAGCAGGTGCCGCTGCCGGCCGAGCAGATCCTGCACTCGGGCAACTGCGGCCTGCTGCTGCACCGCACCGCCCAGATCGACTACAACTTCAGGTCCGAGGGCCGCACGTTCGCCCGCGAGGCCGCCGAGTCGATCAACGAGAACCTGCCGGGCGAGGCGACGGTCTTCGTCTACGAGGAGGCGTTCGGCGCCGCCGACCGCATCCACTGGTTCATCCACCTGAAGTCGCTGGCCACCTATTACAAGGTGCTCTCGCTGCACGTGAAGGACGAGCGCGTCCGCGACCTGTACTTCCAGGAGCGGATCGCCCCCGAGCGGGGCGGCGGCACCTGGGCCAGGATGTTCGTCCCCGGCACCATGGTCGACCTCGCCCTCACCCCGCACCACTGGGGGATGTACGCGACATGACCGGCAGATGCCTGCACCAGATCTTCGCCGAGCGCGCCAGGTCGCAGCCCGGCAGGATCGCCGTCTCCGCCCCCGGCGTCGAGATCTCCTACGGAGAGCTCGACGCCCGCGCGAACCGGCTCGCGCCGCGGCTGCGCGCGATGGGAGTGGGCCCGGGGGTCCTGGTGGGACTGTGCGCCGACCGTGGCGTCGAGATGATCGTCGGGCTGCTCGGCATTCTGAAGGCCGGGGGAGCCTATGTCCCCATCGACCCCGCCTATCCGGCCAAGCGCATCGAGTACCTGCTCGAGGACAGCGGCGTCGCGACGGTCGTCGCGGAGTCGCGGGTCGCCGGGGCCCTCGGCGACCACAAGGCCGCGATCGTGTGGATCGACCGTGACGACCCGGCCCTCGGGGAGGACCCGGGCACGCCGGAGGTGACCGACAGCGACCTCGCGTACGTCATCTACACCTCGGGATCGACCGGCGCGCCCAAGGGCGTGCTGGTCGAGCACCGCAACGCCGTGCGCCTGTTCGAGCGGACCGAGCCGTGGTTCGAGTTCGACGAGAACGACGTCGTCACGATGTTCCACTCGGTCAGCTTCGACTTCTCCGTCTGGGAGATCTGGAGCGCGCTGCTGTACGGCGGCCGGCTGGTCATCGTGCCCGCGCCGACCGCGCGGTCCCCCGAGGCGTTCCGCGAGCTGCTGCTCGCCGAGGGCGTCACCGTGCTCAGCCAGACCCCGTCGGCGTTCCGCCACCTCGCCGCGGCCGACGCCCGCAGGCGCGAGCCGTCCCCGTTCCGCCTGCGCCGTGTCGTCTTCGGCGGCGAGCGGCTGGACGTCGAGGTGCTGAGGCCCTGGGTGGCGCGCTACGGCGACGAGAAGCCCGAGCTCGTGAACATGTACGGGATCACCGAGACCACCGTCCACGTGACCTACCGGCGCGTCTTCGAGCGGGACCTGGACCACCCCGAGGTCAGCCCGATCGGCGTGCCGATCCCCGACCTCGGCCTCCACCTGCTCGACGCCGGCCGCCGCCCCGTGCCCGACGGCGTCGCCGCGGAGCTGTACGTCTCCGGCGCGGGCCTGGCCCGGGGCTACCTCGACCGTCCCCGGCTCACCGCCGAGCGTTTCGTCGTCACCGGGGACGGCACCCGGCTCTACCGCACGGGCGACCTGGCGGTGCGGCTGCCCGGCGGCGAACTCGCCTACGTCGGGCGCGCGGACGACCAGATCAAGGTACGCGGCTTCCGGGTCGAGCCGCGGGAGATCGAGCTGTGCCTGCTCGGGGATCCGGGGATCGCCGGCGCGGTGGTCGCCGTCCGCGACTACGGCGAGGGCGACGTGCGCCTGCTGGCGTTCGTGGTGCCCGCCCCGGGCACGGAGCCGGACGCCGGCCTGACTCGCCGGCTCACCGCGCGGGCGGCGGAGGAGCTCCCCGTCCATGCGCGTCCGTCCAACTACCACATCGTTGCGGAGATACCCATGACCGTGCAGGGAAAGGCGGACCGTGGCGCCCTGGTCGACCAGGTGACGCGGCCCGCCGCCGATTCCGCCCCGTCCGTCCCGCCCATCCAGGTCGTGCGGCGCATCGTCGCGAGCGTGCTGGACCGCGACGACGTCCCGCCGGGGGCCGACCTGTTCGACTACGGCGCGACCTCGCTGGCGCTGACCCGCATCATCGCCCAGGTGAACGAGCACTACGGGCTCGCGCTCACCGGCGGCGAACTGGAGGAGGCGTCGGTGGAGAGCCTGGCCTCGTGCGTCGGGGAACGACTGAACGCCTAGAAAGGATCATCATGCAGGAGACCCGGACACAGGGCGGATTCGCCATGAGCCAGGAAGAGCTGGCGACCTTCCACAACCAGGGCTACTTCGGCCCGTTCAAGGTGTACGAGATCGACGAGATGCGGGCGGCGTGGCGGCGCGAGCGGCTGCGGCTGATGGACCGCGGCAACGCCGTCTACCAGGAGGAGGCCGCGTCCTCCGGCAACACCAACATCTCCAACTACGACCGGCACCTGGACTCCTCGTTCCTGGCCGACCACATCAGCCGCCCGCAGATCGTCGACAGGGTCAGGAGCGTGCTCGGCCCCGACCTGCTGTGCTGGCGCACCGAGTTCTTCCCCAAGTACCCCGGCGACGAGGGCACCGACTGGCACCAGGCCGACACCTTCGCCAACGCCTCGGGGCAGCCCCAGATCGTCTGGCCGGAGGCGGAGGAGTTCGGCGGCACCATCACCGTCTGGACGGCCTTCACCGAGGCCAACGAGGAGACCGGCTGCCTGCAGTTCATCCCGGGCACGCACCAGACGATGTTCTACGACGAGACCAAGAAGATGCACTACGACCCGGACAAGATCAACGCCGAGGAGAAGGACGGCGTCCGGCGCGGCTTCTTCGGCTACGACTACCGCGAGCTGCAGGTCGACCCCGACTGGAAGCCCGACGAGTCCGAGGCCGTCTCGATGGTCATGCGCCCCGGCGAGGCCATCCTGTTCTGGTCCACGCTCATGCACGCCTCGCTGCCGCACTCGGGCAAGACCGACGAGATGCGCCTCGGCTTCGCCTCCCGGTACGTGCCGACCAAGGTGCAGGTCTACCCCGGCACAGACGAGATCGAGGAGTACGGCGGCAGGGTCAGCCTCGACCGCTACGGTGCCGTCCTGGTCGCCGGCCACAACGACAACCCGCACAACCGCATGGCGACGGCCACGACGACCGGACACCCCTTCGTGACGCGGTGATACCCGTGACCTCCGAGACGACGGAACTGAGACGCCTGGCGCAAGCCGTGCTGTCCGCGCGCCCGCTCGCGGACGTCCTCGAACCTCCGGTGCGCGTGGCCGGTCCGGCGGAGCTGTCCTCCCTGCTCGGCCGGATGACCGGACGGCTGGGCGCACCGGAGCTCCGCCCGGTCGGCGACCCCGGCGACCCCGGCGAGCTCGGGGTGTTCGAACGGGTGATCAGCGAGCACCTCGCCCTCGGGCGGCCCGGGCTGGATCCGGACGTGCCGCCCGAGACCGTCGACCGCACGGTGGACGACGTCGCCGCGAACGGCTTCGAGGGGTTCTGCGCCCGAGAACAGGTGGCCGCCCCCGGCGGCGGCCCCGCGCTGACCGCCTACGCGGCGGGCCGCCGCGAGGACCCCGCGGTGGTCGTCGTCATGCCCTGCGGCATGCCGGCCCGGCTGGCCGAGGAGTGGATGCGCTTCCTGGCCGTCGACCACTTCGTGCTCACCTGGGAGACCCGGGGGCTGTTCGGCGACGTCGGCGACGTCACCGCCGCCGGCCCGCCGCCCGCGGAGATCGGCGCGCAGGCCGGTGACCTGCTGGCCGTCATGGACCACTTCGGGGTGGGCCAGGCCCACCTGATGTGCCTGTGCGGCGGCGCGGTCATCGGGCTGGCCGCCGCGCACCAGGACGTGGCGGAGGGCAGGGACGCGAGCTCCTCCAGGGTGGGGTCCTTGAGCCTGTGGCACGGGGACTTCGCCGGGATCCCGGCCGCGGAGAAGACCTCCCACCAGCAGAACCTGGTGGCGCTCATGGAGATGGGCGCCGCGGGGCCCGACCGGGCCGCCGCGATCCACCCCGTCCTGTGCCAGACCATGCTGTCGGAGGTCCCGCCGGACCTGGCGCACCTGGTGGTGTACCCGTACGCCACCCCCGAGCTGCTGTACCGGTACTGCCGGGTGAACGGCACGATCATGACGACGGACGTGACGCCGTGGCTTTCGGGGATCGGCCGGCCGGTGCTGGTGGTCACCAGTACCGACGACCGGACCGCGCACCCCGACGGCTCGAAAACGGTGGCGCAGGCGTTGCCCGATGCAATCTTGCATGTACGCCCGCACGGTGATCATATTTCCCTGTTCAAGGGCGGCGCGGATTTGATGCCCCTGCTAGGAGACTTTATCGACTCCCTCCCCGACCTCTGCCGCACGAGCGGTCCCACATTTCTTTGACCATTCCCGTTTTTTCTGAGATGTACGGGTAAGGGTTCGTGTACGCCAATGAACCCGGTCAAAGGTACCAGCATGACTTCTGTAGAGGCTGCCCAGTTCAAGGACGAGCTCAGAGAGTTAGCCGCAGGCGATTCGCTCGGCGCCTCTTCGATCAGATATGCGAAAAGAGCGCATATCTACAACTGTGGTGAACAGGACCAGAACATCTACCTCGTCGAAAGCGGCCAGGTCAAGACGCAGACTTACGCCCGGTGTGGCAAGGAGTGCCTTTTATCGATCTACACCTCGGGTGACATCTTCGGCGAGTCCGCGTTGCTCGGAGCCGAGCGCAGCGAGACGGCGACGGTGATGCGCACCTCGTGGGTCAGGAAGATCCCGGCGCACGGGTTCCGCGCGGCCATGGCCGACCGCAGGCTGCTCAACGGCTTCATCGACCACCTCGCCGAGCGTCTCACCGAGCAGCAGCAGGTCATCACGACGATGGTGACGATGGACAGCGAGCAGCGCCTCGCCGCCGTCCTGCTCCGGCTGTCCAGGAAACTCGGGAAGCAGCGCTCCGGCCACATGCTGGCCATCGAGGAGCGCATCACCCAGGAGGAGCTGTCGGGCATGGTGGGCACCACCCGCTCGCGCGTGGGCTTCTTCCTCAAAAGGTTCAAGGACGCCGGCCTGGTGCTTCCGTCGGAGGCCTTCCTGCTCGTCAACGAGAAGCGGCTGGCCGACTTCGTCAACGGCGTCCCCTGGTTCTGACAGCGGTCCCGCACATACGAAAGCGCCCCGCGGTCTCAAAGACCGCGGGGCGCTTCTCCGCAGGTGGACAGGCCCCTTTGATCAGAAGCGGAGGAGTTCGAACGGGATCGCCGGACGGCCACCGAACCGCTCACCCGTGCTGCGCACGAACCCTTCCAGCGGCCCGCGCGCCGCTCCGGGCGGGAGCCCGAGCCCGGACAGATAGGCGGCGTGGGCCTCGACGGAGGCCACGGCGACGTCCAGCGAGTCGGTCACGTCCACCGCGTGCGTCGGCTGGGTCGACCCCGCGACGGCCGCGTACTTGACCCCGCCCCACGGCTCGTCCTCGATGTCGGGGAAGATCCACCGGTTGCCCGCGTCCAGGACCGCGTCCAGCGCGGCGCGGCCGGTGTTGCGGTGGTCCGGCGAGTTCCACTTCCCCGTGTAGGTGAAGTCGTGGTGGGTGAAGGTGACCAGCAGTTCGGGGCGGTGCCGCCGGATCGCCGCCACGAGGTCGCGCCGCAGCCCCAGGGAGTGCTCGATGGTCCCGTCGGCGTAGTCGAGGAACTCCACCGACTCGACCCCGCAGATGGCGGCGCTCTCGCGCTGCTCCTCCTCGCGCACCTTGACGGCCTCCGCGGGGGCCATTCCGTCGATGCCGGCCTCCCCTCTGGTGAGGAGGAGATAGGTGACGCGCTTGCCGCTCGCGGTCCATGCCGCGATGGCGGCGGCGCAGCCGAACTCCATGTCGTCGGGATGCGCCACAATGGCCAGCGCACTTGTCCAATCATCGGGAACAGGTTGCAGATTCTCGGTCATGAAGGTTCCCCTGACCACCTGGAACCTCAGCAAACCTGGCGCTATCGCGCGAACCGCGTCACTTGTTCATCCGATATATCGTTGCCGCGAGCCTGACGTCTCACATGCGTCCACTATGGCCCGGTGCGGTGGGAGGAGAAACTCTTCGGCATGCACGGAGAAGGTGGAGAACGCCTGGAAAATGCGCGATTCTTCCGCCGGATGATTTCCATGCACCGTAAGAGGGATTACCGCTGTTCCGGTCGGGGCACGCCGAACCGGAAGCGGGGGATCCTGCCGGCGTGATCAATGAATCGAGCCGCCAAGGCGCTGCCGGTCCTGGCCGTCGCCGGCGGTCCGGCCGATGAGAGGAGCGCCCGCCCGCCGGTGCTCGGCGCGTCCCGCGTGAGCGGCAGGCCGGACGGCGGGGCCAGGGCTCCTCTGGTCCGGACCGCCTCGCAAGGCGTGGGCGAGGTCGCGCCGGGTGGTGACACCGAGCTTGGTGTAGATCCTCTGGAGATGGTTGTCGACGGTGCGCACCGACAGGACCAGCGTCCGGGCGATGTCCTTGCTGGAGGCGCCCCCGGCGGCCAGCAGCGCGATGTCGCGCTCGCGCGCGGTCAGCGGAACGGCCTCGTGGCAGGTGGCCAGCAAGGGGGTTTCCGCACCTTCACACCGCGTCCTCAGCTCGGCTGCACGCGCCGCCGCCGCGGCGGCCTGACGGGGGGCGCCGCTTCGCCGCCAGGCCGCGGCGGCGGTGGCGGCGGCCTCGGCGGCCATGAGGTCCGCGCCGGCGTCCGCAAGCAGACCGGCGACCTCCATGAGCCTCGCCGGGTCGTTCACGGCCAGGGCGGCGGCCATTCGCGCCCGGGTCGTCGTCAGACCGCCGTCGCACGTTCCGGCCAGAGCCGCCAGGCGACCGGTCACCTGCCTCGCCCCTCCGAGGCGGGCCACGTCGGTGAGCAGCAGTGCCTCGCAGGCCGCCTGGCCGGTGTCCCGCGCCGTCGCGGCGGCGCGCAGGAGCGTCTCGCGCGCCTCGGCCAGCCTTCCCTGGGCCGCCAGCAGCCATGCCTCTCCGAGGAGGTCCTCGCCGGCGAAGAGCCGGGTCGAGGGGTGGGCGCCGAGTTCGTCCAGGGCCGCCCGGGCCGCCTCGACGTCACCGAGAACCGCCGCGGTCGCGCAGAGTCCGGACAGGATGAGCCGCGTCGGCGGCGGATGGTGGAGGGCACGGGCCGGCGCCGCCGCCTCCGCGTACCACCTGCGCGCCGTGGCGACGCGCCCCGCCAGCCACTCCACGCGCGCCCGGCACAGCGCGCTCCACATCGCGCCGTGGGCTCCGCCGTGTCCGGTGGGCGGACCGGCCGTGCCGCGCGCCGCGATCTCACGGGCCGTCCCCAGCCGGCCGTCCTCCGCCGCCGCGAGGGTGAGGGGGAGAACGAAGGTGAACGCCGGCGGCGGCAGGGCCGCCGCCTCCTCCTCCTCCTCCTGCGGCCGCGCCCGGTGGGGCCGCTCGGCCGCCTCGGCGAGGGACCACGCCTCACGGGTGCGGCCGAGCAGCGCGAGACCGGTCGCCCTCGTCGCCGCTCCCCACAGCCATCCGCCCACATCCTGGGACGCCTCCACAGGGAGGGGGTCGAGCAGCCCCACCCCCTCGGAGGGCCGGCCGGACATGGTGAGCATGGTCGCCTTGTCGACGAGCAGGAGGTCGCGGTCGAGTCCACGGGGGAGGCGGGCGAGCGCCTCGTCGTTGAGCCGGAGGGCCTCCTCCGTCCGCCCGCCCGCCCAGAACAGGTTGCGGGTTCGCATCCTGGTCGCGGCCCGCCGTTCCCGGCCGGTGGAGGTCCCCTCGTGCACGCGGGCGAGCACCGCCTCGGCCTCCTGGCACAGGCCGGTCTCCATGAGCGCCTCGGCGTACAGGAGCCGCGATCCGGCCGTGTGACACTCGGGGGACACCTTGCTCAGGATCGCGAGGACGCCGGCGTGGTCATGGGCGCGGCGCGCCGTGGCGGCTGCCCGGACGAGCAGAGCAGGGTCGGCGGCGCCGGTGGCCGCGAGCCGCCATGAGGCGACGCGCAGCGCGTCGTCGCCGCGGCGGGATCCGTGCGCCTCGATCCGGCCGGCCTGGTGCGACAGCATGGCCCGGCGCCGGGTCAGGGGCGTCCGCGCCCGCAGGACCTCCCCGTACAGAGGGTGGGCCAGGGTCAGGCTGACGCGCCGCCCGTCGTCGGACGCGCGGATCAGCCCGGCGTGTTCGAGGTCGATCAGGGTCTGCGGGAGGGCGGCGACGTCGTGCGGTCCCAGCGGTTCGCACAGGGCGAGAAGCGAAAGGACCGGGCGTCCGCTGTCGCCCGCGGACGCCAGCCGGGCCTCGATCAGCTCGGTCAGTCTCGGCGTGCGCGGCAGGGGGCCCTCGCCCAGGTCCCACAACGTCCCGTCGTTCGCGAGCGCCCCCGCGCGGAGGGCTCCGAGCACCAGTTCGCGCAGGTAGAGCACGTTGCCGCCGGACGCGGTGAACAGCTCGTGCAGCGCGCGCCGCCCGACAGGCCCGCCGAGTACCGTCCGGAGCAGCTCGTGGACCGTGTCCTGGTCGAATTCGGCCAGGTCGGCCCGGTGTACCGACTCCTCCCGCCGTACGACGTCCACGGCCTCGGTGACGGGCCCGTCCGTGCGGATCGTCCCTATGAGGAAGATCAGGCCCACCTCCATGAGCTGCCGCATCAGCACCGCGGAGGTCGCGTCCAGCAGGTGCAGGTCGTCGACGAGCACCACGAGCCTGTTCCGCGTCGTCCCGGCCAGCGCCCTGGACACCGAGACGAAGCCCGCCACCGGGTTGGCGGGGTCGACATCGGGCGGGAGCAGGTGGGCGATCGCTCCGTACGGGACCGTCGCCGTCGCCGCGTCCGCCGCCGCCCGCACCGTCCGGTATCCCTCAGCCGCCGCCGCGGCCCGGCACTCCTCCGCCAGCCGTGATCTACCGGCGCCGGAAGGGCCGCACACGACGAACCCCCGGCTCCACCGGTCCGCGAGCACCTCGGCGAACCGCGTCAGCTCGGCGTGGCGGCCGACGAGCGGCCAGCGTCCCGTCAACGGCGGCGGGCCGGCGGCCCGCCCGCTCGCGGCCTCGCGGGGCCGCCGGTCCGTCGTCGCGCCTTCGGGCACGCGCCATGACGGAGCGCTGAGATGCCGAGGGTGCGTGGTCTTGATCATTGCGCGTCGCCTTTCCGCCGGGTGGACGCTCTCAACGATGCGGAAGACGAGTCGGTGATCGATTGCCGTTCACTTGGATCCGCTCGCCGGCCCGGGGGCGAGCGGTCCTAGACGTCTTGGACGCGACCGGCGGATCAGAGACCTTCGGGCCCCTGGCCTGCCATCCACGAGATGCCCCAGTAGGAGCGCACCGTGCGGAAGTCGGTGAAGAACAGCCTGGTGGAACAGCGGCTGGACAGGTATGTGCAGGTCGCCGGGCGGCGGTCGTCCCCTCCGATGATCACTCCGGCGGCGAGGACGCTTTCGAAGTTGTCGGTGAGGGTGAACACGGGGCCGCCGCTGTCTCCGCTGCCGGCGGCGAGTTGGCCCTGCATCTGGTCGCCGATGGACACCGCCCGGGAGACGTGGTCTCCCCAGTCGAGCGTCGACCCGGTTTTAGTGATCTTGATGTCGCAGTGGACGCCGCTCGACGCGCCCGAGGCGCATACCAGCGAGCCGTTGCGCGCCGCCGAGGTGCCCACCACCGGCTTGGTGAACTCCGACCCGTCCAGCACGCCGCCGTCCCACATCCAGCCGGTGACGAACTTGCCCGGATCCACCGCGATCAGCGCCGAGTCCAGCGCCGGATTGACCGCCTCCACATGGCCGATGACCACCGGCCCACTCGTCCACGTGCTCCCGGTGCGCACCTCGTCCCCGACGGAGAAGCAGTGCGCGGCCGTGATGAGCTTGGCGGGGTAGACCCAGTCGGGCCCGGCAGGGGAGGTCAGGCCGCCGAAGGACGCGCTGCAACCGTTGATCTGGATGCCGCCCTCGAACGGCGAGGCGCCGCCCCACCGGCCGTCGTAGGGAGTCGGCGGCTGCTCCGCCTCGGTGCTCACCACCAGAGGGTCGGCGGAGGCCTTGCCCGCGGCCGGGCCTGTGGTGGTGACGCCCAGTTCCAGGCCGCTGCCGTCCGCCAGCGGCGTCACGCGGTGGACGTCGCCGCCGGCGCTCAGCCCCCGGCTCCTGATGATCTCCTCCGCCCGCTCGCGCAGCTCGGCGGCGGAGTGCGCCGCCGAGTGGATCCGCACGCGGACGCCGCGCGGAGCCTTCGCCGCGACCGCGCTGGTCGCGTCGGGCGCGGCGCCCTTCCAGTACAGGTGGACGATGCCGCCAGGCACGTCCAGTTCCACTCCGGCGAAGCCGGAGCCTTCGCCTCCGCCGGAGGCCTCCAGGGCGTCGGCCAGGGCGAGCATCGGCGTCTGCCGGCGCGCCAGTTCCGCGTCGCCGCGGTAAGGAGCCGGCCCGGTATGGGCCGGTCCGGTATGGGCCGGTCCGGCGCTCGCCGGCGGCAGGGGGAGGAGCACGGTGGTGATTCCGGCGGCGGCCAACGCTCCTGCGAGCAGCCTCGCGCTCCGGCGCGGCCTGGAGGTACGACGTAACATTTCTGTTGCCTCATCGTGTGGGCGACACCCGGACGGCGTCGACGACGTGAGAAATCATCGCCGCCCGGTCCCCGCCGCCGGATGAGCAGTCACTACTCATCCCGCCGTCACCGGCACGCCGCGGGAGGCGAACGCCGGCACGGGAACGTGCGCCCGGCGACGCGGCGGCTGCCGGTCGTGGAGGTCACGCGGGCCGGAGGGCCGTTCAGCCGACGTGGATGCCGGGACGGCGGGCCGGGTCGGGTTCGCTCTTGCGGATGATCTCCCGGACGACGGGCGGAGTGTCGCCGCGGCCCAGCAGCAGGTAGCGGAGCAGGTGGGTGAGCGGGGCGCCCTCGGACCATTCGAAGTAGCAGTGGGGGCGCACCCCGGTGGCGTTCCGCAGCGCCAGCAGGACGGCGGCGATCGCGTTGGGCGCCGCGGGGCTGCCGGCGCGCAGGATCCGGTAGCCGCCCACGTCGACGCCGCGCACCCGCAGCACGTCGCTGAACTCCGACGGGTCGATGACGTCGATCTCCAGGAACAGCACGTCCGCGGCTCCCGGGACGGGGTTCATGCCGCGCTGCTCGGCCTCCTTGGCGGCGTACTCCGCCGTGTCGCCGCCCTGACGGCGGTTGGCGATGAGGTTGAGCGCGCCGTCGTGCGACAGGGAGTCGGTGACGAAGCGGCGGGCGGCGGGGTCGAACTCGATGCGGTCGGCGCGCAGCTCGGTGGTGCGGGAGATGCGCGAGACCAGCGAGATGACGATGATGCCGAGGATGAACAACGCCGAGATGGTGATGCCGTCGGGCTTCTCGCGGATGTTCTCCACCAGCGCGTAGACCAGCACCAGGGTGAGCACGGCGAAACCGGCGGTGGCCGCGCGCCGGCGGCGGCGCAGGGCGGAGATCGTCACGGCGAACGCGCCGGAGACCATCATCGCCAGGATGCCGGTCGCGTACGCGCCGGCCTGGGCCTCGACGTCGGCCCCGAACGCGATGGTCAGCACGACGCAGACGAGGGTGTAGACCAGGACGACCGGGCGCACGGCGCGGCCCCACTCGGGCGCCATGCCGTAGCCCGGCAGGTACCGCGGGACGATGTTGATCAGTCCCGCCATCGCCGAGGCGCCCGCGAACCACAGGATGAGAATGGTGCTGACGTCATAGACGGTGCCGAACGCCTCGCCGAGGTGCTCGTGCGCCAGGTAGGCCATGGCCCTGCCACTGGCGCCCCCGCCCGGGGCGAACTCCTCGGCCGGGATGAGCACCGTGGTGACGAAGCTGGTGGCGATCAGGTAGACGCTCATGACGAGCGCGGCGACGGTCAGCAGCTTGCGGGTGTTGCGCACCCGTGAGGCCATCCGCTCCTCGGGAGTGCCGCCGGACGCGGCGACCAGCGGCATCATGCTGACCCCTGTCTCGAAGCCGGACAGCCCCAGCACCAGCAGCGGGAAGGCCAGGATCGCCGGCCCGATCAGGCCGCCGAGACCTCCGCGGCCCTCGGTCAGGGCGGAGGTCCACGCCGAGATCGCCTCGGGGTTCGCGATCACCTCGGCGACGCCCGCGACGACGACCACGGCGTTCAGGACCAGGAAGAGCGCGACGAGCGGGATCGCCACGCTGACGGCCTCGGTGAAGCCGAGCAGGAACACCCCGCCCAGCACCAGCAGCAGCACCACGGTCATGACGACCTCGTGCCCGTGCAGGACGGCCGGGAAGTACGGGTTCTCCACGACGTGCACCGAGGCGTCGGCGGCGGACAGCGTGATCGTGATGATCCACGAGGTGGCGACGAAGCCGAGCAGGATCAGTACGAAGAGCTTGCCGCGCCAGAAGGGCAGCAGCGTCTCCAGCATCGCCACCGACCCCTGGCCGTGCGGGCTCTCCTTGGCGACCCTGCGGTACATCGGCAGCATGCCAAGCAGGGTCAGCGCCACGATCAGCAACGTGGCCAGCGGAGACAGCGCCCCCGCGGCCAGCGCGGCGATGCCGGGCAGGTAGGCCAGCGTGGAGAAGTAGTCGACCCCGGTGAGGCACATCACCTTCCACCACGGCTGCGGCTCGGCGTGCCCCTCCGCCGTCTCGGGCCCGACCGGCTGTACCCGGTGCCTGAGCAGCCACCCCGCGAGGCCACGGGTCGGCTCGGCCACCTGGGCCGGGCTCTCGACCACCTCGGGGATCGCCAGCTCACCAGTGCCGCCGCTCATCCGCCCGTCTCCCGTCTCGTACGCCGCCATGGCCCGCTTCCCCGTTGGGACGGACTCAGGTTAGACCTACGGCCACATACGCGACACAGACGCCCGCTCGTCCGCGCGGGGCGGCGGGCGAGCGGGCGTCGGCATCGGCGTGATCGGGCGGGGGTCAGCTGAAGATGACGTCGCTGCAGAAGTAGTAGTTCTGGTCGGCGTGCGACGCCTTCCAGATCGTGTAGATGACGTGGCGGCCGGTGCGGCCTCCGCTGGACAGGCCGTTGACCATGTACGTCGAGCCCGGGGCGTACCTGCCCGTCTCGCGCACCAGTTCAAGGTGGTTCCAGCCGAGGGGCGTGGTGGTGGCGTCGTAGCCCTGGCGGGTGATGTAGACCTTGAGGTAGTCGGCGCCGTGGCTGGCCTGGTCGTTGAGCCGGATGTTGAAGGTCCGGCCCAGGTTGGTCGTCTTCCAGGCGCCGGGGGTGTCCATGGACCGGTAGCGCCCGTCCTGGGACCGGCCGGCGCTGCACAGCTGGCCGTTGGGAATGGCCGCCTGGTGGTTGCCGCCGACGTACTCCCGGTAGAGCCCGTTCCAGTTCCACATCGCGTTGGTGTTGTCCTGCCACGCCTGCCAGCACATGGGGTCCTGCTGCTGCATGGCGGGGTTCTGGAAGTCGTTGCCCCAGCGGACCCAGCAGCCGTAGTTGCGGGTGGAGGGGTCGACGACCGTCCCGTGCGCGGAGGCGGTGCCGGTGAGGTCGACGGCGAAGAGCAGGGCGGCGCACAGCAGCACGGCGAGGGTGCGGAGTGCCCGGAGGGGTGATCCGAGGTGGTGGCGCATCATGCGGTCTCCGTGTTCCGGTGAGGGTCCGGTAGGAGGGAGCGCTCCCGCACGGTGAAGCTATCTGACAGGATGAGGGCACACAAATGACCGCCCATGGTCAACATTCGGGTGACCAGCGATGTATGGGTCTATTAGTTGGGCGACCAGCCCAAAGGCACCACTTGCGGACTATCCGTCCGCCTGAAAATTTCACCTCGGCGGCGCGTGACGCCCGTCGCCGCCCCCGGCCGGTGGCATGGACGGCGGGAGCAGGGCCCCGATGACCGGGTCGCCGCCGAGTTTCGGAACGCGGCCGGTCCCGGCGAGCGTGGACGCCCGATACGGAACCCGCTCGCCGGGACGGTGTCACCGTGCCGCGCGATCGTCCCCTGGCGACGGAACATGCGGGCGAACCGGTCATACGGCTAAGTGTCGAGTTCAGACGCCCGGCGCCCCGTACGATGGTGACCACGACAATGAAGCCAAGTTTCGGCGATGGAGCAAAGCGTTGGTGTCTCACCCGATCGAACGGCGGGTCACCGTCGCCGACATCGCGGCCGAGGCGGGGGTGTCCCGGGCGACCGTTTCGAAGGTGCTCAACGGCCGCTCGGACGTCGCGCCATCGACCCGGGCGCAGATCGAGGCCATGCTGGCCGCGCGCGGCTACGTCCCGACCGCGCGCACCAAGAGGCCGGTGCCCGCGGTCAGGCGCCCCGGCCTGATCGAGATGCTGTTCCACGACGCGAGCACGCCGTGGGCCGCCGAGATGATCCGCGGCGCGGAGGAGGCGGCGCGGGCGGTCCGGGTGGCGATCGTGGTGTCGGTGCTCGACGGCGGCCCCGGCCGCGGCCAGCAGTGGCTGGAGGACATCGCCGGCCGCGCTCCGCGTGGCGTCATCCTCGCGCTGTCGGAGCTTTCCGCGGCCGACCACAAGCGCATCGCCAAGCTCCGCGTGCCGGCGATCCTCGTCGATCCGGTCGGTGACGGCGAGTCCGACCTGCCGTCGATCGGCGCGGGGAACTGGGGCGGCGGGCTGTCGGCCACCCGGCACCTGGTCGACCTCGGCCACCGGCGCATCGGGGTGGTCACCGGGCCGATGCGCTTCCTGTGCAGCCAGGCGCGGCTCGCCGGGTACCGCGCCGCGCTCGAGCGGGCGGGCGTGCCGTCCGACGACGCGCTCATCGAGCACGGCGACTTCCACTACTCCTCCGGCGTGCGCCTGGCCCTCGCCCTGCTCGGCCGGCCCGACCCGCCGACGGCTATCTTCGCGGCGAACGACGAGCAGGCGCTGGGCGTCTACGCCGCGATCCAGCAGCGGGCGCTGCGGGTGCCCGACGACCTGAGCGTCGTGGGCTTCGACGACGTCCCGATGTCGCAGTGGGTCACGCCGCCGCTGACCACGGTGCGCCAGCCCATCGCCGAGATGGCCGCCCTGGCCGTGCGCACGCTGCTCGCCCACCAGGACGGCAGCGACGTGCCCGAGGGCAGGGTCGAGCTGTCCACCAAGCTCGTCGTGCGCGGCAGCACGGCGCCTCCCGCCCGCCGCCGCTCCACGCCCTGATCCCGGCCTTCCGAATCAGTTTCGGTTCACCCGGCACCATGTTTCGACAATGTGACATGTACGTCGCCTGGAACTCCCGATGCCGCTACCATGGCCCGCAGTCACTCTCTCCGAAATTCCTCGAAACTCTGGTGGCGCGGCCGCGGGCGAAAGGGAGACCGACGCGGTCGAGGCCGCGCGGCGGTTTCCGGAAGGAGTCAGGTGAACATCGTCAGGTACCGGACCGGAGGGTCCGCGCGACCCCTCATCGGTCTGCACGACGAAGAGGGGGGCGTCGCCGAACTGGTGGGCGTCACCTCTCTCGCCGAACTGTGGGCCGGGCCGGTGGCCGAGCTGCGCGCCCGGCTGGCCGCGGGCCCGCTCGGCGAGCGGGTGCCGCTCGCCGAGGTGGAGCTCCTCGCGCCGGTGGACGCGCGCACCGAGGTCTGGGCGGCGGGCGTCACCTACGAGACCTCGCGCGAGGCACGGGTCGAAGAGAGCGCGCGGGCCGCCAGCGTCTACGACCTCGTCTACGACGCCGAGCGGCCCGAGTTGTTCTTCAAGTCGGCCGGCTGGCGGGTCGTGGGCCCCGGCGGGCTGGTCCGCATCCGCGCCGACTCGACCGTCGACGTGCCCGAGCCCGAGCTGGCCCTGGTGGTGAACCGCCTGGGCGAGATCGCCGGCTTCACGGTGTGCAACGACATGTCCTCGCGCAGCATCGAAGGGGAGAACCCGCTCTACCTGCCGCAGGCCAAGATCTATTTCGGCGCGTGCGGGCTCGGCCCCTGGATCACGCCGGCCTGGGAGGTCGACGATCCCTACGCGCTGACGATCGAGATGGCCATCCACCGGGACGGCGTGCGGGTGTGGCACGGCCGGGCGAGCACGGCGCGGCTGCGCCGCCGGCTGGACGACCTGGTGGCCTACCTGATGCGAGGGGACGTGCACCCCGACGGGGTGGTCCTGTCGACCGGCACCTGCCTGGTGCCGCCGTGGCCGTTCACCCTCGCCACCGGCGACGTGGTCGAGATCGGCGTCGGCGGCGTCGGCGTGCTGCGCAACACCGTCGTACGAGGCATGCCCGGCGAGAAGGACGAAGCGAGCGAACCGAGCGCGACGAACGAGCCGGGCGAACCCGGCGAGCCGGTCACCTCCGGCGAGGTGGACGAGCCCGACTCCTTCGAGGAGACCCCGCTGCGCTGACGACGCGCGCCCGGCCCCGGGCCGGGCGGCCCGTCCGGCCGGGACCGAGAGGCCGGCCCCGGCGGGCGGGGCCGGCTCGGCGGCGTCAGGCGGAGATGACGGTCGCCTCCATGACGCGGTCGAAGCCGACGTGACGCCGGGGGCCGGTCATGGACACGGTGATCGTCTCGCGGATGTCGGCGCTGGACGCCCCGACCCGCAGCTCGACCTCGCCCGGGTCGACCTGGCGCCGCCAGGAGGCCCCGGTGTAGGAGGTCTGGTCCGCGTGCAGCCTGATCGTCACCTCGCGCGTCTCGCCGGGCGCCAGGTCGGCCCGGTGCGCGGCGAGCAGCGACTGCACCGGGCGGGCGACCTCGGCGACCGGGTCGTGCAGGTACACCTGCACCACTTCCGACACCGAGCCGGCCGCCCCGTTGTGCAGCGTGACCCGCACGTCGAAGACGCCGTCGGTGGCCCACGTCCCCGACGGATCGCCGGCGACCCCGACCCACGTGACAGGGGTGTAGGACAGCCCGTGGCCGAAGGGGAACAGCGGGGTGGGGTCGATGTTGCTCACCTCGCTGCGCCGGCCCAGCGGCGCGGCGAGGTAGGTCGAGGGCTGGTTGGCGCCGTTCCCGGGGAAGGAGACCGGCAGGCGCCCCGCCGGGTCGGCGCGCCCGGACAGCACGTCGGCCAGGGCGCCCGCTCCCTCCTCGCCCGGGAAGAAGCCGCACACCACGGCGGCCAGCCGGTCGATCTGCCTGCCCAGCTCGTACGGGCGTCCGACCAGCAGCACCAGCACCACGGGCGTGCCGGTGGCCAGGACGGCCTCCAGCAGCTCCTCCTGGCGGCCGGGCAGGCGCAGGCCGGTCGCGTCGCAGCCCTCGCCGGAGGTGCCGCGCCCGAACAGGCCCGCCTGGTCGCCGAGCACGGCCACGCAGACGTCGGCGCCGGCCGCCGCGGCGGCGGCCGCGGCGATGCCCTCGTCGTCCCCGCCGAGGACCGGGCACCCCTGCTCGTACCGCACGTCGTATCCGGCGGGGTCGGCGCGCAGCGCGCCGGCCAGTGTCGGCACCTCGATGCCGAGGCCGGCGTCCGGATGGTGCACGCCGACGTGCATCGGGAACGAGTAGCAGCCCATCATGGCCTGCGGGGTGTCCGCGCGCGGCCCCACCACGGCCAGCCGCAGTCCGGCCGCGAGAGGGAGCGTGCCGGTGTTGTGCAGCAGCGTGGCCGAACGGCGGGCGAGCTCGCCGGCCAGGGACCGGACCTCCGCGTCGTCCAGCACGATGTCCCCGTCCTCCTCCAGGGCGGGCGGTTCGGGCGTCCACCCGTCGTCGAGCAGGCCGAGCCGGCACTTCTGCAGCAGCACCCGGCGCAGCGCCCGGTCGACCAGGGCGGCGTCGACCTCGCCGCGCTCGACCGCCTCGACCAGCGGCGGCCCGTAGCAGTTCACCGTGGGCAGCTCGACGTCGATGCCGGCCGAGAGCGCCAGCCGGGCGGCGTCCCCCTGCGATCCCGCCACGTTGTGCAGGGTCTGGAGGAAGGCGACGGAGAAGTAGTCGGCCACCACCGTGCCGGTGAAGCCGTAGGCGTCGCGCAGCAGGTCGGTGAGCAGGCCGGGGTCGGCCGCCGCGGGCGTGCCGTCGATGTCGGCGTAGGAGTTCATCACCGAGTCCGCCCCCGCGCGCAGCGCCATCTCGAACGGGGGGAGCAGCACGTCGGCGATCTCGCGGCGTCCGGCCGACACCGGCGCGAGGTTGCGGCCGCCCTTGGAGGCCGAGTAACCGACGAAGTGCTTCAGCGTGGCGATCACGCCCGCCGACTGCACGCCGCGGACGTACGCGGCGCCGATCATGCCCACCAGCAGAGGGTCCTCGCCGATCGTCTCCTCGACCCGGCCCCACCGCAGGTCCCGTGCGACGTCCACGACGGGGGCGAGGCCTTGATGGATGCCGAGGCGCCGCATGGCGGCGCCGATCTGCGCGCCCATCCGCTCGACCAGCTCGGGATCGAAGCCGGCGCCCCAGCACAGCGGGGAGGGGTAGACGCCCGCCTTCCAGGCGGCCAGGCCGGTCAGGATCTCCTCGTGCACCACCGCGGGGATCCCGAACCGTCCCGCCGCCATGATGGCGCGCTGGGCGCCCGCGAGGGTGGCCGCCCCCTTGCGGACGTCGACGGGCGCGGTGCCGAACGGCCGGGTCAGCTGGCCCAGCCCGTTCTTGATCAGCTCGTCCCACTCGACGGGCAGCGCGGTGAACTCGTGCTGGTGCGGCGCCATCTCACCGTCGGCGTCGTCGATGCCCACCCAGACGCCGTACAGCTGGGCGGCCTTCTCTGGCAGGGTCATCGCGGCCATCAGGGCCTCGACGCGCTCCTCGGCGGGGACAGTGGTGTCCTTCCACACTTCCGGAGCCGTGCCCGTGTCCACACTCATGGTGTCACTCCGTTCCCTCACTGCGGCCACCCGCCGGTCGGGGGCGTCGGCCGGTCGCGCTCGTCCGGCCATGTCAGATCACGAACCTGTTCGCGAGCCGGCCCCGGCATCCGGGGTCGGCCATGAAGATCGCCCCGGCGGAGGGCAGGCGTCGCAGCTCATCGGGGGAGAGTCCTTCGGTGGAGGTGGAGATGACCAGCCGGTCCAGCTCGGGCCCGGCGAAGCAGCAGGAGGTGACCTGCGGCACCGGGAGGGTGACGGTGCGGTCGGGCAGGCCGTCGGGGGCGAAGCGGCACACCCGCGAGCCCCCGTAGAACGCCACCCACACGCCGCCCTCGGCGTCGACGGTCAGGCCGTCGGGCATGCCGGGGACGGCCGAGACGTCGGCGAAGACACGACGGTTCGACAGCTCGCCGGTGACCACGTCGTAGTCGAACACGTCGACGCGGTGGGTCGGGCTGTCCACGAAGTAGCACAAGGAGGCGTCAGGTGACCAGTCCATGCCATTGCTGATGGTGACGCCGGTCAGCACGGTGCGCAAGGACCGGTCGGGGTCTAGGCGGTAAAGACTCGCCGCGCCCGGTTCGGCGTCGTAGGCCATGCTGCCGATGAAGTACCGCCCTGCCGGGTCGACGTTGCCGTCGTTCATGCGGATGTCAGGCCGGTCGGCGAGGGGCGCGGCGAGCCGCTCGACCAGCTCGCCCCCCGCGACCAGCGCGATGCCGTCGCCGTCGGCGATGATGACCGTCGCGGGGTCGGCCGTGGG
Organism: Sphaerisporangium dianthi; assembly: GCF_042654065.1. Classification (NCBI taxonomy): domain Bacteria; kingdom Bacillati; phylum Actinomycetota; class Actinomycetes; order Streptosporangiales; family Streptosporangiaceae; genus Sphaerisporangium; species Sphaerisporangium dianthi. The sequence goes on along the minus strand of NZ_JBHSFP010000020.1, from coordinate 57,597 downwards.
ATGCACGGCGGCCAGCGGCGCGGGCAGGTCGGACCAGCCGGCCGTGCCGGTCTCCACGTCGGCGTGGAACAGGCGCCCGCGAGGGATGTCGACGAACCTCAGCAGGCCCGCGGCGTCGTCCCAGACCACGCCCTCGCAGTGCACGCCGGACACCTCGAGCCAGGGGTCGGCGGCCAGGCCGCCGGCCTCCGGCGTCACGGGGCCGGCGGCGCGACCGCCGCCACGGCGCGGCGGTGCGCCTCGACCAGCCGGGTCAGCGTCGCGTCGGTCGCCGGGTCGGGGCGGGTGTCGCCGGGGTGCCCGGCGCGCCGGGCGGCGAGCCGCCGCGCGCCCTCCGACCAGGTCACGGTCGGGCGGAACGCGGGCACGAACCGCTTGATCTTGGTGTTGTCGAACACCGCGCTGTGCGAGATGTCGCCGACGATCAGCTCCGACCAGAACCAGTCGGGGGCCACGATCGGCAGGAACTCCGACGGCAGGTGCAGCAGCCGGGCGGGGGACCCCGACGCCCGGCCGACGATGTCGTAGATCTCGTTCCAGGTCAGCACCTCGTCGGAGGTGATGTGGAAGTCCTCCCCGACGGCCTGCCAGTCACCGGTCAGGCCGGCGAGGCCGACGGCGAAGTCCCGCGCGTGCGTGAGCGTCCACAGGCTGGTGCCGTCGCCGGGCACGACGAGCTCGTCGCCGCGCGCGATCCGGTCCCAGGCCGTCCAGCCGCCGGGCAGCGGCGGCTGGGCGTCGTCGTAGGTGTGCGAGGGGCGCACGATCGTCACTGGGAAGTCGCGCTCATCGTACGCCCGGCGCAGCACGTCCTCGGCGGCGATCTTGTCGCGGGCGTAGGCCAGGTAGGGGTTGCGCAGGGCGGTGGACTCCACGATCGGCACCCGGCGGACCGGCTTGTGGTAGATCGAGGCCGAACTGATGTGGATGTACTGGCCCGCGCGGTCCTGGAAGAGGTCCACGGCCGCGGCGGCGTCCCCGGCGCCGAAGCTCAGGAAGTCGACCACGCAGTCGAACGTCGCGCCGGCGAGGGCGCCGCGCAGCGATCCGGCGTCCCGCACGTCAGCGGTGATCGTGGTGACGTCCGCCGGCAGCGGCCGGAGGCCGGCCGTGCGGCCCCGGTTGAGGACGTGCACGTCGTGGCCCTGACGCACCGACTCGGCGACGCAGGCCGAGCTGATCGTGCCGGTGCCCCCGATGTAGAGGACCTTCATGCTGGACGCGGCGGCTCAGAGTGAGAGCGCTCACAATCGATCGCCATGAGAGGCACCGGTGGCTCCTTCGGGGAGGGCAACAAGGGAGGATCGCGCCGAAAACTTTCGGAAACTATCCGAAACATCGACGACACGTGCCAACGTAGAACGGCCGGTCGGGAAACGTCAAGGTCACAGCGCCGTCGAAACCCCTGGACGGTAGCGTTTTCGCCTGTCAGGGCGGCACGGACGGCCGTTGCGCTGGGCGTAAGTTTCGATGAACTTTCGGTCCCGGATCCACTACGGTAGAGCACTGATCAGGATCGATGTCGTGAAAGCGAGGCTGGGCCTGTGAAGATCGCGGTGACAGGAGCGGGCGGCAAGACCGGGCGCGCCGTCGTTCAGGACCTTCTCGCCCACGGGCACGAGGTGCGGGCCATCGACGTGACAGGGGTGCCCGGCGACCGGGGCGGCCTGTCGCGGCTGGGCGCCCCGCTGCTGCGCGCCGACATGACCGACTTCGGCGACACCGTCGACGCGCTGACCGGCGTCGACAGCGTCGTCCATCTCGCGGCGATCCCCGCGCCCGGCTTCTTCACCGACGCCCGCACGCTCAACGAGAACAACGCCATGAACGGCAACGTCTTCCTGGCCGCCGCCAAGCTCGGCGTCGGGCGGGTCGTGTGGACCTCAAGCGAGACCACCCTGGGCTTCCCCTTCGCGCCCGACTCCCCGCCGCATTACGCGCCGCTCGACGAGGACCACTACCCCCACCCCAAGTCCGCCTACGCGCTGTCGAAGGTGCTCGGGGAGACGATGGCCGAGCATGTCTCGGCATGGTCGGGCATGCCGATCATCGGGTTGCGGCTGTCCAACGTCTTCGAGGCCGCCGACTACGCCGACCTTCCCTCCTACTGGGCCGATCCGATGTCCAGGATGTACAACTTGTGGGGCTACGTCGACGTCCGCGACGTCGCCCAGGCCTGCCGGCGGGCGCTGCTCGCCGAGGTCACCGGCGCCAGGGCGTACGTCATCGCCGCACGCGACACGCTCATCGACCGGCCCACGGCCGATCTGGTCGCCGAGGTGTTCCCCGGCCTCACGCCGCGCCGTCCGCTGGAGGGGTGCGAGAGCATGTTCACCAGCGAGCGCGCGAGCCGGGAACTCGGCTACGTCCCGGAGTACTCCTGGCGCGACGTCCTGGCCGCGCAAGGCACCTGACCGCCACGCGCCGCGCCTCACCAGGCCACGCGCCGCGCCTCACCTGGCCCCGCGCGCGACGCTTCACCGGCGGCGGCGCGCTCACGTAAGCCCGCCCTTCGCCGACGGGTGGCGCGCCGGTTCCCCGAACGGGTCCCGGCGCGCCGCCCCTCCGCAGGCTCAGGCGGCGGTCCGCTGCACCCAGAGACTGCCGGCCGGAGCCGTGGTCATCTGGAGGGGGGTCAGGAACTCCGGGCCGCTCACGCGCGTGATGACGTGCGTGCGGTACTTCTCGCTGCGCAGCCGGACCAGGCTGCCGCCCCCCGAGGTGAGCGTCCACATCTGCGCCTTGAGCGTGTTGCAGGTGGCGACCTTGACCCCGATCGCCTGGCCGGGCTGGATGTCGTCCTTGACGGCCAGGCACAGCGGGCCGGCCGCGCTGCCCTCGCTGGCGCGCAGGACGAATCTGCGCTGGGGGAGATTGTCGATCGAGGTGCCCACGGTCTCGCCGCGCCACTGGCCGAGCGAGGAGTTGTTGTCGGTCGCGAGGCCGACGAGCGCCCCGTTGGTCACTCCGGTGGCAGACATCACCAGGTCGAAGGCGCTGCTGTCGTTCTCGAACTCGAGGTAGGAGGCGGCGTGGGCGGGCGCGGCGGTCAGGAGTGCGCCGCCGACGGCGAGGGCGCCGACCAGTGTCTTCATCATGACTGTGGTTTCCGTTCGTGTGGTGGAGTCGCTGACACCCCGCAGTACGAGCCGGGCGCCCGCTCCACTTCACTGCCGGTAATTCGACGCACTCGGCCGCCCGCGACCCGCGGGCGACGGCAAGGGCAAGGACGACGGCAAAGGTGAGGGCGAGGACGGGGGCGGGGCATGGCCGATGACCGCGTGCCGCCGGGCCGGTCGCCGGGCCCGCCGGCCCCGCCCCCGCCCGTCAGCCGCCATGTGCCCGCGCGAACCTCTCGCGGGCCCGTTCGAGCGGCTCGCCGTTCTCTCTCAGCCAGGTGACCAGCCCGAGGACCGCCGTGCCGAGGCTCCGTCCGAGGTCGGACATCTCGTACTCGACCTGGGGCGGGATGGTGGCGTACACGGTCCGCGTGATGAGCCCCTGCTCCTCCAGCCGGCGGAGCGTGAGCGTCAGCATCCGCTGCGAGATGCCGGGGATCGCCCGCTGCAGGCCGCGGAACCGGCGCGGGGCGTCGGCCACCTCGTAGAGGACGTAGATGGACCACCGGTCGCCGAGCCGTTCGAGCAGATCACGGACCTCGTCACAGGTCGTGGTTACTTCCGGGTGCCTCACTGACACGAGAGTGCCTCCTTACGCACGGTGGCCGTCGGCCCGCATCCTGAGGGCCGAACGTACCTCTGGGGGGAACTCGTGACCGCGTATTACGACCGTTCGCTGAGCGAACGTTTCCGGGCGGGCGCCGAGGGGGCGCTGGCCGAGGTGTACCATCTGCACGCGCGCCCCATGTCGGCGCTGGCGTACCGCCTGCTCGGCGACCGCGAGCTGGCGGCCGAGGCCGTGCAGCTCTCGTTCGTGCGCGCCTGGCGCGCCGCCCACCGGTTCGAGCCGGGACGGGAACTGCGCCCGTGGCTGTACTCGATCACCAGGAAGGCCGCGATCGACGTGTGGCGCGGGGAACGGCGGCATCTGGCGGCCGTTCCCATCGCCGACGAGGACGTCCCGGCGGGGGAGGGGGAGCCGGACGCGGTCCTGCGCGTGCGGACCGCGCTCGACCGGCTCCCGTTCGAGGAGCGCGACGTCCTGTACCTGGCCTACTTCGACGACCTCACGCACAGGCAGATCGCCGAGCGCCTCGACATCCCGGTGGGCACGGTCGGCACGCGCGCCTCCCGCGCCAAGCGCCGCCTGGCCGCGCTGCTCGGCGCGACGCCGTGATCGTCCGGGAGGTTTTTCGAGACCCGTTCCGGTAATGCTCGATTCTGGGTAGGTTGGGGCTGCTTCAGCGTGCGGCCACGGGGCTTCGCCGGGTGGCCGGTCCTGGGTGGCGCTGAGCGGACACGGGAGGCCCTTCGGATGAAGATCGTTGCCTTGTCCTGCACGCAGAGGCGGCTCCCGTCGCTGACCGACGCGCTGCTCGAGGCGGCGGTCACCGGCCTCGTCCGGGAGGTCGGCGACGCGGAGATCCAGCGGATTCGGTTGATCGACCATCGCATCGCGATGTGCGAGGGCGAGGACACCTGCCTTGATCCCGAGGTGGGCCGGTGCACGCTCGACGACGACTTCGAGCATGTCGTCGATCTGGCCGAGGGCGCGCAGGCGATGCTGCTCGCCATGCCGGTGTACGCGGGGAACGTGCCCGCGGTGCTGAAGATCTTCCAGGAACGCCTGAAGAGCTTCATGAACGCGAGCCGGCGCCCCTTCGGCAACCTGCTGGTGGGGACGATCGTGCATTCGCGCACGATGCTGACCGAGCCCGCACTGGCATCGTTGTTCCCGTGGTACCTGCGCCTGCGGAACAAGAACGTGGCGTCGGCGTGCTTCACCCAGAACGATCATCAGGACCTGACCCGCACCGCGGCGCTCGACCTGTGTGCGGCCGTGGGCCGGCAACTCGGCATGACGCTCGACGTCGGCCGGTCGCCGGCCGCCGGCCGCACGGCGCTGCCGTTGGTTCAGTCACCGGCTCGTCCGCGGTGCGGCGACCCGGCCGCGTCCTCTCATGGAGCGTGAGGGGATTCCGCGCGCCAGGTGCACCCGTCGCCCGCCTGGTCGCACGACACCGTGACGTCCGGTTCCACGTAGCGGGCGGCGATGGCGGTGTTGAGCTCCTGGCAGTACGAGCACGGGGAGGAGAACGTCAGCACGACGCCGGCGCGGGCGGCCCGTTTGCGGTACCGCAGGATCCCGCAGTCGGCGTTGCGCAGGACGGTGCCCGAGGGCTGGGGCTCACTGGTCACCGCCGAGTCGTACAGCAACAGCTGACGCTGCAGCCGGGTCATGAAGTGGTCGGTGGCGGACACCCCGGCGGGCCGTTGCGCCCGCAGCAGGTCCGCGGTGATGCGGGAGTTCGCCTGGATCCACGCGGCCAGGCCTTCTTCGCCGTGCTGTCCAAGGATGAACTCCTCCGCGGCCGCCTGGGCCTCGAAGAACCGCTGGCGCCACAGGTCGACCTTCTCGGCCGGGTCGAGGGATGACGGTTCACCGGTCATCGTCCGCGTCCTTCCCGTTGGCGCCGTCCAGCTCGGCGAAGACCTCCTGGGCGACGCGCAGCCCGTTGTTGGCGACCGGCCAGCCGCCGTAGTAGGCGAGCTGGATGATGACTTCGATGATCTTCTCCCGCGACATCCCGAGGTGCAGCGAGGCGCCGATGTGGCCGCGTAACTCCCAATCGGTCCGCGCCAGCGCGACCGCGGTCAGCGCGACCAGTTCGCGCTCCTCGACGCTCAGGTGCGGGCGGGTCCAGATCTCACCGAACAAGTGGTCGACCGTGATCTGCAGGAACTCCGGGTAGGAACCCGGGCGCGGTTCGCGGCCGAAGACCTGCTGGAACATGGCCTCGCCCCGCTCATGCCGGGCAGATGGCTGATCCATGATCAACTCCTTCGTGTTGGCCGAACAGTTGTCAACGTCCACGACGCCACGAACGCGATGACCAGCAGCGCGGCGCCGCTGCCGAAAGCGGCCGGAACACCCACCCGCTCGGCGATGAGCCCGACGACGACCGGTCCGACCACGGCGCCGACATCGGTGCACATCGAGAACACGGCGACGCCGCTGCCGGCACGTCCGGCGACGACGTCACCGAGCAGCGCGGCCGGTGCGGCGGCGAGCAGCGCCGATGCCGCCGCGTACACACTGAGCAGGACGACGAGCCAGGCGTACCCGTCCACGAACACCAAGGCCGTGATCGCCGCCGCGGCCACACCGGTGCCGGCGATCATGGCGGGCCGGCGGCCGGACCGATCGACGACCCGGCCGGCCGGCATGATCAGCAGCGACTGAACGACGGCGGAGATCGTGAACGCCCACCCGACCCACGTCATGTCATGTCGCCACGCCACGACCACCATGGGGACCAGTGCGCTGCGCAGCCCGAACAGGACCCATCCCTGCGCCAGCGCCGCGAGGCAGGCCACCAGGTAGCGTCGATCCCGCAGCAGGACCGGCAGCCCGGCCACGTCACGGCCAGGCTCCGCGCCGGCGGTCCGGCCGGTGCGCAGCACCGCCAGCGTCAGTGCCGCGGCGGCCAGCAACAGCACGGCGTACACCACGAACGGCGCTGACAGGCTGATGAGAGCGAGGAGCCCGCCCAGCGCCGGTCCGCAGACCCCGCCGAGCAGGAAGCCCGCGTCGAACACGGCGCTGGCCCGGCCCCGCTGGTCGGCCGGCGCGATCGCCAGGAGCGCCGCCAGCGCGGACACCGAGAACAGCACCGAGCCGACGCCGCCGAGGCTGCGGAACACCAGCAGCTGCCCGTAGGACCCGGCGAACGCCGTCAGGGCCGAGGAGACCGCGCACAGCAGCAGGCCGGCGACCAGGACCCGCCGCTCCCCGAAACGAACCGCGAGCCGGCCGCAGAACGGACTGGTGGCCAGCCGCATCAACGCGAACAGCGCGACGAGCACTCCGATCTGGGTAGGCCCCGCCCCGAACGTCGCCGCGTACACCGGGAGCACCGGGAGCACCAGTCCCAGGCCCAGCATGACGCAACCACCGACGACACTGAGGACGTAGACCTCGCGAGGCAGACTCGGCTGGGCGGCGGCAACGGGTGGGACGCTGCCAGGGCCGGCCGCCGTCACAGGATGATGCTGAGCTTCCCGTGCTCGTACAACGTCTCGTGGTCGAGCACCACGACCCGTCTTCGGACCCGGAACGACTCGCCCTCGACGACGAGCTCGAACCGGCATTTACCGACGTAGACGTCAGAGCGCCCGTGCCCGAACCGGTGGACGATGACGTTCGCCGCCACGTCGAGGCGCGTGCCCCGATCGGCCAGGATCTCCACGTTGCTGATCATCCGGTTCGTGCGCGACCGGGGGTTCTCGCACCACACCTCACCGTTGAGGATCTGTTCGATCCGCTGGCGTAGCCGGGCGGCGTCGTCGTCGATGAGCCCGAGCGCGTCGGCCGTCTCGCCGCGGACGTCGGTGGCCGGAACCGAGTAGCGGATGTCGTCGGTCAGCATCTCGTCGTACCACTCGAGCAGGCGCCACTCGTCGAGCAGTCGCGCCTCACGGAAGAGGAACTGGCTCACCCGGTGCCATAATCGCACCTCGGCCGCTTCGTCGATCGTCAGTTCGGTGGTCATCGCGGTTCCGCCCCCTGCATCTCGGCCCGGTGAGCGACCTCGAGGTGACCGTCGTCGCCGTGCATCAGCCGGTCCCACTGCCGCCAGAACTCGCGGGCGGGAAGCTCGTCGGTCGTCTCCGGTACCTCCTTGTTCATACCGCGGGACAGATCCGAGTAGCGGACCGTGCGGTTGAGATAACCCCGCTGGCACGACTCGACGATCTCGATGTCGTCGGGAGTGGCGAAGCCGGCGGGGCCGAGGAAGGTCAGGTAGTGGCTCTTGCGGAGTTCCCGGATGTCCGGATCCTCGTCCTTGGGGGCCAGGGCGACCGAGGTGATGGCCATCTGGCCGGGGCCGACCGGGTCGATCTTGCGGATGGTGATCGCGATCGCGTCGATGATCATCAAGTTGGGGAAGATCAGCACCGCGCGATTGGTGCCGGTGATCCGTTCGGCGCGTTCGGCGCCGAACCGGTCGACGAAGCGCGCGGCCGTCGCCTCGATGCGCGGCCGGACCTCGGCGCCGAACATCGGCGTCCAGTAGGCGAGCGGGCGGGCCGCCGCCGGTGGCAGCTCGTTGGCTCCATGCCCCAGTCCGAGGGCGCGGCCGAAGCCGCCTCGTCGCCGTGGTGGCACCGACCCGAGCGACTCCATGTAGCCGACGTAACGCTTGTGCAGGGCCCGGAAGTGGTAGATGTCGACGCTGTTCTCCATCATGAGCTTCCAGTTGGCCCGGGCCCCGTGGAGTTGCGCACCCTGGATCACCTCCATCCCGAGTTCGGACTGGTCGTCGATCAGATCGAGGTACTCCGTCGCACCCGCCAGGTACTCGGTCAACGTGCGCGGCTGCTCCGGATCGAAGGTGACGAACACGAAACCGCGGTAACTGTCGCTACGGTGCCGCGCCAGGCCGAAGTCCGCCTTACGGAAGCCCGGCCCGTACCCGTCGGGGATCGGGACCCCGACCAGGTCGCCCTGGTTGGAGAAGGTCCAGTCGTGATACGGGCACCGGAAGGATCTGGCCCGCCCGGCCGGCTGCGAGCAGATCAGGGCCCCGCGGTGAGTGCAGCTGTTCGCGAACACCCGGATCACCCCGTCGGACCCGCGCGCCATGACCACCGGGCGCCCGCCGACGTCGCGTGATACGTAGGAGTCCGGCCCGGGCAACTCCGATTCGTGCCCGACGTACAACCAGCAGCGATCGAAGATCTTTGTCATCTCCTGTGCGGCCAGGTCGTCGTCGGTGTAGGCGCGGCGATCCACCCGGAACGAGAGGCGTTCGAGATCATCGATGACGATCGGGTCGCCCACCGGCCGCTGCAGTTCGATCGTCACTGCTTCCCCTCTCGCTGTAACGTCTCGACCGTGCTGATGACCAGCTCGGCGGTGCGCATGGCAGAATCGCCGCACTCCGGCTGCGCGGCGCGCAGCCGGGCCCGGTAGTCCCGGGCGGGATCGAGCAGATCGGTGACAGCGTCGGCGACCGCCTGCTCGGTGACGCCGGCCGGCTCCAACGCCGTCCCGAAGCCCGCGCGTTCCACGAAGTACCCCTGGATGGGCTGATCGACGGCCAGCGGGATCACCAGCATCGGTGTCGCCGCCCGGATCGACTCGGCCACGGAGTTGTAGCCGCCGTGGGTGATGAACACGTCGGCGCGCTCGAGCACCTCACGTTGCGGCAGGTACGGGGCGGTGAGCACTTCGCCGGGCAGCGCGAGCTCCTCGGCGAGATCTCCTACCGCGGCGATCACCTGAGCACCGGTCGCCGCCGCCCCGATGATCACCGTCCGCAACAGGTCAGGCCGCCGGTAGAAGATCGTGCCGAAGGAGACGTACACCACCGGGCGGTCGGGGTCGATTCGCCCCAGGCCCGAGAAGTCGACCTCGTCGCCGCGGATCCCCTTCGCGCCCGGCAACCCGACCAGCTGCACACCGTCGTCGGTGACCGCGTCGTCCCCGACGAGAGCGGGAATCGTCGGCATCAGATTGAGAATCGGCGAACGCGCCGAATGAGTGCGGGTCGACCACAACACTCCGTGCGTGGTCAGGTAGTCGCCGACCTGCTCGTCGTACGGCCAGCGACCTCGTCGATGCTCGCTCGGGCATACTCCGCCCAGGTTGGCCCAGATCATCCCGTAGGGCACGCCGGACGCCTGTGCGCCGACCATGGCCGACGCCGTGACCGGCAGCGAATCGACGAGCACGAAGTCCGGCGCCGTCGCACGGATCGCGTCAGCCGTCTGGTCCGCCACCGGCGACGACCGGAGCATCGGGCCGATCTTCGCCGGGTCGCCGCTCCACGGCGCCATCTCGACCTTCCCGATCGCGTGGATCTGCGCCTTTCCCAAGGCCTGGCGACGCTGCTCGTCGAGCGCGCCACCGTCCGCGGACAACAACAGCAGTGCGACCTCACTGCCGGCGGTTCGGAGCGCATTCACCACCGGGATGTACGGGTTCAGGTGACCATGCTGGGTCGTGGTGAGCAGGGCGACGTGCATCAGATCTCCGATCCATCGAAAGAAGACGACCAGGCCGACTAAAGATCTGGCTCTGGATGCACCACAGCAGCCGCGACACCCCCTGCCTTCGGAGAACGAATCGAGACGGCGACGCACGAACGGCGGAATTCCGCGACCGGACAGGCGGAAACGCCCGGCAGGCGAAAGGGACCGTCGACGTCCAGGTACTGCTACGAGGCTCTACGCATTCGCCACCATCGTTGGAGGGGACAGATCGATAGACGCTACTCGGAACAACCGCGAAACAACCGGGTTCACTACCTGCCTCCCGAGCAGTTTCGCAAAGCCCGCCGGGATGTGCAATCGATCTCACGCCTCGCAATGACGTCGCGCCCCGGCCGGGGATCACGACGCTGTGATCCCGGCCGGGGCGCGAGGTCGTGATCCGGCCGGGCGGGTGCCGCGGCCGGCCGGATCACGGTGTTGCGGTGTCGGAGCAGGTCAGTGGGCCTTCACGGTGAAGCCGCCGGTGAGCGGGCCCAGTTCGACGGTGTAGGCGCCCGGGACCTTCCTGCACACCTCGAACGAGAGGCGCACCGCCTTGCCGGCGCCCACCTTGACGGTCTGACGCTGCTCCACCTGGTCGCCGACCCGAAGGACGGCGTCGTACCCGCCGGCCTTCTCCCCGACGTTCTTGACCCACGCGGTGATCCGCACCGGGCGTCCGGGACGGACGGCGTCCGGGCTCACGTCCAGCTCGCCGAGGGCGAAGCGGGGCTCGGGCCCGGGGGTGCGGTCGTGGACGAAGACGTCGGAACGCCGGTTGGTGTCGCCCGTGGTCAGGTTCGCCGAGGTGCTCTGGAAGGCGACGTACCGCCCGTTCCCGCTGAGCGCCGGCAGCTCGCTCGAGCCGTCGCCGTCGACGCCCTTCGGGTCCGCGGAGACGCGCTCGGTCTTCCCTGCCTTCATGTCGCGCACGTACACGTCCGTCCGCCCGTTGCCGTCCGGGCCGGCGAGGTCGGTCGCGTAGCTGTAGAAGGCCACGGTCTCGCCGTCGGCGCTGACCGCGGGGGCGAAGGACCAGTCATTGGCGGGGCCGCCGCCGGGGGCCGCCGACACCAGCGTGCTCGTGCGCGCCTGCCGGTCGTAGCGGTAGATGTGCCACCCCTTGGGCCCGGTGCCGATGTAGACGACCATCCGCCCGTCGGCGCTGATGATCGGGCTGTTCGGCTCGATGCCCTCGGGGGCGGCGACCAGTTCGGTCGTGCCGGTCTGCCGGTCGCGGACGAAGACGTCGATGCGCTCGTTGGTGTCGCCGGCCACCAGGTTGGTGGCGCTGCTCTCGAACGCGACGAAGCGGCCGTCGGCGCTGATCGACTGCTCCCGCGAGTTTCCGTCGCTCTCTGCGCCGCCCTGCCCGGCCGAGACGCGCTCGGTCGTGCCGGTCTGCCGGTCGCGGACGAAGACGTCGGTCCGGCCGTTGGTGTCGCCGCTCACCAGGTTGGTGGCGTCGCTGTTGAAGGCGGCGTAGCGGGCGTCGCCGCTGAGCGCGGGCTGTGAGGTCAGCCCGTCGCTCAGGCCGCCGTCGGAGGCGACGGAGAGCATCTCGGTCCTGCCGGTCTGCCGGTCGTGCGCGAAGGCGTCGGTCTGGCCGTTGGTGTCGCCGGGGACCAGGTTGGTGGCGCCGCTGCTGAAGCCGACGTACCGCCCGTCTCCGCTGAGGGTCGGGACCAGCGAGAAGGCGTCGGCCTGGGTGCCGTCGGAGGCGACCGAGACCCGCTCGATGGCGCCGGTGCGCAGGTCGGTCACGAAGACGTCCAGGTCGTCGTTGGTGTCGTCCGGGACGAGGTTGGACGCCATGCTGGCGAACACCACGGCACCGCCGTCGTTGCTCAGCTTGGGCCACCAGCTGTCGTTGTCGCCCTGTCCGGCCCCTTCGGCGAGCGAGACGCGCTCGGTGGCGGGGGACCGGGGCAGGACGATGTCGGCCCGTCCTTGCGGCTTGCCGCCGCGGACGCCGACCCCCTGCGGGTCGGAGCGGGACACGCCGGGGGACACCGCGGCGATCCGGTAGTCGCCCTCGGGCACCTCGGAGATCGTGTACTTGCCGTTGAGATCGGTCGTGGCCGCGAGCCGGTCGGGCACGCCGAGCACCGTGACCGTCGCGCCCGGCACCGTCGAACCGGTCGGGCCGTACACCACCGTCCCGGAGATCTTGCCGCGGCGGGTCTGCTCGAGCGCGGTACGCAGGTCGGTGAAGCGGTTCGCCTGGACGCGGACGCGGGCCGACGCCGGCCGGTAGCCGAACCGGGTGAGCTTGAGGTCGTAGACGCCAGGGGTGAGCCGCGTCTCGAACCGGCCCTGCGCGTCGGTCGTGACGGTCCGGCCGTTGTCGGCCCGGGTGACGGTCACGCCGGCGAGCGGCTTTCTGGTCTTGCCGTCGGTGATCGTGCCGCGGACGCCGCTGGTGAGGGCGGCCTCGGCGACGGCGGCGTAGGCGTCGATGCGCCCGGCGCCGTAGCGGCTGTTCGGCCGCTCGCCGTAGCGCTGGTCGGCGAGCGCGGTGCCTTCCAGGATGTTCAGGGTCTCGTCGACGCCGAGCTCGGGACGGGCCTGCAGCATGAGCGCGACCGCGCCGGACACGTGCGGGGTCGCCATCGAGGTGCCGCTGAGGACGCCGTACTCGCCGCCGGGCATGGAGGAGAGCACGTCCACGCCGGGCGCCGAGATGTCGGGCACGATGTAGGAGTCGGGCCAGTCGCCGGGCGCGTCGATCCAGTCGTTCCGGTTGACCGTGCCGCCGCAGGAGAACTCCGGAACGTTGTCGTCGGAGTCGGTGGCGCCGACGGACGCGGCCTCGTAGACGTTGCCGGGGCTGCTCGACCCGCCGGGCAGGCACTCGTTGCCGATGGCGAAGGACGGGAAGGCCCCTGCCCGGTAGATGTTCCGGGCGGGCTCGATCATCTCGTCGGCATAGCCCTCGCCGCCCAGCGACATGCTGACGACGTCGGCGGGCTTGCCGGCCGGGCGGCCGTGCGCGTCGAACGGCGCGATCGCCCACTGCATGCCGGCGATCACCTGGGCGAGCGTGCCCTTGCCGCCGGGGATGACCAGGCCCGCCATCAGGTCGACGCCGGGCGCCACGCCGATCTGCGTGCCGGAGGCGTTCCCTCCCGCGATCGTGCCGGCCACGTGCGTGCCGTGGTAGGCGCTGTCGTGGGGCGTGGAGGGCACCGGCGTGCCGTCCTCGGCGAACTCGATCCAGCCGCCCGGGTGAGCCGGGTCCGCGGCGTCGTCGGTGGCGAGCTTCCCGGTGAGGTCGGGGTGGGAGATGTCGACGCCGGTGTCGAGCACCGCGACGCGCACACCGTGGCCGTCGAGCTTGCGCTCGCTTCGCACCCGGTCGGCGCCGATCTTCGTAAGGCCCCACGTCTGCTCGCCGGCGTCGGCGGCCCGGCGTGAGGCGGCGGGATCGGCGGGCTTGGTCTCGGGGGCCTTGAGCTCGAAGTTGGGGATGACCCGGTCGACCAGGGCGAGGTCTGCCAGCGCCTCGATGGTGTCGGGCTTGGCCCGGACCAGGACCATGTTCTTCAGCCAGAACGTGTTGACGACCTGATCGCCTTGCGACTCGACCAGCCGCGCAATGGGCGCCTGCATGGCCGCGGCCGCGCCGGCCAGGCCCTCGCGCACCTTGGCCGGGCCGGACGTCTCCGGCGGCAGGCCGGGACGGGCGCCCAGCACGACGACGGCCTCGATGCGGCCGTCGGACCGCGCCCGGGTGTCGTTCATGCGGTCGACCAGCTCAGGGGCGATCTTCCCCCGATGGGCGGGCGCGCCTTGAGGGTCTTGTGCCATCGCCGGGCGCGCGGGCAGGACGGCGGCGAGCGATCCGAGGACCAGCAGCGCGGCAAGGGTGAGGCGTTGCCCGCGATCTCGCAGTGTGGACGGAATTATGGCGGGCTCCTTATGAGATATCTGGCCCAGGGGTGACGACCATGAACGCTGGCATCAGTGGTCATCTACTGACAAGCTGAGCGAGCGGCGAATTCCTGCCACATGTCGGAAAGGCGACACGACAGGTCGGCGGCCGTTTCGGGAAGGTGACCGCACCGTTTCGCGAGGAGGACGGCATGCTGGAGGCCATCGGACTGAACCGGCAGGACGAGTCGGTGTACGACGCGCTCGTCCGCAGGACGCGGGCCACGCTGTCCGAACTCGCCCACGACTGCCAGTTGCCGCTGTCGGCCGCGCGGCGCACCCTTCGGTCGCTCGTCGACCTCGGATTGGCCACCCGCTCGACCGGGCGTCCCGTGCGTTACGTCGCCGTCTCGCCGGACAGCGGGCTGGAGGCCGTCCTGCGCGAGCGCGAAGCCGGGCTGAACGAGGTGCGCGTGCACATCCGCACGCTGATGACGATGTACCGCGCGGGCACCCGGTTCGCCCACCCCGGCGAGCTGATCGAGGTGGTCTCCGGCCGCGACGAGGTCAACCACCGCTGGGTGCAGATGCAGCAGAACACCCGCGTCCAGATGCGCGGTTTCGACCGGCCGCCCTACGCCGCCCCGCAGGCGCACACCGAGCCCAACCCCGTCGAGCTCGCCCTGCTGAAGCGCGGCGTGAAGTACCAGGTCATCTACGACAGGAGCGCGCTGGAGCTCCCCGGCTGGCTGGAGGACGTCACGGTCGGCATGCGTCACGGCGAGCAGGCGAGGATCGCCGCGGACCTGCCGATGAAGCTCGGCATCTCCGACGACCGGCTGGCCATCATCCCGCTGCTGCGGCCCGGCGACGACACGGTCACCGCGTCCTACCTGATCCACCCCTCACCGCTGCTGGACGCGCTGGTCGCCCTCTTCGAGGTGATGTGGGCGCGCAGCGTGCCCGTCCAGCACACCGTGCCCGCCATGGAGGAGCTGTCGGAGGAGGAGGCGCGGCTGCTGACGCTGCTGGCGGCCGGGGCGACCGACAAGGCGGCCAGCCGCGCCCTCGGCTGGAGCGAGCGCACCGTGCAGCGCCACGTCACCAAGCTGATGCAACGCGTCGGAGCCCAGACCCGCTTCCAGATAGCCATGGAGGCCACCCGCCGCGGCTGGATCTGACGAGCCTCGCACCCCTCCGCCGACCGGCCGGAGGACACCGTGGAGCGCCGGGTATGCGGCCCCGCGACCATGATGAACCGCTCGGGAGAGCAGGTTCGGCGGACGCGACCAGGTGCGGGTCATCTTCGTCATCAAGCCGGAGCGCGTCGCCGGCGCCAGGTGAGGCGGCCGTCGCACGGGGCGGCGCCATGCCCTGCGCCGCCGGGTGAGGGTCGTGCGGGGCGCGGCTCTGTGGACGGAAGCCGCGCCGGCCGCGATGATCGTCAGGGACGTGGCACGGAGCCGGATCGCCGCCGCGGCGATCCGGGACCACGGCATGGCGGGGCAGACGAGAGGCACGGCCTGCTGATGACGAGCGCGCACTGGGCGGACTTCCAGTACGAGATCTACCTCAACGGCCTGACCGGGGCCGTGCCCCGGCTGCCGACCGATCTCACCCGTCTGGAGGAACTCGCCGAGCGGATGCTCGGCCCGGGCCCGTTCGGCTACGTCGCGGGCAACGCGGGCAGCGGCAGCACCGCCCGCGCCAACCGTGCGGCGCTGGACCGGTGGCGCATCGTGCCGCGCGTGCTGCGCGACGTCCACCGGCGCGACCTGTCGGTGGAGGTGCTGGGGCGGCCGCTCCCCGCCCCGCTCGCCCTGGCCCCGGTCGGCGTACTGTCGATCATGCACGCCGAGGCCGAGACGGCGGCCGCCCGCGCGGCCGCCGCCCGCGACGTGCCGTTCATCCTGTCGTCGGCGTCCAGCACGCCCATGGAGCGGGTCGCCGAGGCGATGGGCGACGCCGAGCGGTGGTTCCAGCTGTACTGGCCCAAGGACCCCGACGTGACCCGCAGCTTCCTGGACCGGGCCAAGGCGGCCGGGTACACCGCCCTGTTCGTCACCCTGGACACCCCGATGCTGGGATGGCGCCCCCGCGACCTGGACCAGGCGTACCTTCCGTTCCTGCACGGCGTGGGCACCGCCAACTACTACACCGACCCCGCCTTCCTGGCCGGACTCGCCAAGCCGGTGCGCGAGGACCCGGAGGCGGCCCTGCGGCACTTCCTGGGGATGTTCGGCGACCCCGCCAAGAGCTGGCCCGACCTCGCGTTCCTGCGCGAGCACTGGGACGGCCCGATGGTGCTCAAGGGCGTCCTCCACCCCGACGACGCCCGCCGCGCCGCCGACGCGGGCATGGACGGCGTGGTCGTCTCCAACCACGGCGGCCGCCAGGTGGCAGGCTCCGTCGCCGCGGCCGACGCCCTGCCCCACGTGGTCCAGGCGGCCGGCGACCGGCTCACGGTCCTGTTCGACAGCGGCGTGCGCACCGGCGACGACGTCTTCAAGGCACTCGCCCTCGGGGCCCGCGCGGTGCTGGTCGGACGCCCCTACGCCTACGGGCTCGGCCTTGAGGGGCAGGCGGGCGTGGACCACGTCATCCGCTGCCTGCTCGCCGAGCTGGACCTGGTCCTCGGCCTCGCCGGGCACGCCGGCCCGGGTTCGGTGACCTCCGGCGACCTGGTCAGGGAGTTCGCGTGACCGCCGGCGTGAGCATCCTCGTCCGCCCGCACGCCGGCGGCCGGGCCGCCGGGACCACGCCGCCCGGCCCGTCGCCCCGCTGACATTCCGAGGACGGGCTGAGCACCCCGCCGGGGTGCTCATGATCCTCAGCGAGGCTCTGACAAGGGCGCCCGGCTGAAACTTTCAGCCGGGCGAGGCCGTCACCTGGCCGGACCCATGCCGAGGCGGGCGGAACTTGGACCGTATCGCCTTCCCCGCCGCACGATCCCCGCAGGGGGCTTCTCGCCTGACCCTGCCGCCGCGCGCGGCCGGGCGCCGGCCCGTCGTCGAAGGGCCATGCCGATGCGAGCGATCGGGAGGGACCGCCGAGCCGCTTCCGGATGGCTCCACGGCGTCCGCACCGGCGCCGGTCCATGCCGGCCGGTCTCACCGTGAACGGCGCCACCTGCTCCTGACCTCGAGCGGCCCGGCCGGATCGGGCCCCTCCCGCGCGAAAGGATCGACCATGCGGGTCCACCGATCACGCCTCGCCGCCGCCTCGCTCGGCGCCGCTCTGCTCCTAGGGGCCGGCACCTCCCTGGCCTGGGCGGACGCCGCCGTCCCCGGCCGCGCCGGCGGGCCGACGCCCCCCATACCGGCACCCGTGCCCACGCTGCCGCCGACGATCACGCCCACGCCGTCCGGGCCCGACATCACGCCGCCGAGCCGGCCCGGCGACATCGCGCCCCGCATCGTGTACCTCAACAACGCCGCGGGCCTGAGCTGGACGCCGTCCACCGACGACGACGCGGTGGCGGGGTACCAGGTGTACGTGCGCAAGGACGGCGCCTTCTCCCGCGCGAACGTCGTGATGACGAACGTGGGAGCGTCGAGCGTGACGGCCACCGTGGGTGACCTCGCCGGGAACCGCGACTACCTGTTCTACGTGGTCGCCGTCGACGCCGCGGGCAACCTCAGCGAGCCGTCCGACCTGGTGACGGCCCGGGCGATGGTGGAGCCGCCGGCGCCCCTCCCGAGCCCGGGCCCGGACATGGCCTCTCCCACCGCGCCGTACGGCGTCGGCGTGGCGGGAGGGCTCAGCGTGCCGGGAGGGGTCACCCTGTACTGGAGCCAGTCCAGCGACCCCGGCGGCTCCGCCATCCGGTACGACGTGTACCACCGCACCCCCACGGGCTACCAGTACGACAGTGAGAACTCCATCCCGCGTGCCATCGTCAGCGGCCTGGTCGGCGGGCGGCCCTACACCTTCCAGATCGTGGCACGGGACACGGCCGGCAACCTGAGCGCTCCGTCGGCTCCGTTCACGGCGGTCGCCCAGCCGGAGACGCCGCCCGCGCCGTGCGGGGTCGTCTACTCCGCCACCACCTGGCCCGGAGGGTTCACGACCAGCGTGAAGATCACCAACCTCGGCGTCGTGACGGTCAGCGGCTGGAAGCTCGCCTTCTCCTTCCCGCTCGCCGAGCAGCGGCTCACGGGCGGCTGGAGCGCGATCTGGACGCAGTCGGGCAAGGACGTCACCGCCGCGGCGCCGGACTGGAACAAGGACCTCGACCCCGGCGAGTCCGTGTACGCCGGCTTCTACGGCACCTACACGGGCGAGAACCCCGCGCCCGCCTCCTTCACGCTGAACGGGACCACCTGCGCCCCACGCTGACAGCGGCCGGACCCACCGGGACGAGCACACTGGAAACCTTACTTTTAGTGACAAAATACACATCATGGGATGATTGGGATTATCTGCTCAGAGGGTCGGGTTGAGCCCCCTGTAACACGCACGAAACACCCATGGTTCGGAGACACCGGACGGGCGTGCGTGGCAAGGAGAAGATCATGAACACGATCACTCGGCGCCTCGCCACTGCGATCACCGCTCTCACCCTCACGGGCGGTGCACTGTTCGCCGCGGGCGGCGCGGCCTCGGCGGCGTCCAGCACGGGAGTGACACCCGGGGATACCGTCGCCGACCGTGACCGTGGTGAGCACGGACACGGCGTCCGTCACCTTTGGGACGGCCACCGTCTGTGGTACCGGTTCACCGGCCACGGTGACTGGTACAGCAAGAGCCACGGCAAGCACTACCGCTTCGACGGTCACCGCTTCTACAAGTGGAGCGACGGCAAGTGGAAGTCGCTGTCGGCTCACTATGCCGAGGACCACGGCTTCGACCGCGGGGACTTCCCCCGCGGTTGGCACCACGGCCACGGTTCCTCGCATCACCACGGGTCCGGCCACCACGGCCGCTGAGCACCGCAAGGTGACCGGGTCGCGAACGGGGGCGTCACCGCTGCCCGCGGTGGCCATGACCCGGTAGCGATCCGGCGGTTCGAAGGATCACACGGTGCGGCGCACGGCGGCCGGGGAGAACCCCACGGCGCCGCGCGCCGCACCGGCGCCCGCCCTTCCCGCTACGGCACGGCCGTCAGCGCGGGGTGGAAGGCCGCGAGGGCCGTCTCCAGGTCGAGGGAGCCGCCCGCGTCGTGGCCGTTGAACTCCCACGCCCGGATCTCCTTGGGGCCGGTGTAGGCGTGGAAGGCCCCGAAGGCGGTGGACGGCGGGCAGACCTGGTCGAGCAGGCCGGTGGAGAACCAGGCCGGGGCCGTCGCCCGCCGCGCGAACGCGATGCCGTCGAAGTAGGCCAAGGTCGTGAAGACGTCCGCCACCGAGGTGCGATGCGCGGCAAGGTATCCGGATATTTCCTGGTACGGGCCGTCGTTGCTGGTCCGGACGGCGTGCCGGATGTCGCACATCAGGGGCGCCTGGACGTGCAGCGCGCGCAGGCCGGGCACCAGGCCGGCGACGGCGAGGGCGATCCCGCCGCCCTGGCTCGCGCCGGTGACGCCCACCCGCGCCGGGTCGGCCAGGCCGGCGTCGCGCACCGCCCGCACCGCCCGCACCGCGTCGGTGTACACCCGCCGGTAGTAGTACGTCTCCTTGCCGGCGATGCCCCGCGTCATGAACCCCGGATAGGCGGGGCCCGCCCCCACCGGGTCGGGGGTCCCGCCGCCGCCCGCGTAGGCGCCGCCCTGGCCGCGGGTGTCCATCAGCAGGTGCGCGTAGCCGGCCGAGGGCCAGAGCAGGTCGTCCAGCGGATGGCCGCGGCCGCTCGCGTAGCCGTGGAACTGCACGACGGCGGGCAGCGGGCCGTCGCGGTGCCGGGGGACGCGCAGCCATCCCTTGACCAGGTGCCCGCCGAACCCGCGGAAGGCGGCGTCGAACACCTCGATCGTGCGCAGTCCCGTGGCGACGGGGGTGAGCACCAGGTCGAGCGGATGGGCGTCGGCCGCGTCCAGCGTCTCCCGCCAGAACGCGTCGAAGTCCGCCGGCTCCTGGTAGGCGCTGCGGTACTCCCGCAGGTCCGCCGGCGCCTCCGCGGCCGTCATCGGTGCCCCTCCGTCTTCTCCCGCAGGGCCTGCGAGGGGCCGAGGACGACCTCGCCGCCCGCGCCGACGGTGATCTCCGTCGTCGTCCCGCCGTGGCGCACGCGCACGGTGCGCGGCCCGGCCGCCAGTTCGTCCCGGACGGTCAGCGAGGACAGCGCGCCGTCCCGCCAGGCCAGGTCGACGCTCCACCCGCCCCGGCAGCGGACGCCCCAGGCGGTCCCGTCGGGCCATTCGGCCGGGACGGCCGGCAGGACGTGGATCACTCCGCCGTGGCTCTGCACCGCCATCTCCAGCAGCGCCGCCACGAACCCGTAGTTGCCGTCGATCTGGAACGGGGGGTGGGTGCTGAACAGGTTGGGCAGCAGGCCGCCCCAGCGCGAGCCGTCGACGGGCACGTCCACGGTGGGGTCTTCCTCGTACGGACGCGTCGCCTCCAGGAACAGCTCCCTCGCGGTGCGGGCGTCGCCCAGCCGCGCGCGAAGCGCGATCTTCCAGGCCCACGACCACCCCATGGCGCCCGGGCCGCGGGCGTCCAGCGAGCGGGCGGCGGCGGCCGCGAGGTCCGGCGTCGCGGCCGGGTCGATCTGTCCCAGTGGGAAGAGGGAGACAAGGTGCGACATGTGCCGGTGGCGCGGGTCGTGCTCCGGATGGTCCTGCGCCCATTCGCGCAGCCGGCCGTCCGGCGCGACCTGCGGCGGGCGCAGCCGGGGGAGCGCCGCGCGCAGGCGCTCGCCGATCGGGTCGTCCAGGCCGAGCTCGTCCGCCGCTTCCAGGCAGTGCGTGAACAGGGCGCGGATGAGCGCCATGTCCATGGGAGCGGAGAAGGTGAGCGACTCCGGGGTGGACCGGCGCGACACGAACAGGTTCTCCGGCGAGGTGGAGGGGATGGTGTCCGCCCACCCGTCCGGGCCGTCGACCAGCCAGTCCAGGCAGAACTCGGCGCAGCCGCGCAGCAGCGGCCAGGCGCGGTCACGCAGGAACGTCAGGTCCCGGCCGAACTCGAAGTGCTCCCACAGGTGGTGGGACAGCCAGACGCCGCCCATCATCCAGATCGCCCACGAGGGGTTGCCGTGCCCCATGCCCACCGGCAGGGCCCAGCCCCACATGTCGGTGTTGTGGTGAGCGACCCAGCCGCGCGTGCCGTACAGCTCCCGGCTGACGTCGGCCCCGGTCCGCGCGAGGCGCTCGATCAGGTCGAACAGCGGCTCGTGGCACTCGCCCAGCCCCGCGGCCTCGGCGCCCCAGTAGTTCATCTGGGTGTTGATGTTGATGGTGTAGTTCGAGGACCAGGGCGGACGCATGTCCGCGTTCCAGATCCCTTGCAGGTTGGCCGGCGGGCCGCCGCCCGGACGGGACGCCGACGCGAGCAGGTACCTGCCGAGCGCGACCATGACCGTGGCGCGCAGGTGCTCGTCCGTGCCGCCGAGGACGTCGCGCGCGACGTCGAACGTTCCGGCGCGCCGCGTCCCGACCACGAGCCCGGTCCGGCCGAGCAGGGCCCGCAGGTCCGCGCGGTGGGCGCGCAGCGACTCGCTGGCTCCCTGCGCGGCCGCGGCCTCGGCGGCCCGCCCGGCGCGTGCCAGGTGGTCTTCGCGGGACGCCGGCGCGGGCGCCGCGCCGCCCGGCCGGGCCCAGTCGTCGGCCGCGGCGGTGGAGCTGGTGAGGACGACGAGGGCCCGGGTCATGCCGCGGACCGACCAGGCGTCCCCCGAGACCGAGACCTGCCCGTCGGTGCGCACGCGGACCGCGGCCGCGGCGAACGGGTCGTACCCGCCGGGCCCGGAGCCGCCGGGGGAGTGGTAGCGCAGAGGGTCGGGGACGCCGGGCTCGTGCGGCGGGGCGCCGTCGACCGGCACCTCGACGCCGAGGACGAGCCCGGACGCGGCCGCCGCCCGGTGGACGACGCGCAGCGGTGAGGAGAGTTCGAGCCGCATGTCCACGGCGCCGCCCTCGGCGGTCACCTCGACGCACACCGCCCCCGCCGGCCGGCTCGCCCAGGTACGCCGCCGTACCCGCCGTCCAGAGAGGTCCATGACCTCGGTGACCACGCCGTCGTCGAGGTTCAGCGTCCGGCCGAGGTAGGCCGCGCCGTCCGGTTCCCCGCCGCCGTGCCACTCGGCGGCGCCGTCCGGCCCGTCGCCGTCCCGCCCCGCGCCGTCGCCGGGCGGCTCCGCGCCGCCGGACGGGGCGAGGCTCATCCACAGGTCGGTGAAGGGGAGGTACAACTGGCTGTACCTTCCCTCGAACGACATCAGCAGGTCCTCGGCCCGCCGGTGGTCCTCCTCGCGGACGGCCTCACGCACCTCGGCCAGCCGGGAGGGACCCGCCCCCGAGGCCAGGACCTCCGCCAGCGCCCTGGCCGGGCCGCCCGGCTCGCCCGACCAGACCGTCGAGTCGTTGACCTGGAACCGGGCGCGGTGCGCGCCGCCGAACACCATCGCGCCGAGCCGGCCGTTGCCGACGGGCACGGCCTCGAACCAGTTCGACGCGGCCCCTGGCCAGGACAGTATGAGATCGCCGTCGTCGTCGTTCATGCTCGCTCCACTTGCGCGGCTCGCCTGCCGCCGTAGATCTGATGGGGTGTCGCCGCCGCGGATCCGCCTGTGATCAGGCCAGGCCGGCGGGGGAATCGGAGGGGGCGCCGGGGGTCAGAGGGCGACGAGCGACTGGATGCTCACCGCGGCCGCTCCACGGGCCCACTGCTCGAAGGGCAGCGGCCGGATGGACAGCGGGCACTCGACGGCGGCGCCGAAGGCCTGGCGCTCGAAGCCCGCGCGGATGTGCTCCCCCAGCAGGTCGTAGGCGGCCAGCCCTTCACCGGAGACGACGATGCGGGCGGGACCGACCAGGTTGGCCACGGCCGCGATGCCCATGCCGATCGCGGTGCCGCCCCGGGCGAAGACGGCGCGGACGTCCTCGTCCCCGCCGCGCGCCAGGGCCACCGCCTCGTCGAGGGTCAGGCCGGCGCGGCCGGTGCACTCGCGCGACCGCCGGACCAGGGCGTGGGTGCCGGCGATGGCCTCCACGCAGCCGCGGCCGCCGCAATGGCAGTCAGGGCCGTTCGCGTCGACGCCGATGTGGCCGATCTCGCCCGCCACGCCGTGCGAGCCGGAGACCAGCCTGCCGTTCACGACCAGGCCGCAGCCGATGCCGGTGCCCACGGTGACCAGGGCGAACGACTCCGCGCCCACGCCCTCGCCGAACCAGTGCTCCGCCGTGGTCAGCGCCTTGACGTCGTTCTCGACGGTGACGGCGAGCCCGGTGGCCTCGGCCGCGCGCTCGCGCAATGGCACGTTGCGCCACCGGAGGAACGGCGAGTAGCGGACCAGGCCGCCGTCGCGGTCCACGTCGCCGGAGACGGCGATGCCGAGCCGGCGGGTGCGCTCCCGGAAGCCGCCGGGGCCGCCGAGCAGCTCTTCCACGAGCAGCGCGACCTCGGCGAGGACGGCGCCGGGGGAGGGATCGGACAGGGGACGGTGAGCCGAGGCCCGCACCTCGGTGCACAGGTCGCACACCACGCCGATCAACTCGTCGGCGGTGATCTTCACCCCGACGAAGAACTCGCGGTCGGCCTGGACGGCGAGCGGGCTGGCGGGGCGCCCGGCGCCCGGGCCCGTGCGTTCGGTGGCGGCGAGCTCCCGCAGGTAGCCCATCTCGATGAGCGGGCGCGCCGCCTTGGTGACGGCGGCGGAGGACAGCCCGAGGCGGCGCGCGAGGCTGACCCGGCTCAGTGGTCCTTCGGTCAGGACCGCCGTGAACACCGCCGTCGCCGCGGGAGTCTCGGTCAGCGCGCCGGTGCCGGTCTCGGAAGACATGGCCGAAACATAGGCTTAATAATTTCCTTCGTCAAGTATTGATTTCGTCAAGAACACCGTCCTACGCTCGGCCCACTCGACCGGCCCGCCCCTCGTGGGACGCGTCCGCCGCCCAGATCACCGGCTCGCCATCCACACCGCCGGCCCACCGCCCAGACCGAGGACCAGATGCTCGCAGTGCAGTTCCATCCTGACCGCCGCCTGTGGCTGCTGCGCGGCCCCGCGTCCTCGTACGCCGTCCGGCTCGCCGAGGACGACAGCGTACGTCATCTCCACTGGGGCGCCCCCCTGACTTTGGAACAGGCCGCGGAGCTGCAGGAGCGCACCACGCCCGCGGCGAGCAGCTTCGAGGCCGAGCCGGAGGCCGACGAGCTGGCGGTGGAGGCCGGCGCCCGCTTCGGGCCGCCCAGCCTGCTCGCCCGCTTCGCCGACGGCACCCGCGGCATCCAGTGGCGGTACACCGGCCACGACATCGACGGCGGCCACCTGCGCATCCACCTGCGCGACCGGCACTACCCGCTCGAGGTGACCCTGCACTACCGGATGCGCGCCGACGGCGACGTCGTCGAGCGGTGGACGGTCGTGCGGAACCTCGGAGAGCGGGAACCGGTCACCCTCCTGCGCTGCGACTCGGCCTCCTGGACGGCGCCGCGCCGCGAGCGCTACCGGATGAGCCACCTCGTCGGCGGCTGGAACAGCGAGTTCCAGTTGCGGCGCACCGAGGTGCCCGTGGCCGAGACGGTGATGACCAGCCGGCGCGGCCTGACCAGCCACCATGCCAACCCCTGGCTCGCCGTCGACGACGGCACCGCGGACGAGGAGCACGGCGAGGTGTGGAGCACGGCCCTGGCCTGGAGCGGGAGCTGGCGCGTCACCCTGCACCGCGACCCGGTCGGCCGCACCACCTGGACCGGCGGCTTCGGCCACGAAGGGCTCATCTGGTCGCTGGCCCCCGGCGAGGAGCTGGAGACCCCGGTGTTCGCCGGCCTCTACACCGCCGGCGGGTTCGGCGCGGCCGGCCGCGCCTGGCACGCCTACGTCCGCCGGCACGTGCTCTCCCACCCCGGCGAGATCCGGCCCGTCCTCTACAACTCCTGGGAGGCGACCGGGTTCGACGTGGACGAGGCCGGACAGATGGCCCTGGCCGCGCGGGCCGCGGACCTCGGCGTCGAGCTGTTCGTGATGGACGACGGCTGGTTCGGCGCGCGCGGCAGCGACCGGGCGGGCCTCGGCGACTGGGCGCCCAACCCGTCCCGCTTCCCCGCCGGGCTCGGCCCGCTCGTGGCGGAGGTACGCAGGCTCGGCATGCGTTTCGGCCTCTGGGTGGAGCCGGAGATGGTCAACCCCGACAGCGACCTGTACCGGGCGCACCCCGACTGGGTGCTGCACATGGCAAACCGCGACCGCACCGAGATGCGCCACCAGCTGGTGCTCAACATGGCCCGGCCGGACACCGCCGCCTGGGCCCACGGGTGGCTGGACCGGCTGGTGGCCGAGCACGCCATCGACTTCCTCAAGTGGGACGCCAACCGCCCGTTCACCGAGGCCGGATGGCCCGGCCACGAGGACCCCGAGCGGGTGTGGATCGAGCACACGCGAGCCGTCTACCGCATCATGGACCGGCTGCGCGCCGACCATCCGGGCCTGCGCATCGAGGCGTGCGCGGGCGGCGGCGGCCGGGCCGACCTCGGCATACTGGCCCGCACCGACCAGGTGTGGATCTCCGACAACACCGACCCGGTCGACCGCCTCGGCATCCAGGACGGCTTCAGCCGGCTCTACCCGGCGCAGGTCATGAGCGCCTGGGTCACCGACAGCCCGAACGGGGTCACCGCCCGGCGCACCCCGCTGCGCTTCCGCTTCCACGTCGCCATGGCCGGCGTCCCCGGCATCGGCGGCGACCTCACCGCGTGGGCCGAGGACGAGCTGAAGGAGAGCGCCGAACTGGTCGCCGCGTACAAGCGCGTGCGTCCCGTCGTCCAGCACGGCGAGCAGTACCGGCTGCGCGGCGACGACGGCACGCTCACCGCGTGGGAGTACGCGCTCGGGGACGACCACGTCGTGCTCGCCTGGTGCGTCACCCGGCCGTTCGGCCACGGCCCGGCGCCGCTGCGCCTGGCCGCGGTAAGCGCGGAGGGGACCTACCAGGACCTCGCGACCGGAGCCGTCCATGCGGGGGCGGTGCTGCTGCGGTCGGGCCTGCCGCTCGACCTGCCGCCCGGCGATCACGCCAGCACCCTCGTCCGCCTGCGCCGGATCCGGTAGCGGTCATGTGCCAGGCGCCGGCGGAGGCGTTCGCCGAGGCGCCGCGCACGGGGAGCACGGCGGAGTGCTCCGGGACCAGCGCGACATGTTCGACGGGGAGGACGAGCGACCGGGGGGAGCTGAGCCCTCAGGGCCTCAGCCGGTTCCGTGCACCGTGAAGTCGTCGAAGGACACCATGGTGGTGCCGCCGCCCGACTCGGGCACCTGCGCGGCGAGGCCGACCTGGTTGTGCGCGGTGACAGGCGGCGTCCCCGTGTCGGTCACGTCGAACAGCCGGTTCCCGTCGATCCACAGCGTGAGCCGGGCGGCGCCGCCTTCCTGACGGCAGGACGCCTGGAGACGCACGTCCTGTCCGATGCGGGGCGCGGTCGTGCGCACCGGGGGCGCCACGTCGAGCCGGGTTCCCGAGGCGTTCCGCACGACGCGGGCGGTGCCGTCCAGGCCGAGCAGGAACGCGTAGCCGCTGGGGACGTCCTCGTCCCAGCGGCACAGGACACCGAAGGCGCCCCGTCCCGACGTGCCCTCGCGCGTCCGCGCCGTCACGCCGACCATCACGTCGCGCCCGGCCGCCGACGCCGGGGCAGGGGTCTTGGGCGGCACCGGCGACAGGCCGACGCCCTGCGGGTCGGCCTGGTCGGCGCGGATCGTGTACACGCCGCGGGCGATCTCGTACCCGTGGGTGACGCGGTCGGCTCCCTGTGCCTCCGGCCGGAAGTCGTAGCCGTCCCAGTTGCCGCGGTCGCTGAAATCGTCCTGGTAGAGCAGCGTGCCCTCGGCCGGCACCCCGCCGCCGGAACCGGAGGTCAGCGACCGCGCCAGCACGATGGCGATCGGGACGAGCACCACCAGCCCGGCGGCGGCCACCCGGAGGAGCAGCCGCCGCGAGGGACGCCCGCGGGGTGACGGCGCCGCGCCGCTCGGCCGCCCCGGCCCTCCGGCGACCCGCGTGGCCGGTGTGGCCGGTGTGGCCGGCGTGGCCGGTGTGGTCGGTGTGGCCGGTGTGGTCGGCGCCGCCGTCCGGGCGGGCGCCGGATCCGTCCCGCCGACCGTCGCCGCCTCGGTCCGCGCCTCCGCGTCCGCCTTCGTCTTCGCGTCCGCCGGCCAAAGGGGCTCCGCGGGGCGGGTGCGCGTCAGGACGTCGTCCCGCGAGCGGGAGCCCGGAAGGTCGTGGCCGGTGAGCCCGCGCAGCAGTTCCTCGGCGGTGGGCCGGGCGCGGGGGTCCTTGTCCAGGCAGGCCAGCAGCGACGGGCGCAGCTCGCCGGGCACGCCGGACAGGTCGGGCGCGCTGGTGGCGACCGAGACCAGCAGGGCGGGCACCGTCGCGCCGGAGAAGGGAAGATGCCCGGTGGCGGCGTACACCATGGTGCAGGCCCAGGCGAACAGGTCCGACGCGGTGCCGGGCGGCTGCCCGGCGAACTGCTCGGGCGCGATGTAGGCCGGGGTGCCGATCAGACCGGACGCGGTGGTGGCGTGGTCCAGGGCCCGGGCGATGCCGAAGTCGATGACCACCGGCCCCTCGGGGCCGAGGATCACGTTGCTCGGCTTGAAGTCGCGGTGCACCACCCCGGCCCGGTGGATGGCGGCGAGCGCGGTCAGCGTGGCGACCGCCAGGCGCTGCAACCCGCTGCCGGAACGAGGGCCGTCCGCGGCCACCGCCTCGGCGAGGGAGGCCCCCGGGATGTACTCGCTGACGACGTAGGGCCGGCCGTTGAAGGTGCCCACGTCCAGCACCCGCGCGGTGCAGAACGCCGCGACCCGCCGCGCCGTCTCGACCTCCCGCACGAACCGCCGCCGGCTCTCGGCGTCACCGGCCGCCCTGGCGTGCAGCACCTTCACCGCGACATGAGGCCCCGCCGCGAGGCCGTCGCGATCCACGGCCTGGGCGAGATAGACGGTTCCCTGGCCGCCCTCGCCGAGGACGGCGCTCAGCCGGTGGTCGCCGACGCGCTCGGGGTCTCCCGGCTCCAGGCCACGCCCGCGCACGGCTCACCTCTCGATCGTCTCGGCATCCGGGGTGCGAGGGATCACGATATGGCCTGCCGGCCGGGCAGAGAAGTGGCCGCGGCGCCCGGCCTCGCGGGCCCCGGTGGACAGGCCGATCGCGAGAGCGGGTCAGCCGGCGAGACAGGAGACGCCGAGTTGGCTGAGCATCTCCAGCTGGTCGTAGTAGACGCGCTGGCTGGTGATCAGCCCGTTCTCCATGGTGCGCACGTCGCAGCCGCGGACGACGACGCGCCGGCCGGTCGGCTCGGCGACGACGCCGGAGGGCAGGAGCAGGGGGCCGGTGTGGGTGCTGGTGAGCGTCCACTCGAAGATCACCATGTCGCCGCACGTCCCCTTGTCGTGGACCGTCACCGCGACGTCGGGGAACGCCTCGTGGTAGAGCGCGAAGTAGGACGTGATCTCCTCGCGTCCCTCGGCGAGACCGCCGGGGCAGACGTAGCTGGCGCGCGGGTCGTACAGAGACGCGGCCCTCGTGAGATCACAGGCGTTGAACGCGGTGATCAACTCGTCCGTGACTTCTCGATCGTCGGACACCGTTGAGCTCCTTGATGGGTGACGTGCCGGCGCTCATGGAGGAGGGCGCCGGTGGCGGGGAGATCTGCCATGGCCTCACAGGGATGGGGCCGATGATGTGGTGACGGGGGCGCGGGGGGCCGGGGGCGAGCCGGGACGCGTTGCCGAGGGAGCGCTCCGGGGAGCGCGGACGGGCGGGGGGTCAGGCGCGCCGGGCGGGGGTCTGCGGTCCGGAGGGGGGCTGCGGCACGGCGCCGAGCTCCATCACGCCGGGCACGTCACCGTGGACGGGGGGAGAGGACTCGGTCAGGTCGATCAAGGGCAGCCGCAGGACGAAGCGACCGCCGCGCGGCGAGTCCTCGACGCGCAGCGTGCCGTTGTGGGCCTGGGCGATGTCGCGGGAGATGGCCAGGCCGAGCCCGCTGCCCCCCGGTTCGCGCCGCCGCCCGTCCTCAAGGCGGACGAACCGCTCGAACACCCGCTCGCGGTCCTTCGGGGCGATGCCGTCGCCGTCGTCGTCAACGATGACGACGGCCTGGTCGCCCGCCCGCTCCACGGTGACGTCGACTCCGTCGCGGGCGTGCCGCCGGCCGTTGGCCAGGAGGTTGTCCAGCACCCGGATGAGCTGCACGGGGTTGCCGAGGACGGTGATGTCGCGTTCGCCGTGGACGTCGATCGGCACGCCGCCGACCGGCAGGGTCGCGATGGCCTCGCGCACGAGCGTGAGCAGGTCGAGCGGCTCGTGTTCCGCCGGGCTGCCCGAACGGAGACGGGCCAGCACCAGCAGGTCCTCGACGATGGTCTCCAGCCGCTGGGTGAGGGAGAGGGCGTCCCTGATCGTCTGCCGGGGGTCGACGTCGTCGGGGTAGAGCACCGACTCCTCCAGCCGGGCGCGCAGCCCGGCGATCGGGGTCCTGAGCTCGTGGGAGGTGGTGGAGGCGAACCGGCGCTGCTGCTTCACCGCCTCCTCCAGCCGCGCGAGGGTCTGGTTGGCGGTGCGGGCGAGCAGGGCGTACTCGGTGCGGCCCGGCGGTTCAGGCACCCGCAGGCTGAGGTCGCTCACCGTGATGTCGGCCATGGTCGCGCGGATCGCCGCCACGGGCCGCAGGGAGCGGCCGCCCACCCACCAGTTGCCCCATGCGATGAGACCGGCGGCGAGCAGGACCCCGGCGGTCGTGACCAGTTCCAGCCGGTGCCCGGCCAGGATGCGCGGCTGGGCGGTCCCGCTGTAGACGAAGTGGGAATCGCCGTGCCAGATCCCGCGGACCTCGAACGGGGCGAGACGGACGGCGGTGTACATCACGCACCCTTCCCCCGCCCGGCACCGGGTGCCCTCCTGGATGCGGTTGTCGACCGGAGGCCGTAGCGGGCTGAGGGGCGGCCTGTTCATCGCCGCGGCGCTCGCCGTGACCACCCGGCCGTGGGAGTCGACGAGCTGGAGCAGGTCGATGCGCCCTTCCGGCGCCGGCTTCGGGATGTGACCGGGCTCCATGGAGGCGATCCAGTTGGTGGCGGTCCTTTGCGCGTCGCGGAAGACGTAGGCCTCGATCCTGTCCGTGACCAGGAAGTCGATGCCCGCGCCGATGATGATGAGGAAGATCAGGCACGCGCTTCCTATGATCAGCGTGGACCGCGCGCGCACCGACGCCGGCAGAAGGGACAGCCGCCTGCCTCCCAAGGTGACCTCCTTCCGCTGTGATAAAAGACCAGGTCAGGTCAGATTCGAAGCTATCCGCCGCGCAGGCGATCAAGCAATGCGGAGCCCATATCCGGACCAAACGCAGGCCGGAACATTACCGGCACCAGAACCGCTCCCCCCGGAGGCAGGGGCATGCGGGTTCAGGCGAGCGACGCCCGGATCAGGCCGGCGAGCAGCGCCGCCCGGCGGGGCATCTCGGCCACGACCACATGCTCGGTGTCGGCGTGGGCGCCGCCGCCCACCGCCCCCAGCCCGTCGAGGGTCGGGCAGCCCACCCCGGCGGTGAGGTTGCCGTCGGAGGCCCCGCCCACGCCGGCGCCGGTCACCGGGCCGAGGCCGAGCTCGGCGGCGATCCGCTGGGCCAGCGCGAACAGGCCGGCCGAGGAGGCGTGTTCCAGGGGCGGGCGGTTGGGGCCGCCGAGCACCTCCAGGCGGGCGCCGTCCAGCCGCGGCGACAGGGCCCTGATCAGTTCGTCCACCCGCTTCTGCGCGGCCAGCGTGGGCACACGGACGTCCACGGTGAGCCGGGCCGTCGCGGGCACCGTGTTCCTCGTGGTCCCGCCCGCCACCACCGTCGGCGTGACGCTCGCCCCGCCGGTCTCGACCCGTCCCGTCCCCGCCCCACCGGCGCCCGGCGGCCCGTCGTTCGCTCCGCCGGGGTTCGGCCGTGCGTC
The DNA here is from genome assembly GCF_042654065.1 of Sphaerisporangium dianthi. Lineage (NCBI taxonomy): Bacteria > Bacillati > Actinomycetota > Actinomycetes > Streptosporangiales > Streptosporangiaceae > Sphaerisporangium > Sphaerisporangium dianthi. The sequence continues at coordinate 26,533 of NZ_JBHSFP010000020.1, read as the reverse complement.
GTTCACCTGGTCGGCGATCGCGGCGACGGCGAGGATCTGGTGGGCGAGCTCGATGCCCGCGTTGATCCCCTTCTCGGGGTCCAGGCCCGCGTGGGCGGCGCGGCCGTGGACGACGAGCTCGTAGGTCGAGATGCCCTTGCGCGCGGTCTTCAGCGCGCCGCCGTCGGCGCTCGCCTCCAGGACGAACGCCGCCGCGCGGCCCCGCGCCGCCTCCTCGACCAGCTCGCGCGAGGTCGGCGAGCCGAGTTCCTCGTCCCCGGTGACCAGCACGCACACCCCGTCCAGCGAGGGCAGCGCGGCCAGCGCGTGGAACATCTGAACCAGGCCGGCCTTCATGTCGAACACGCCCGGCCCGCGGGCGATGCCGCCGGCGACCTCCCAGGGACGGGCCCGCAGCGACCCCATCGGCCACACCGTGTCGTGGTGGCCGACGAGCAGCACCCGCGGCGTGCCGAAGCTCCACCGCAGATGGGTCACCCCGCCGATCAGGACGGTCTCGGGCGGCGCGCCGAGCCGCGCGCCGCCCTGGCGCGCGACCACCTCCGCGCTGCGGGCCACGGCCTGGTGGTCGGTGGAGAAGGACTCGCAGGTGACCAGCTCTTCCAGGTCCTCCAGCATGGCGTCGAGGTTCACCGCGGCCGTCCCTGGAGTTCGGTGGACATGTCTGACCCCTCCGATCGATGCGTGGCTACCGTGACCGTACGACAGTCGGGGCCCGGCGCGGTCCGGTCCCGGCAGCCATGGGTCCATGGCGTTCTCCGTCCGTCCCGGCGAGATCGCCGGGCGCCGGCCCCTCGGCCCCCGCCCTGCGGACCGGATGACCTCCGGCCGGACAGGCCGGGCCGTAGGTCCCTGCCCGAGGTCACCGCCGGATGTTGTGCTGTGGTGGTGACCTTCATGATCGTGGTCTGTGCGCGGCCCCCGGCGTGCGCCCCGCTGGAGGCGCGCACCCGGCCAGCGCACGGTCATGGGAGGTCCGGGACCGCCCCAGAGCTGTGGAGGACACCATGAACGCCGAGGTTCCCGCGATGCCCTCGATCATCCAGGGGGGCATGGGGGTGGCGATATCCGACTGGCGGCTGGCGGCCGCGGTCGCCCGCACCGGTCAGATGGGGGTGGTCTCCGGCACGGCCATCGACGTGGTCTGCGCCCGGCGGCTGCAGATGGGCGACCCCGGCGGCCACATGCGCCGGGCGCTCGCGCACTTCCCCGTCCCGGGCGTCGCCGAGCGCGTCGTCGACACCTATTTCGTCCCCGGCGGCAAGGCGCCCGGCACGCCGTTCCGCCCGGTGCTGAGGTACTCGCTGCGCCCGGGGCGGGCGCTGCGGGAGCTCACCATCGCGGCCAACTTCGCCGAGGTGTACCTGGCGAAGGAGGGACACGGCGGGCTGGTCGGCGTCAACTACCTGCACAAGATCGAGATGCCCATCCCGTTCGCCTGCTACGGCGCCATGCTCGCCGGCGTCGACTGCATCCTCATGGGCGCCGGCAACCCCGCCGAGATCCCGGCCATGCTCGACGCGCTGGCCCTTCGGCGGCCGGTGGCGCTTCCCGTGCGCGTACAGGGGGCGACCTCCGCCCACGGGGACCACCTGGTCGAGTTCGACCCGGCCGATGTCACGCCCGCGGACGGGTCCGCGCCGCGCCGCCCGCGCTTCCACGCCATCGTCGCCTCCGTCGGCCTGGCCGAGGCCCTGGCCGGCGATCCGCGGACCCGCCCGGACGGGTTCGTGGTGGAGGGGGCGCCCGCGGGCGGGCACAACGCGCCCCCGCGCGGCCCGCGCCGCTTGGACCCCGACGGCCAGCCGGTGTACGACGAGCGGGACGTCGTGTCGCCGCTGGAAATGGCGCAGGTGGGACCGCCGTACTGGATGGCCGGCTCCTACGGCACGCCCGAAGGCCTGGCCCGCGCCCTCGCGGGCGGCGCCGCGGGCGTCCAGGTGGGCACGGCGTTCGCGTTCTGCGACGAGTCGGGCATGGCCGAGGAGCACAAGCAGGGCGTCCTGGACCGGGTGAGCCGTGGTGAGGAGCGGGTGCGCACCGATCCCCGGGTGTCCCCGACCGGCTTCCCGTTCAAGGTCGTCGAACTGGACGGCACGCTGTCGGAGGAGGCCGTCTACGAGGACCGGCCGCGACTGTGCGATCTCGGTGCACTTCGCGCCGCCTATATGCGGCCCGACGGCGCCGTCGGCTACCGGTGCCCGGCCGAGCCGGTCGCCGTGTACGAGGACCGGCGCGGCGGGCGGCGGCAGAACACGGTGGAGCGGCGCTGCCTGTGCAACGCGCTGCTGGCGACGGCAGGACTCGGCCAGCACCGGGCCGACGGCTACGCCGAACCCGCCATCGTGACCGCGGGGACCGACTTCACCGCCGTCCGGCACCTGATGAGACGCCGCGGGGACGGCGGCTACGGCTACACCGCCGCCGACGTCGTCGCCTACCTGCTCGGCCGGACGCCGGCGACGTCCCGGACGTCATGACAGGCCATCGATCGCCAGGCGGGGCGCCGGCGAAAGATCCTCGCGGGATGAGATGGCTGGCCCGAGCGGAGACCGACGTGCCCGCCGGCGGCGACTGGCTGTCGGCGGCGGAGGCGAAGCGGGCCGGGGCGATGCGCTTCTCCAAACGCCGCACCGAATACCTGACCGCCCGCTGGACCGCCAAGCAGGCGCTGCGGCGGTATCCGCCCGCCCAGCCGTACCCGGCCTCCGCCGGGCTCGCCGAGCTGGAGGTGCGCAACCGCCCGAGCGGCGCCCCCGAGGCGTACGCCGCCGGCCGGCCGCTGCCGGTGGGCATCTCGCTGACCGACCGCGCCGGATGGGCGGTGTGCCTGCTCACCGCGGGACCGGAGGCGATCGGCTGCGACCTTGAGCTGGTCGAGCCGCGCAGCGCGGCGTTCGTGGCCGACTGCTTCACCTCCGCCGAGGGCCGGTTCGCCGGCGGCGATCACCTGAGGGCCAACCTGGTGTGGTCGGCCAAGGAGAGCGCTCTGAAGGTGCTCGGCACCGGCCTGCGCAAGGACACCCGCTCGGTCGAGGTGACCGTCGCCGGCGGCCGCGACCCGGGTGAGCCCGGTGACGGGGACGGGAACGCGGACGGGTGGGGGGCCCTGACGGTGCGGACCACCGAGGGGACGGTCATGCACGGCTGGTGGCGCAGGTTCGGCGCCTTCGTCCTCACCGTGGCCGCGGACCGTCCCGTTCCGGTCCCGGTGTCACTGGAGGATCCGCCCGCCCTCGCGTCCGCCACTCCCGCGCACACCTGGCTCACCCGCCCCGAGAACGCTTCCCGTGCGGGAACACGCCGATCCGGCGGTCGTTGATCCTCCCGGTGGCGCCGGTGTGCGTCGCCGTTGTCCACGCGAGAGCCTGCGGTTCAAGGGCCGGACCGCAGCCCGCCGGCCGATCCCGGCCCCGTACTCGAGCTGGAAGGGCCCGCGCCAGCTGGAAGGGCCCGCGCCGAAACAGGAAACACGCAGTTCAGGCCCCGCCGCCCCGGGAGGTGTGGCGGGCCATGCCGCGCTCCAGGGCGTCGATCACGTACGGGCGCAGGCGGGAGGGCGGGATGATGCGGTCGACCGAGCCCATGGCCAGGGCGCGTTCGATGCTGTGGACGCCGTCGAACTCGGCGGCCACCGCGCGCAGCTTCTCGGCGCGTACCTCCTCGCGCACCTCCCGCAGCCGCGAGCGCGGCCCGGACTCGCGCACCGCCACCACGCGCGGATCCTGCTCGGTGCGCGAGGTGATCTCGCGCGCGAACACGACCGCGGCGGCCGGCGCGCCGCCGATGACCGACGAGTACGAGCCTTCCAGCGCGGCGATCTCCATCTCGCCGTTCAGCCGTTTGGAGAAGACCACGAACGCGCCGCCGTGATAGCGCGAGACGACGACGAAGACGATCGGCCCGTCGAAGTTCGTGACCGCCCGGCCGATCTCGGCGCCGTACTCGAGCTGCCGGCGCCGCATCGACTCCGGTGACCCGTCGAATCCCGACAGGTTGGCCAGCACGACGAGCGGCCGGTTGCCGCCGGCGGCGTTGATCGCCCTGGCGATTTTCTTGGAGGCCTGCGGGAACAGGGTGCCCCCCGTCCACGCGGGCGGCCCGTCCGCGGGCACGAACCCGCGCCGGGGGAGCGGGGCCGACTCCACGCCGAGCATGCACACCGGGACGCCGCCGACGTGGGTGTCCCACACGACCGCCACCTCGGCGTCACGCCAGCGCGACCACCGCTCCAGCGGCTCGGCCTCCACGTCGGACACCGCGCGCATCACCGACCGGATGTCGAACGGCCGCTTGCGGCCGGGGTTGCGCTCGGCGGAGAACACCTCGCCGAGCATGGTGAACTCCGGTCCGCGGTGCGGCGCCTCGCACACGTCCCGGGCGGCCGGGTCGGCGGTGCGCCGCCGCCGGGGGAAACGCTCGCCGGGCACGACGTAGGTGTGCTCGTAGTGGCGCAGCAGGATGCGGCAGGCCTCCGTCAGGGTGGCGGCGCTGTACTGCGCCTGGCCGTTCGGGCCCATGATGCGCTCGAAGCCGCCGATGCCGTGGTTGTCGTCCGCGGACACGCCGCCGGAGAAGTCCAGCGCCTGCTTGCCGGTGAGCACCATCGCGCTGCCCGCCACCATCACCAGAATGCCCCGCGTGTGGGTGAGCATGGTGGCCTCGGCGTTCCAGTACGGCTGGGCGCCGACGTTGATGCCGGTGACCACCACGTTGACCTCGCCCCCGGCCTGGGTGAACTCGATCAGCCTGCGCAGCACCGCGGCGATCCAGTCCATGTTCTCGGTGCCGCTGTCCATCGCGATGCGCGCGCCGGAGGACACGGCGAACCACTCGACCGGCACGCGCATGCGCTCGGCCAGGTCGAGGGCCGCGATGATGCGCCGGCATTCGGGCTCGGCCAGCGCGCCGAGGCTGCGCGTCGGGTCGCCGAGGATGACCACCCGGGCCATGCCCTCGGGCACCTTGGCGGTGTCGTTGGTGATGACGCCGACGACGAGGGCGGCGGTGTTCCCGCCGGGCGGCCGGTCCACCGGGACGAGCGAGCCGTCGGCGGCCAGGTCGTGCTCGGAGAAGCGCCCCGGCGGGAAGTCGCCCGGGGTGCCCTCCGGCGGGGCCAGCATCCTGACGATCTCGTACGGGTACGGCGCGCCGGCCCGCCGGGCCCGCACGACCTTGCGCCGGTACTCGGTCAGAGGCCGGATCGGCTCCTCGCCGTAGGGCATCTCGCGAACGGTGACCCGTCCCTCGTCCAGCCCTTCCAGGTAAAGGACGCGGGGCCACAGCCGGCCCTCGGCGTCGGGCGTCCGCACGCGCAGCACCACCTTGTCCAGCCCGACGCCCATGGCGAGCCTGGCGAAGGGCCGCAGCAGGTGCCGCCAGCGGTCCTTGGGCACGTCGAACGGCGGCCGCACGTAGAGCACGATGCGGTTGGACTGCGGGCGCCGCCCGGCGGGCAGTCCGGTCAGCGCGCGCCGCATCGCGGCCAGGGACTGCAGCCCCATCCGCTCCAGGCGGGGCAGCGACACGACGCGGCCCTCCTCGTCGCGCACCGGGGTCAGGTCGCGCACCTCGGCGAAGGCGAACAGGCGCACGTCCGCGGGGTTCTCCCTGGCCACGCCGCGGAACAGGTAGACGTCCTCGACCGAGCGCAGCCGTTCCAGGTCGAAGCGGGCCAGCCGCCACAGCTCGGCGCGCTCGGCGATCATCGGGTGCAGGTTGCGGAAGATCGGCTCTTCCGCGAGGCCCGCCGCGGTCCGGCGGTAGGTGAAGTGCTGGGTGCGCCGATGCTGGCCGCCGGCTCCCCTGTCGCTGGTGACGGTGACGCACAGGCGGCCCGTCCGGGCGCCGAGGTCGAGGCCGGCGAGCAGCCGTTCGATCTCCTTGGCCAGCTCGCCGGCGCCGGGACGTTTCCCGGGCCGCCAGGCGACCAGCTCCACGATGGCCGAGCGGGCCGGGTCGACGCCGGCCAGGTGCGCGGCGACGGCCGCGAGCGCCTCGGGCGCCTCCTCGAGCGCGGTGTAGGCCACGACCAGGTGGTACGGCGTGCCGTCTTCATCGAAGTCGGCGGTGCCGAGCGGCCCGTCCCAGCAGAGCCGCTCCAGCGCGCGGGTGCGGTAGAACCGCCGGATGTAGACCTCGACGACGACCTTCCTGAAGTCGGGTCCCGCCGCCCGCCAGGCGGCCAGCAGCGGGCCCCGCATGGGCTGCGAGCACCAGACCAGCCGCTCGATGAGCTCGTCGCGGTCGGCCCTGGCGGGGTCGGCGGCCAGGTCTGCCAGGTGCGCCGCCATCTCCCGGTACACCGCCGCGAGGGACCGCTCGTACATCGGGGCGTCGAAGTAGTTGAACCGAACGTCCCTGGCCAGGTCGGCGATCATCGGGTGCCGCGTCTGGGCGGCGACGGCGAGCCGGTCGAGCAGGTCGCGCCGGCGCGGGCCGGCGGCAGGGGCGAGCAGGTCGCGGTGGCGCATCCAACGCTCCAGCACGGCCTCCACCGCGGGCGCCAGCTCGTGGGCGCGGTGGAACGCCCGGAACAGCCAGACGACGGCCTCCTCGGTCTGGGGCGTGCGTTCGAGGGTGGTGACGCCGTAGCGGGCGAGGACGCGCAGCAGCAGCGCGCGGAAGCCCTGCGGCAGGCCGGCCCGCTCGGGGTCGAGCCACTGCACGTAGGACAGCAGGTACTCCTGCGCGCTCGCGTGCCGGGATTCGCCGGGCTCGGGTAGCGGCCGGCAGAGGCCGCTCACGTCGGCGAACAGGTCCAGGAACTCCTCCTCGGCGGCCATCAGGCCGGGGTCGTCCGGCGGCAGGGACTTCGCGAGGCCGGCCTGGTCCGCCTGGCGGGGATCGAGGTCGAAGCCGAGCAGGCAGCCGTTGAGCACCTCGTAGACCGGCGCGTACCGGCCGCCGTCGTCACCGCCGGTCACCAGCGCCGAGAAGCCGACCGGCCGCCCGTCCGCGGGTTCGGCGTCCGGCGGATCCTCCTCGCGGACGCGCAGCAGCGGCCGGCCCTCGGCGACCTGGGTGTTGACGGCCGCCTCGACGCTGATGACCCGTCCCGCGCGGGGCGCGGCGAGCGTCGACTCCGTCTTCATGCTCTCGACGGTGACCAGCGGGTCGCCCTGGCGGACCCGCGCGCCGGGGCGGACGTGCACGGCGACGACCAGCGCGGGGAACTCGGCGCGCACGACGTCACCGTCGTCGCGGCGCACGCGGTGCGCGGTCCAGCGGTCCTGGCGCTCGATCTCCACCAGGCAGGTGGCCCCGTCCAGGACGACCTGGGTGCGGTGGCGGGCGCCGCCGCAGGTCAGCCGCCGCTCGTAGCCGTCGCGTCGCTCGACGCGCACGTCCACCGGCCCCTCGCCGGTTTTCACCCGGTAACGGCCCGGCGCGACGCGCAGCACCGTGAGGTCGTACGCCACGCCGTGGTGGCGCAGCCGCACCCGGCGCCCGCGCTCGTCCGACACCTCTGGACGCCCTCGGGCCGCGGCCGCGTGGAAGGCGGCCCGCTCGGCGGCGTGGTCGGCGTCGTGCGCCTCGATCGCCGCCTGCAGCACCGCGAGCGGGTCGGGGCCGGGCAGGTGCTCGCCGCGGGCCGTCATCTCTTCCAGCCAGCGGTCGTCGGCCCGGCCCTGCCTGATCTCGTCGTGGTCGAGCAGCGTGAGCAGGAACGACCGGTTGGTGGCGCCGCCCTGGACGACCAGCCGGGTGCCCGCCAGCGCCCGCCGCAGCCGGGCGAGCGCCTCGTCGCGGTTCTGGCCCCAGGCCGTCACGTTGGCGATCACGGAGTCGGACCAGGGAGGCACGACATCGCCCTCGGAGACGCCCGCGTCGACGCGGACGCCCGGGCCGGCAGGCGGCCGGAAGAGCGCCACGCGCCCCGGCGCGGGGGCGAACCCCCGCTCGGGGCTCTCCGCGCGCAATCGCGCCTCGACGGCGTGCCCGCGCGGCGCCGGAGGCTCGCCCATGAGACGACCGCCCATGGCCACGTGCAGTTGCAGCTTGACCAGGTCGATGCCGGCGGTCTCCTCGGTCACCGGGTGCCCCTCCTGCAGCCGGGTGCCGACCTGCGTGAACATGTGCCGGCCGGTCGCCGGGTCCACCAGGAACTCCACCGTGCCGGCGTTGCGGTAGCCGGCGGCCCGGGCCAGCCGCGCCGCGGCGTCGCTGACGGCACGCTCGGTGGCCGCGTCCAGGGCGGTGCAGGACGACTCCTCGATGACCTTCTGGTGGCGCCGCTGGACGCTGAGGTCGCGCACGCCGGGCGTCCAGACGGTGCCGTGGCCGTCGGCGATGATCTGCACCTCGACGTGCCTGGCGCGTGGGATCAGGCTTTCCAGGAAGACGGCGGGGTCGCCGAAGGCCGCGTCGGCGTCGGCTCGGGCCGCGGCCAGCGCGGCGCCCAGTTCGCGCGGCTCGCGCACGATCCTGATGCCGCGCCCGCCGCCGGCCGCCGCCTTGACGACCACGGGATAGCCGAGGTCGCCGGCGTGGCGCCCGGCGTCGGCGGCGTCGCTCAGCGGGCCGTGGCTCCACGGCACGACCGGCACATCGGCCTGCTCCGCGAGCAACCGGGCGGCGATCCTGTCGCCGAACAGGCGGATGGTCCCGCTGTCCGGGCCGACGAAGGTGATGCCGGCCTTCTCGCAGAGCTCCGCCAGAGACGCGTGCCCGGACACGAAGCCCCAGCCGACCCACACCGCGTCGGCGCCGGCCTTGTGCAGAGCGGCGATGACGCGTTCCTCGTCGAGGTAGGCCGACTTGCGCCGGCCGTCCTCGGGGTCGACGTAGGTGGCCTCGCCGAGCGGCACCGCCTCGTCGGCCATGCGCACGTAACAGGCGTCGGCGTCCAGGTCGGGGTACAGGACGATGGTGGTGATGCGGGGCGCGCCACCGTCGCGGTTGAGTTCCGCGACGGCGTCGAGCGCCCGCAGCGCCGGCTCGCCGCGGTCGACGATCGCGAGCCGTCTCATGGTGTCCATGTCATGCCACCGGGGTGAGCATGGCGCGCTGCTCGGCCGGCAGCTCGCCGGGGACGGGGGTGCCGCGGTATCCGTCCACGCGCGTGAGGACCCGGCCCTCCGCGTCGAGCACGGCGCAGGCGAACCGGTCGCCGTCGGCCGTGACGACCGCTCGCACGGGTCCGGCGTCCCGGCCCGCGTCCTGGCCGGCGTCCCGGCCGTCGCCCCGGTCATCCCCGGCGCTCGCGCGCCGGACGCCCGGGCCGGCTCCGGCCGCCTCGTCGCGGTACACCGTGACGCGGTCGACGTGCAGCGGCAGCGCCATCCGGCCGGTCCTGGCCGCCTGGGACAGGGCCGCGGTCTGGAAGCACAGCTCGATCAGCCGGGGGTCGGTGACCATGGGAGAGGTGGCGGGATCGCGGTCGGGCGGCAGGCCGGCCGCCATCGTCGCCGCCGCGCCGTCCTTGTGGCTCCAGGCCGATGCGACCACCTGGTAGGCGGGTCCGTGGAAGAACACCCGGTACACCTCGGACGCGGGCATCGTCGTGCCGGGCTCCTCGACCGGCGGTTCCTGATCGGGCGCGGGCGCGGCCCGCGACAGGCGGACGGCGCCGGTGAAGTGGACGGTGCGCCGCGGGACCGCCGAGCCCGGAACGGGCCGCTCGGCCGAAAGGACGCAGCGGGCCAGCAGGTCGCCGCCCACCCGGTGGACCGTCGCCCGCACGGTCAGCGTGCGCGGCTCGTCGCGGTAGAACTTGACCGGCGCGAGGAAGTCGACGTCCTCCACCGCGGTGACCCGCAGCCCGGGAGCGGCCAGGCGCGCCGCCTCGGCGAACGCCTCGATGCCCATCACGCCGGGCAGGACGGCGACGCCGTCGATGCGGTGGTGGTCGAGGAAGGGCTGCCGCTTCGGGTCGAGCGTGACGCGCGTCGTCAGCCCCGAGTACACGCCGTACGCCTCGGCCGTCCCGGCCATCGGCCCGGCCTCGGCCGCGCCCGCCGCCTGAAAGGCGTCCAGGTCCAGCCCGCCGGTCGGGTGGGCCTCGTCACCGAGCAGGCCGAGCGCGCCTGCGACCAGCACCTCGCCGCGGTCCGCCGAGCGGGTCAGCTCGCCGCGCACCCACGGCACGCCCACCTCGGGTGCGAGCGTCTCGATGCCCGCCATCTCCATGATCTTCGGGATGGAGCCGCGGGTGGCCATGCCGATGCCGGCCCACGCCGTCCAGTCCAGGACGATCGCCCGCGTTCCCGGGCGGGTGCGCCGCATGCCGCTCGCCGCCTTGCACAGCAGGTCGTTGGCGGCGCTGTAGTCGGTCTGGCCGGCGTTGCCGAACCGCCCGGCGACCGAGCCGAAGGCGACGGTGGCGGCCACGGGCATGTCGCCGATGGCGCGCATCAGGTTGAACCAGCCGTCGCTCTTGACGTCGAAGACCAGGTCGAACTCGCCGGGGCGCTTGTCGGCCAGGGACCGGCTCACCTCGACGCCCGCCGCGTGCACCAGCACGTCGACGTGGCCGCTCGTCGCCCGCACCTGGTCCACGATCCGCTCGACGGCGCCGGGGTCGGTGAGATCCACCTGGTGGTAGCGCGCCGTGCCACCGGCCCGCTCGACGGCCCGGACGGCGGCGAGCGCCGCGTCCAGCCGTTCGTAGTGGGCCAGTTCGTGCTCGATCAGCACCGGCGTCGGCCGCTTGCCCTCCTGCTTGAGCCGCAGCGCGATGTCGGCCTTGAGCCCTTCGTGGTCGGTGGCGTACTTGCGCAGCTCAGGGTCGCCGGGGTCGGGTTCGGCGGTGAGGTCGAGCAGGTGGAACACGCCGGGGGCCGCAGCCGCCAGGTCGGCGGTGATGGCCGACACGATGCCGCCCGCCGCGCCGGTGACGACGAAGACGCTGTCCGGGCCGAGCGCGAGGCCCGGCCGGTCGCCGCCGTCGTCGTGCCACGCGCGCTCCTCCAGGCCGACGGTCCACCGCAGGCCGTCGGCGCGGCCGACCTCGACGCAGCCGGGGTCGCGGAGCGTCTCCTCGATGAGCATGTCGGCGATGGCGCCGGTCTTTCGGCCGGTGGCGAAGTCCACCGCCTTGACCAGTGCGTCCGGTGTCTCCCGCCGGTAGGCCTTGGCGAAACCGGTGACCGCGCCGCCCAGCGGCGCCGTCGCCCCGGCCTCGTCGTAGCCGTGGTAGCCGCCGAGGCGGGTGCCGGTCACCAGGAACGGCGACCGCGCGCAGAGCCGGCGGACGACGGCGTACAGGTTCTTCACCCGGCGACGCGTCGCCTCACGCCAGCCGGCCAGGTCCATGGCGGCCGTCGCTCCCTCGTCGTCGAGGGCCGGCAGCCAGTAGACGCCGTGCACGCCGCCGTCGGCGAGCCACGCGTCCAGATGGCCGGTCAGCTCGTCGGCGGGGGCCGCGGGGTCGAGCGTGAGCACGTCGCAGCCGAGCTTCTCCAGCCGGCCTGTCAGCGCCTTGCCGACGCCGCCGGTGTCCCGCGCCACCACGACCCGGGCGCCGGCGGCCAGCGTGACGCCGGTCGGCGCGCACACCGCGATGGCGGGGCGCAACACCGGCACCGGAACGCGCCGCGGGTACCGTCCGGCGGCCTGCCCGGCGTCCGGCGCCTTCTCGCCCTCCGCGACGGCGTCCCCGGGCGCGATGATCTGCGGCGCGGGTGCGGGCTCCTCCTCCGCGGGGGCGGCGGTCCGGGGCGCCGGTGCGGGCTTCTCCTCTGCGGGCGCGGCGGTCCGGGGCGCGGGTGCCGGCTCCTCCACCGCGGGCGCGGCGGGGGTGAGGCGGTCGCGGATCCAGCCGATGACGTGGTCGAGGGTGGGGAAGTCGCGCAGGCGCATGTCGGGGTCGCGCTGGAGGGCGTAGCGTTCGCGGACGGCGGCGAAGATCTCGGCCTGCTTGACGGTGTCGACGCCGAGGTCGGCTTCGAGGTCCAGGTCGGGTTCCAGCAGCTCGGGCGGGTAGCCGGTCATCTCGGAGACGATCTCGACGACCGAGCCGGCCACCTCGTCGGCGGGCTCGGGCGTCCCGTCGCCGGAGGCGTCGCCGCCCACGGGTGCCGGTGCGTCCGAGGGGATCTCGGCGGTCTCGCCGGGCCCGTCCAGGGCGGGGGTGAGGCGGTCGCGGATCCAGCCGATGACGTGGTCGAGGGTGGGGAAGTCGCGCAGGCGCATGTCGGGGTCGCGCTGGAGGGCGTAGCGTTCGCGGACGGCGGCGAAGATCTCGGCCTGCTTGACGGTGTCGACGCCGAGGTCGGCTTCGAGGTCCAGGTCGGGTTCCAGCAGCTCGGGCGGGTAGCCGGTCATCTCGGAGACGATCTCGACGACCGAGCCGGCCACCTCGTCGGCGGGCGGCGCGGCCTCGGCGTGAGCCGGAGGTTCCGGCGCGGCGGGGACGCCGGCCTGCGGGAAGGTGGTCAATGGCGGCGCGGGTGAGGAAGCGGCGAAGGCCCGCGCCGCCGGTGAGGTGGCGGCCGGAGCCCGATCCGGGGGTGCGGGGGTGGCCGGAATGGTCGTCCGGCGTTCGGGCCCGGCCAGGTACGAGGTCCGAGGAATGGCCGCCGCGGCGGGAAGGGTCGCGGCGGGGGCCGCGAGGGCCACGGCGGAGGCCGGTGCCGGGGGCCCGACGGGAGGCGCCGCCGCCGGGGCCATCGCCGGGGGTGCGGCGTAGGTCGCGGCCGGAGCCGCGGCGGACGACGCCAGAGCCGCGGCGGGCGCCGGGGCGCCGCCGTCGTCGAGGCGCAGGCGGCGCTGCACGACCTCCAGAGGCGCGTCGGGCCGCCCGCCCAGCGCGGCGATCCACCGCTGCCACGCGGCGTGGTCGTCGATGCGGTAGGCGTACCCCAGCTCGCCGGGGCGGCGGCGCCTCCCGTCGGGCATCGGCGTCCAGCGCATCAGCGTCATCGCGATCTGCGAGCCGAACCCGGCCGCCAGGCGCAGGGCGTACCGCACCGGGTAGGTGCCGCCGGCCGACAGGTTCAGCGGGCCGAGTTCGGGGTCGGGCTCCTTGAAGTTCGGCACCGGCGGCACGATGCCGGTCTCCAGCGCCTTGATCGCGACGACGTCCTCGATGCCGGCGCCCATCGCGTGGCCGGTGAAGCCCTTGGTGTTGGTGACGACGATCGAGTCCGCGGCGGTGCCGAAGGCGTGCCGCAGTGCGCTGATCTCGGCGGCGGCGCTCCCGCCGCGGGCGGGGGTGTAGGTCTCGTGGGAGACGAACACGGTCTCCGGGGCGATCTCGTAACGGTCGATCCCGTGGCTCTCGGCCTGCCGGACGACCCGCTCCATGACCTGCTCGATGTGCTCGACGTCGAGGCGGGTGCCGTGGAAGGCGCTGTTGGCGGTGACGGTGCCCAGCACCTCGCAGATCGGCCGCAGGCCGCGCTCGCGGGCGGCCGCGGCCGACTCGACCACGATGGCGGCCGCGCCGGCCCCCACGATCATGCCGTGGCGCCGCCGGTCGAACGGGGTGGCGGCGTCCTCGACGAGGTCGTCGGTCGCCGCCGCGCCGGAGGCCAGGAAGCCCGAGCCGATCCACGGCAGCAGCGTGTCGGAGGTCGCGTCGTCGGCGGAGACGACGATCACCCGCCGGCAGCGGCCGGCGCGGATCCAGTCCTCGGCCAGGCCGACGGCCTGCGTCGTGCTGGCGCAGGCGGCGTTCACCTGCGTGTTCGGGCCGCGCGCGCCGATGATCTCGGCGAACTGGGAGTGCCCCATGGACAGGCAGCGGAACAGGAACCGCCGGTCGAACGCGTACGGCTCGGCCCGCAGGCGGTCGCGCAGCTCACCGATGCGCCGGTCCACCTCGGCGGTCGCCGGCTCATCGGCGCGCATGCGCGAACGCACGGCCTCGAGCGCGAGGAGCTGCTCCCTGCGGGCGCGGTCGGTGTAGTAACGCTCGAGGTCGCCGGCGAAGGCGTCGTAGCCGGGGAACGCGGAGGCGAAGATCACGCCGGTGTCGTCGCGCAGCGCGTCCGGCAGGCCCCAGCGGTCGGGCAGGCGGGTGCCGAGCGTCGTGGTCTTGTAGTGCATGACCAGCGGGACGCCGGCGTCGCGCAGCGCGTCGAACCCGGCGCCGATGGCCAGGCGGGTGGCCACGTCGAGCGCGGCGTCCCTGGCGGCGTCCACGCCGAACTCGGCGACGACGTCCAGCGGCGCGTTGCGCCCGGCCAGCTTCACGACGTCGGCCTCGCTGTCGATGGCCTCGAACGTCGGGTCACCGGACTCGCGCTTGACCAGGCGGGTGATGTGCCGGTCGACCATCGCGCGGCGCAGCCGGTGCGGAATGGTGTCGATGAACTGCTGCCCGTCCAGAATGCGGGACAGGTTCTCGTCGTCGAAGACGCGCGGGGTGCCGGGCAGCCCGAGCGCGGCGCCGGTCACGACGACCGGCTCGGCGGCGGGCACGCCGTCCGGCGTGACCCCGCACATCGCCAGGCCCTGCTCCAGGGTCTCTGTGAACAGCCGGCCGAGCTTGGCATAGGTGTCGCTGGTCATGGTGGCGGACCTCGCAGGGCGGTGGGGGAGGGGGGCGGCGGGCACGGGACCGCGCGCCTGGACGTGGGCCGCAGCGCTTCCCTGGACGTGGGCTGGAGCGCTCTCGTGGACGTGTGCGGGGGTGCTCTCCTGGACGTGGGCTGGAGCGCTCGCCCGGACGTGGGCCGGGGTGCTCGCCTGGATGTGTGCCGGGGTGTCCGCCCGGACGTGGGCGGGTGTGCTCGCCGTCCCGGGCGCCGGGTAGGCGAGGCCGGCCGCGTACAGGCCGCACAGCGCCTGGTTGAACGACGCCACCTCGCCCGTCTTGGGATGGTTGGTGAACAGCGTCAGCACGTCGTCGTGCGCGGTGCCGAGCACGTCCTCGGCGAAGCCGTGCAGCGCCTTCTTCGGGCCGACCTCGACGAACACCCGCGCGCCCGCGTCGTACAGGGTGCGCAGTCCGGTGACGAACTGCACGGGTGAGGCGACCTGGCGGCCGAGGATGTCCAGCATCGTCTCCACGCCGGCGTCGGCCGGGTAGAACTCGCCGGTCACGTTGGCGACGATCGGCAGGGACGGAGGCCGGACGTCCAGGCGGCGCAGCGCCGTCTTCAGCGGCTCGCTCGCCGGGGCGACGATCGAGGTGTGGAAGGCGTGGCTGACCGGGATCGGCATCGCGGTCATCCCGGCCGCGCGGAACGTCTCGACGATCTTCCTGACCGCGGGGGTGGCGCCGCCGACGACGGCCTGCCCGGTGCTGTTGATGTTGGCGATGACGACGTAGCCGTCGGCCGCCGCCACGACGCGCCCG
The DNA here is from genome assembly GCF_042654065.1 of Sphaerisporangium dianthi. NCBI lineage: Bacteria > Bacillati > Actinomycetota > Actinomycetes > Streptosporangiales > Streptosporangiaceae > Sphaerisporangium > Sphaerisporangium dianthi. The sequence continues at coordinate 11,286 of NZ_JBHSFP010000020.1, read as the reverse complement.
ATCTCCTCGAGCGGGCCGAGCACCGCGGCCATCGCGCCGTTGTCGGGCAGGGAGAGCGAGGCCATCTCGTGGCCGCGCGCGCTGACCGCCTCCAGTGCGGCCTCGAAGGTCAGCGACCCGGCGGCGACGAGCGCGCCGTACTCGCCGAGGCTGTGCCCCATCACCAAGTCGGGGCGGACGCCGTAGGCGGCCAGCAGCCGGGTCAGCGCGGCGTCCACCGTCAGCACGGCGGGCTGGGTGATCTCGGTCTGCAGCAGCAGCCGCTCCAGCGCCTCGGTGTCCCCGGAGGTGGAGAAGATGTAGGAGGTCAGGGGGCGGCCCAGCAGCGGGGTCATGATGCGGTCGGCCTCGTCGAACGTCGCCGCGACGATGGGCTCGCTCTCGCGCAGCCCGCGCAGCATGTCGACGTACTGCGAGCCCTGGCCGGTGTAGAGGAAGGCGACCTTCGGGGCGGGGCCGCGCCCGGCGAAGACGCCCTTGGCGCGCAGCATGCGCCACATCGCCCGGTCGTCCTTGCGCAGCGCCGCGACGGCTCTGGCCGCCTTGTTCGCCAGGTCGGCCCGGTCGGTGTAGTCGATGGCGACGCGCAGCGCGGCGCCGGCGAGCGCCGGGTCGGGCGCGGTGGGCGCGGGGGCCGCCTCGAGACGTTCGAGCCGGGCGATGACCTCGGCCTCGTCCGCTCCGCCGACCACCGCGACGCCGCGCAGCGGCGCCTTGGCCGCCTGGAGCGGTCCCGCCGCGGTGGCGAGGGCGGCGGGGGCCGTCGTGGTCGCGGACGTGCCCGGCGAGACCGCGGCCGCGGCCCCGTACGGAGGAACGGCCTCGGCGGCCGGTCGCGGCGCCGCGGCGGCCTCGGCCGTTCTCGGGGGAAGGGCCGCGCCGGCGAAGGAGCGCGGGGCGTCCTCGGCGCGGTGCCGGCCCGGCACGTACTCCTCCAGCACGACGTGGAAGTTCGTCCCGCCGAAACCGAACGCGCTGACCCCGGCGCTCCGGACGCCGCCGGATGGCCGCCGCCAGTCGCGCAGCTCGGTGTTGACCCGGAACGGCACGGCCGACCAGTCGACGTTCGGGTTCGGCTCGTGGAAGTGCAGACTCGGGACCAGCAGCCCGTCGCGCAGGCTCAGCACGGTTTTGAGCAGCCCGGCCGCGCCGGCCGCCGCCTTCAGGTGGCCGAAGTTGGACTTCACCGAGCCCAGGGCGATCGCGCCGGGACCGGCCTTCTGGAAGACCTCGCTCAGCGCGCCCAGCTCGGTGGCGTCGCCGACCCTGGTGGAGGTGCCGTGCGCCTCGACGTAGGTGGCGCACGCCGGGTCCAGACCGGCCGCCGCCCAGGCCCGCTCGATCGCGAGCCGCTGGCCGATCGGGTTGGGCGCGGTGATGCCCTTGCCCTTGCCGTCGCTCGCCCCGGCCAGCCCCAGCAGCACCGCGTAGACGCGGTCGCCGTCGCGCTCGGCGTCCGACAGGCGCTTGAGCACGAACAGCGCGGCGCCCTCGCCCATGACGAACCCGTCGGCGCCGGCGTCGAACGGCCGGGTGCCGGTCGCCGACAGCGCGCCGATCTTGCAGAACTTCACGAACGCGGACACGCCCATGTTGCGGTCGACGCCGCCGCTGAGCGCCACGTCGAAGTCGCCCACCTGCAGGCCGCGCACGGCCGAGGTCAGGGCGGCAAGGCCCGACGCGCACGCCGCGTCGGTGGTGAAGTTGGGCCCGCGGAAGTTGAACAGGTTCGCCACCCGTCCGGCGATGATGTTGGCCAGCTCGCCCGGCATGGTGTCCTCGGTGACCGGCGGCAGCTTCGCCTTGTAGGAGTCCTCGACCTCCGCCAGCACCGCGGCGCGCACGGCCGGAGGCAGGACGCCGAACGACGGGGCGGCGCGCAGCTCGCGTTCGAGCTCGGGGAACTCGATGCGCAGGTTGGTCTGGTAGTGCTTCTCGCCGCCGATGGCGTTGCCGATGATGACGGCCACGCGCTCGGGATCGGTGCTCCAGCCCGGCCAGCCGGCGTCCAGCAGCGCCTCCCGGCCCGCGCCGACCGCCCACTTCTGGCCGATGTCGAGCTGGGCCGCCACGGTCGGCGGCACGGCGAGCCGCCACCCCATCGGGTCCCACGGGTACTCCCGCACCCAGCCGCCGATGCGCGAGTACGTCTTGTCGGGGGCGCGGGGGTCGGGGTCGTAGTACAGGTCCGGGTCCCAGCGGTCGGCGGGGGTGCCCGAGATGGAGTACCGGCCGCCCTTCACGTTGTCCCAGAAGGCCCCGGCGTCGGGGGCGTCCGGCAGGATGGCGCCGACGCCGACGACGGCGACGGGTTCGAGCGGCATGGCGTTCATGAGGCGTTCCCGGTGTCGGCGCGGCCGTAGAGCACGTCCGCGATCAGGTCCATGTCCGTGAGCAGCCCCCGCTGGGCGGCCCGCACCTCCGCGAGAGGCAGCGGGCGCGTCTCGCCCGCGAAGGGAGGCGCGTCGCCGGCCGCGGCGAAGTGCGCACCCGGTCCCGCGGGCAGCGCGCCGGTGACCCACCGCGACCCTTCCTCGGCGATCTTCATGGCCGCCTCGCGGGCGAAGAGGCGGCTGATGGCGGCCAGCGCGGCCGGGCCGAAGCGCCGGTCGGCCTTCTCCGGCAGCGTGTCCGCGAGGGCGGCGGCGGCGCGGCGGGCGAGCACGGCCGCGGCCTCGCCGTAGGCGACCAGCTCGCCGAGCCGGAACAGCACGTGCTGGCTGCGGGTGAGCCGGTCGGCCCGGCAGGCCTCCATCACGCCGGTGAGGCATTCGAGGGCGAGGGCGGCGGTCGTCGCGCCGGTCTCGGCGGGCAGCAGCGCGAGGGTCTTGGCGACGTCGTGGTAGGAGGCGCCCCGGGTCTTCAGGTGGCGCTGCCAGCGGTCCCTGGCGATCGTCATCTCCAGGATCTCCGAGGTGCCCTCGTAGATCGTCGTGATCCGCACGTCGCGCTTGATCTTCTCGACCATGTACGGGCGCGTGTAGCCGTAGCCGCCGTGCGCCTGGATCGCGGCCTCGGCGGCGGCGTTGCCCGCCTCGGTGGCGAGGTACTTGGCGATCGCGCCCTCGGTGTTGAGCGCGCCGCCCTCGCCCTCTCCGGCGTCGATGCGCAGCGAGGTGTCCTCGATGTACGCGCGGGCCGCTTCGAGCCGCACCACGTGCGGCACGATCAGCTTGTGGGTGTAGCCCTGCTTGTCCGACAGGGGAGCGCCCCCCTGCACGCGGTCGGCCGAGTACCTGATGGCGCGGTCGGTGGCCTCCCAGCCGCCGCCCAGGCCGAAGGCCGCGACCATCAGCCGCGTGTAGCCGAACACCTGCTGGGCCTGCACCAGGCCCTTGCCCTCGACGAGGCCCACGAGGTTCTCCGCCGGCACGAACACCTCGTCCAGGACCAGCGCCGCGGTGTTGGACAGCCGGATGCCGTGCTTGTCCTCCGGCGGCGCCGAGGAGAATCCGGCGGAGCCCTTCTCGACCACGAACCAGGACGGGCCGCCCGGGGTCATCGCCAGGATCGTGTAGGCGTCGGCGATCGAGCCGTTGCTGATCCACTGCTTGCGCCCGTCGAGGACGTACCCGCCCTCCACAGGACGGGCGGTGGTGCGCAGCGCGCCGAGGTCGCTGCCGGCCTCGGGCTCGGTGGCGCCGTAGGCGAACAGGATGCCCTCGGAGGCGATGCGGCCGAGCCACAGCTCCTTCTGCCCTGGTGTGCCGCCGAACAGGATGGGGTCGCTGCCGAGGAAGGTGGCGAACACCGAGGTGGCCACGCCGATGTCCAGGCGGGCCAGACGCTCGCAGATGAGGTAGGAGTCGAGGGCGTCGCCGCCCATCCCGCCGTAGGCCTCCGGGACGAAGGCCAGCTGGACGCCCAGGTCGTCGCCGCACATCGCGCGGATGACGTCCTCCGGGCAGGTGTCCTCGTGGTCCAGTTCGAGTTGTCTCTCCTCCGGCAGGGCGGCGCCGACGAAGTCGTCGAGTGCCTGGAGCATGAGGGTGAGGGTTCCCAGGTCGAGGCCACTCGAGTTCATGACTCGCCTCCCTTGCGTCAGTGATCCGTCCGTGCGGGGCCCGGGTGATGGTCTCCACGGCTCCGCGCCGGGCGCGGGGCGGCTTCGACGTCCTCTCGAACGTAGGCAGCCCGATCAGTACGGGGCAGGCGGCGGAGTGCCCGAGTCCCGGTGACTTTGGTCCTCGAAGCCGATCACCACCACACGACGAAACGTCCCCGTCTCACCTGCGGGCGACAGGTTTCACCCACGGGCGGCAGGAGAAGTCCTCAATGATCACGACGGAATCCGGATGCTCCGAGATGCCGTGCGAGTGGTACCAGCGGCGTCTCCGGACGAGGATTCCCCCGGTCTCGCCGGCGAAAGCACCGTTGTCCGATGCACGTGGCCATCTCCCAGGGAATATGGCGTGCTGCAGGGTCCCTGCCGGCACGTTTGATGGCTAAATGAGAAATTCATCATAGTTTGTCGTTAGGGAAACATCGGTAGGGAAAACGGAGTGCACCGCGTGCGGTTCGATCGGAGCGTTCAAGCCGGGTGTCCCCGGAGGTCGTCCGCTGAGAGTTCCGCGCACCAGGGCGTTCACACACGTGGCGTCGTCGCCGAACCTCGTCGTCATGTACGGGGTGACGCGGGCGAGATCGCGGGGACCGGAAGAATGGTCGTACCTCCGGCGGGCCCGTGGCCGAGCAACACCCCGGTGGGCAGGCTCTCGCCGCCGACCCCCGTGGCCATATCGTCGCCGCCGGGCGTCACAGGCGATGTCCGAAGGCCGGTGGCGAGCGGGTCAGAGGGAGGACTGGAACGTGAACGGCACTTCCGGAGCCTCGGAGACCCGCGACAGCGCGCGCCGTAGCTGCTTGTCGGGTATCGATTTCAGTTCTTCGAAGCTGTAGCCGGTGAGATCGATGATGTCGGTTTCATCGTTCATGTCCCGCTCCGACCATCGCGGCGATCGTTATGGACGCCCGCAGTGTCGTGTTCACGCCGGGTTCTTCGAGAACGTACGCGGCTATATTGATTCTGCTGCGCTCAATCGCCTGTACCCGAGCATAAGCTGAAGACACGTGCTTTCGGATGCGGCGGAGGCCCTGTGAACATGCGGAATCCCGAACAGATCCCTGACCGCCTGCCCGCGGTCTGGGGTGATCGCATTCCAGGGCGCAACAAGAACTTCACCGGTCGCGAAGCACTGCTGACCGAGTTACGCAGGAGCCTGAAGACCTCGACCCGGGCCGCCGTGCTGCCCCAGGCGCTGCACGGGCAGGGCGGGGTGGGCAAGACGCAGTTGGCCACCGAGTACGTCTGGAGGTACCGGGGGGCCTACGACCTGGTCTCCTGGATCCCGGCCGACCAGGTCGACCTGCTCAGGGGCGCGCTCGCGGCCCTGGCGCCCAGGCTCGGCCTGCCGGCCGGCGGCGTCGTCGGCACCGAGGAGGCCGCCGCGTCCGTGCGCGAGGCCCTCCAGCGCGGCGAGCCGTACGCCAGCTGGCTGCTGGTCCTCGACAACGCCGACCAGCCAGAAGACATCGTGGACTTCATCCCGCACGGCGGCCCCGGCCACGTGCTGGTCACCTCGCGCAACAACCGGTGGAGCGGCATGGCCGACACCGTGCCGGTCGACGTCTTCACCCGGGAGGAGAGCCTGGCCTTCCTGGCCAAGCGCCTCATGCGCGACGTCGACCCGGTCGACGCGGGCCGGCTGGCCGAAGAGCTCGGAGATCTGCCGCTCGCGCTGGAGCAGGCGGCCGCTCTACAGCTGCAGAGCGGCATCTCGGTCGACGACTACATCGAGAAGCTGTCCGCCGAGACCGGCAAGCTGCTCAAGCAGGGCAAGGGCGGCGAGTACCCGCTGTCGGTGACCGGCGCCTGGCAACTGTCGGTGCAGCGGGTCGAGGACCGCGTGCCCGAGGGCGCCGAGATGCTGCGGTGCTGCGCCTTCTTCGGCCCCGACCCGATCCCGCGCGACGTCTTCCGGCGCGGCAACAAGACGCCCGACATCGCCCGCATGCGGCCCATCCTGTCGGACACCATCCTGCTGAGCCGGGCGCTCGGCGAGCTCGGACGCTTCGCGCTGGTGAGCGTCGACTCCGACGCCGGCACCATCACGGTGCACCGGCTGATCCAGGCGCTGGTCCGCGACAGCCTCGACGAGGCCCAGCACAAGGAGTTCCGGCGGGAGGTCCACCTGCTTCTGGCGGAGAGCGCGCCCGGCGACCCGGAGGACACCGGCAAGTGGCGGCGCTTCGCCGACCTGGTGCCCCACGTGGGGCCCTCGCGCCTCGCCACGTCCGAGGACCCGCGCGTGCGCGCCTTCGCCGTCAACGTCGTGCGCTACCTCTACCACATCGGCAACTACCAGCTCGCCAAGACCTTCGCCGAGGACTTCCAGGACAAGTGGACCACCGCGTCCGGTCACCGCGATCCGGACGTGCTGCGGCTGCGCCGGCATCTCGGCAACGTGCTGTGGCAGCTCGGAGAGTACGAGGCCTCCCGCACGACCAACGAGGTGACCCTGGCGCTGATGCGCGAGGTCTTCGGCCCCGAGCACGAAGAGACGCTCCGCGTCACCAACAGCTACGGGGGCAATCTGCGGGCCGCAGGCGAGTTCCTGGCCGCTCGCGAGTATGACGCCCAGTCGAGACTCGCGCACGAGCGGGTGATGGAGGAGAACTCCCCGGCCACGCTGCGGGTGATCAACAGCCTGGCGCTGGACCACGTGCTCCTCAGCGACCACAAGACGGGGCGCCGGCTGCACGAGCTCGCCTACCTCCTGCAGAGCAGCGCCGGCACCGGCGTCGGCAGGCGGGACGTCCTCGACTCCTGGAACAGCCTCGCCCGCGTGGTGCGGCTGTCGGGGGACTACTCCGCCGCCTGCGACCTGGGGGAGGAGGCCTACTCCTTCGGCCGGCGCGAGCTCGGGGTGGAACACCCGGTCAGCGTCCTCACCGCCAAGGACCTGTCCATCGCCAGGCGGCGGGCCGGCGACACGCAGGGAGCGCTGGAGCTGTCGCTCGAGGCCTACGAGCGGGCCGAGAAGCTGTTCGGCGGCGACAACCCCCTGACGATGTCGGCCGCGGTGGCCCTTGCCAACACGCTGCGGCGCGCCGGCGACCTCGCCGGATCCTTCGCCCACACCCGGGACACCGCGTCGCGCTACGAGCGGGTCTACGGCCCCGACCATCCCTTCACCCATGGATGCCTGGCCAACCTCGCGCTGCTCTACCGGCATCGCGGCGACGCATCACGGGCGCGCGAGCTGAACGAGCGCGCGTGGGCCGGCCTGATGGCGCGGCTGGGCGAGGAGCACGAGTACAGCTTCACCGCGGCGATCAACCTGGCGGGCGACCTGGCCGCGCTCGGCGACGCCGACGCGGCCTGCGAGCTCGGCGAGCGCGTGCTCGAGCGATCCCGCTCCTTCTTCGGCGAAGACCACTTCCTCACGCTGTCCGCCGCCGTGAACCTCGTGATCGACCGCAGGGCGCAGGGGGCGGACGCCGAGGCCGACGCGCTGCACAGGGACACCTTCGCGCGCTACGAGCGCACCCTCCAGCCGGACAACCCCGACCGGATTCAGGCACAGAGCGGCACGCGCATCGACTGGGACTTCGACCCGCCGCTCATTTGACCCCGCCCCGTCTCGGCCGTCCTGAGCGTGCACCCCGTCCCACCGCGTGCGCGGCTCCGGTCGGATGCCCGGAGCCGCGGGGGTCACAGGCCGTAGGCCTCCAGGAGGCGGAGCCAGATCTCGCTGACGGTGGGGAAGGGCGGCACCGCGTGCCACAGCCGCTCCAGCGGCACCTCGGCGGTGACGGCGATGGTGGCGGCGTGCAGCAGCTCGGCCGCGCCCGGGCCGGCGAAGGTCACGCCGAGCAGCACACGGCGCTCGGTGTCGACCACGGCCTTGGCCCTGCCCCGGTAGCCGTCGCCCAGCAGATACGCGCCGGTCACCGCACCGAGGTCGTACTCGACCGCCCGCACGGGGAAGCCGTCGGCGCGGGCGAGCGCCTCGGTGCGGCCCACCGCGCAGACCTGCGGGTCGGTGAAGACCACCTGCGGCGCCCCGTACCCGCCGGCGCCGGCGCGCATGGAGGGCAGGTCGTCGGGCTCTCCCTTGGCCCGGGCGGCGATGACGTCGCCGCAGGCGCGCGCCTGGTACTTGCCCATGTGGGTCAGCAGATCACGTCCGTTGACGTCGCCCACGGCGTACAGCCAGCCACCGTCGACGCCGGTGGCGCGCATGCTGTCGTCGACCTCCACGAACCGGTCGCCGGGCAGCCCGACCGACTCCAGGCCGATGCCGTCGACGGCGGGGCGGCGGCCGGTGGCCACGAGCAGCTCGTCGGCCTCCACGAGCGCCCCCGAGGACAGGTGCACGGTGACCGGGCCGCCCGGGGAAGACCGCTCGACCCGGACCACGCCGGTGCCGGTGCGCACATCGATGCCCGAGGCGGCGAACGACTCGGCCACCAACTCGGAGGCGAACGGCTCCATGCGCGGCAGCAGGCGATCTCCGCGGACCAGCATCGTCGTCCGCGCCGCGCCGAGCCCGTGCATGGCCTGGGCCATCTCGCAGGCCACCACGCCGCCGCCGATGACGGCCAGGCTCCCGGGAACGGCCTTGACGGCGGTGACCTCGTGGCTGGTCCACGGCTCGGCCTCGGCCAGGCCCGGCACCGGCGGGACGGCCGCGTGGCTGCCGGTCGCGAGCACGACCGCGTGCCTGGCGGTCAGCGAGCGCGACCCGCCCCCGGGCTCGGCCACCCGCACCCGCAGCGGGCCGTCCAGGCTTCCCCTCCCGCGGACGAACGTCGCGGGCACCCCTTCGATCCACCGCACCTGGCCGGTGTCGTCGTAGTGGGAGACGGCCTCGTCGCGGCGGGCCAGCACGGCGCCGGCGTCGATCGGGCCGAGCCGCAGGCCGGGCATCCGGCCGACCTCGGCGGCGAGCTCGACCGGGCGCAGCAGCGCCTTGCTCGGCACGCACGCCCAATAGGAGCACTCGCCTCCGGCGAGGCCGCCCTCGACGACCGCCACGGTGAGGCCGCCTCGCCCCGCCCGGTCGGCGACGTTCTCGCCTGCGGGCCCGCCGCCGATCACGATGACATCGAACTCGTCCGGCACGACTGCCTCCCCTTCTCCGGGTTTTCCGGGAGAAGACCATCATGCCCGCTTCGAGCGCCGCGGAGATCGGCAGGGTACGGCTCGGGCGCCCGCCGCGAAGGAGGCGATGCCGCCGCCACCGCGCGCACCGTGGCGGGAGGAGTTGACGGGGCCGCCCCGGCTATGAAATGCTGAGCGCGGCACCGAGGTTGATGCTTATGGCATGCTTGGACATTTGTCTGCAATCTACGTTATGCTGCTCCCTCGCGCTGTCTCTCGACGCCCCCGGATCGCTCTGGGGCGTTTAGCGTGCGCGCAGTTCGACTCCATCCGTGCCCTCCGGAAGGACATCTGTTGGCAGCCTCGCGTAACGCTTCCACCGTACCCGCTGGTCCTCATCGCGTTTCTTTCGCGCGCATCCAGGAAGCGCTCGAAGTTCCCGATCTTCTCGCGCTGCAGACCGAGTCGTTCGACTGGCTGCTCGGCAACGAGAAATGGCGGTCGCGGGTCGAAGCGGCTCGCCAGGCCGGGCGCAAGGACGTTCCCGCCCAGTCGGGCCTCGAAGAGATCTTCGAAGAGATCAGTCCCATCGAGGACTTCTCCGGAACGATGTCCTTGTCGTTCCGCGATCACCGGTTCGAGCCGCCCAAGTACTCGGTCGACGAGTGCAAAGACAAGGACATGACCTTCTCCGCCCCGATGTTCGTCACGGCGGAGTTCATCAACAACACCACCGGCGAGATCAAGAGCCAGACGGTGTTCATGGGCGACTTCCCGCTCATGACGCCGAAAGGCACGTTCGTCATCAACGGCACCGAGCGTGTGGTGGTCTCGCAGCTGGTCCGCTCGCCCGGCGTCTATTTCGAGCGCAACGCCGACAAGACGTCGGACAAGGACCTCTACAGCTGCAAGGTGATCCCCTCGCGGGGCGCATGGCTCGAGTTCGAGATCGACAAGCGCGACAGCGTCGGGGTGCGCGTCGACCGCAAGCGCAAGCAGGCCGTCACGGTCCTGCTGAAGGCGCTGGGGTGGACCAGCGACCAGATCCTCGAGCGGTTCGGCCGGTTCGAGTCGATGCGCGCCACCCTGGAGAAGGACCACACCTCCGGCCAGGACGACGCCCTGCTCGACATCTACCGCAAGCTGCGCCCGGGCGAGCCTCCGACCAAGGAGTCCGCGCAGGCGCTGCTGGAGAACCTCTACTTCAATCCCAAGCGCTACGACCTGGCCAAGGTCGGCCGCTACAAGATCAATAAGAAGCTCGGCGTCGCCAGCGAGATCTCCCACGGGACGCTCACCGAAGAGGACATCGTCGCCACCATCGAGTACATCGTCCGGCTGCACGCGGGCGAGGACTCGATGCCGGCCTCCCCGGAGGCGCAGGCCGACACCCTCATCGTCGAGGTCGACGACATCGACCACTTCGGCAACCGCCGCCTGCGCAGCGTCGGCGAGCTCATCCAGAACCAGGTCCGCCTGGGCCTGGCCCGTATGGAGCGCGTCGTGCGCGAGCGCATGACCACGCAGGACGTCGAGGCGATCACGCCGCAGACCCTGATCAACATCCGCCCGGTCGTGGCGTCGATGAAGGAGTTCTTCGGCACCTCGCAGCTGTCGCAGTTCATGGACCAGACCAACCCGCTGGCCGGCCTGACGCACAAGCGGCGTCTTAACGCGCTCGGCCCCGGTGGCCTGTCGCGTGAGCGGGCAGGCTTCGAGGTCCGTGACGTGCACCCGTCCCACTACGGCCGCATGTGCCCGATCGAGACGCCCGAAGGCCCGAACATCGGCCTGATCGGCTCGCTGGCCTCCTACGGCCGCATCAACGCCTTCGGTTTCGTGGAGACCCCCTACCGCAAGGTCGTCGACGGCAAGGTGACCGAACAGATCGACTACCTCACGGCCGACGAGGAGGACCGCTTCGTCAAGGCCCAGGCCAACACGATCCTCAACCCCGACGGCACGTTCGCCGACTCCCGGGTCCTGGTCCGCACCAAGGGCGGCGAGACCGAACTGGCCCGTGCAGAGGAAGTCGACTACATCGACGTGTCACCCCGCCAGATGGTGTCGGTGGCGACGGCGATGATCCCGTTCCTGGAGCACGACGACGCCAACCGCGCGTTGATGGGCTCCAACATGCAGCGTCAGTCGGTGCCGTTGCTGAAGAGCGAGGCGCCGCT